>CAYFRM010000065.1:0-14572 GCA_964345635.1 uncultured Clostridia bacterium
GCAAATATTATTGTTGTGGGGGGAGCGATTATCAAAAGCGTGGACGCCAAAGAGGCAACCGCAGAAATTAGGAAGGCAATAGAAAAAAAGGTTAAAATCAAAAGCGAACTGTTCAAGAGAGTTTCTAAGAAAGATATCAGGGAGATGCTTTCCAAAGTCTCTTCACCGAACATCTCTGATGCCATGCACCGGCAAGGAGAACTGAAAGGTATTCGTCCGGTATGTTCTGGCGTGAAGATGATTGGACCTGCGTTCACCGTTAGAACCTATCCGGGAGACTGGGCAAAGACCGTGGAGGCAATAGATGAGGCACCCCAGGGTAGCGTCATCGTGGTTGATGCAGGAGGCGTGGGACCGGCGGTATGGGGAGAGTTGGCTACTAACAGTTGCATACAAAAGAAAATAGCGGGAGTGGTAATTGACGGGGCGATCAGGGACGTGCCCGAAATCAGGAAGCTCAAATTCCCTGCTTTTGCCCGAATCATTACGCCTACAGCGGGGGAGCCTAAAGGATTCGGTGAAATGGGGATGCCCATAGAAGTTAGTGGAGTGAGAGTCTTTCCCGGAGACTGGGTTTTCGGAGACGATGACGGAGTTGTAGTCATCCCTGAAAAAAGAGCCGTAGAGATCACCAATCGGGCGATGGATGTACTGGAGAGGGAGAACAGGATACGCAAGGAGATTGAAGAAGGCGGGACTCTGGGAAAAATTATGGAACTTCTAAAATGGGAGAAAAAGTAGCCTGTCCCCTTTTCTGGAGGTGGGGAGGATGGAATTTAAAGGAATCTGCACAGCGATTGGCAGTCTACCTCATCAGGACGTTGATAGAGCCTGTGAGATAGTTCTGGAGAGTTTTTCTCAAATACCGGCCTGGCCTCAACTTCCCCGGCGTAATTTACGGGAGAATATGTATATACAGGTGAGCGAAGGAATGCCCTGCCTCGTCCTGGACGAGGAGAAAGGAAAAGTCTATTTCCAGACAAAAGGAGAAATAGACGGGGAATTAGAGAAATTCTACGAAAAGATAGTAAATAATGAAGTCGATTATTTTAAAATTAGCGAGGATTATGCGGCAGGATTCTACGCGCTTATGGAACAATTGCGGAAAAAACTGTCAAAAGGAAAAGGAGAAAACAGTATTCTGGCGCTTAAGGGACAACTTATCGGCCCCGTCAGTTTCGGTCTCACGGTTACTGACGAGAATAGAAAGTCTATCCTCTATCACGAGCAGCTTGTGGATGCGGTAGTAAAGACCTGCGCGATGAAGGCTCGCTGGCAGATTACCAGGATGAAAGAGGTCTTCCCGCAGATTATTATTTTTATAGACGAGCCCTATCTCGCATCCTTTGGTTCTGCCTTTGTCTCGCTGAGTCGGGATGAAGTAGTAGACTATCTGAATCAGGTTATAGACTCCATTAAATCAGAGGGAGCCATTGCCGGGATACACTGTTGCGGAAACACTGACTGGTCGATCCTTATGGATACAAAGGTGGATATCATAAGTTTTGATGCCTATAGCTACCTGGAGACTATCAGTTTATACCCGGAGAAGTTGAAAGAATTTTTGCATCAGGGCCGGTATTTGGCCTGGGGTATTGTGCCTGCATCATCAAAAGCAATGGAAGAGGAGATAACTAGCTTAGCCAAGAGATTCGAAGAAGGATTGAAACTCTTAAGCAGTAAAGGCGTGGAAAGAGAAAAGATTCTGGAGAACTTATTGATTACTCCCAGTTGCGGGACGGGAACTCTACCAGTGGAAATTGCCGAAAAAGTAGTAAAGTTGACCAGAGGAGTTTCCGATAGTATTAGAGCCGGCTATTTCCGGGGGTGAATAAGTGGAGAAGCTTGTCGAACCATTACAGTGGATAGGGGAAATTTCTCCTCTATCCCCTCCGCATAAGTTATTCCGTAGATTTATGGACAGCCGTTACAGTTTCCTCCTGGAAAGCGGAGGTTCCGTAAGCGATTTCAGCAGGTATTCTTTCGTCGGTAACGAGCCCTTTCTTGTGTTCAAGAGCAAGGGAAAAGAGATTGAAATTTTTGCAGGAGACCGGATTGAGAGAGTCTGGGGAGACCCTTTTGATGTTCTCAAAGGGCTAGTTTCCCGGTACAATTTAGGTTCTTCCGGCCACTCTCCTTTTCCCGGGGGAGCAGTCGGCTATTTTGGCTATGACTTATGCCATTTCGTGGAAAAGCTGCCCAGAAACAGCTTTGACGATTTACAACTTCCCGACTGCTATTTAGGTTTTTATGACCGGGTAGTAACCTTCGACCACTTGACAGGGAGAATGTTCATCTCTTCGTCGGGTCTTCCGGAAAAAGAACCGGCCAGAAGAAGAGAGAGAGCCAAGTGGCGCCTGGAAGAGATACTGAGTAAATTGAACAAGGCTTCGTGGCAAGATTTCTCAGTCAGGGAAGAATACGGTATCGGGGAAATAAGCTCGAATTTTTCCCGGTCAGACTATCTTGACGCTATAAAGAGAGTCAAAGAGTATATCAGGGCAGGAGACATCTTTCAGGCAAACCTTTCCCAGAGGTTTGCATGCTCCCGGATGGCTTTGCCGTTTACCATATATGAGAAGCTCAGTCGCATTAATCCCGCGCCTTTTGCGAGTTTCTTAAATTTTCCGGAACTGAGTGTCGTAGGGGCTTCTCCCGAAAGGTTCCTGCGCATATCGGGAAAAAAGGTCAAGACCCGCCCCATCAAAGGCACGCGACCCCGTGGTAGGGACGACCTCGAAGATAAAGAGTTAGCCAGGGAACTCTGGGAAAGCGAGAAGGATAAGGCAGAACTAGTAATGATAGTTGATCTGGAAAGGAACGATTTGGGGAGAGTCTGCGAATACGGCTCCGTGAGAGTTCCCAAACTAATTACTCTGGAGACCTATCCCACGGTCTTTCACCTGGTTTCCACGGTGGAAGGAGTGCTGAAGAAAGATAAAGATCACATTGACTGCTTGAAAGCCTGTTTCCCCGGGGGTTCAATAACCGGTGCTCCCAAGATAAGGGCTATGGAGATAATCGATGAGCTGGAGCCAAATCAGAGGGGCGTTTACACTGGCTCTATCGGATACATAGGATTTAATGGGGAAACCGACCTCAACATCGTAATTAGAACTATGGTAATGACCGGTGAAAAGATATACTTTCACGCTGGCGGCGGAATCGTAGCCGACTCTGATCCCGCGGCAGAATACGAGGAGACGTTACATAAAGCCAAAGCCTTGATAAGAGCGCTTTCCATAGAAAAGGGGCGAGAGACGCCCACCCATCCCGGCAGTTTATAAGTTTCGCTTTACGGAGTCCTCCCGAAAGGGTGGGATGCAAATAGTTGTAGCTATGCAGAAAATCTTTCTCAACGGTTCTTTTGTCAATCTCAGTCGGGCAAAGATTTCTGTCTTCGACAGAGGATTTCTTTATGGGGATGGTCTGTTTGAGACAATGCGGGCCTATTGCGCCGAGGTTTTTCGCCTGGAAGACCATCTGGACAGGCTGTTCCGCTCGGCAAAAGAAATAGAGCTCTCTTTCTCCTATACTCGGGAAAAGTTAAAGAATATAGTCAAGCGAATTATAAGGATAAATAATCTTTCTGAGGCTTATGTAAGGATTACTATTTCCCGGGGAGTCTCCCAGCCCGGCTTGATTTCTAAATCCGAGTCTTCAGCCACTCTGGTAATAGTGGCCAGAAAGTTCAAGCCGCTATCTGCTGCAGAGTACGGAAAAGGATGGAGAGCTACAGTAGTTAAGACGAGACAGAATCAGGCATCGCCAGTCTCCCGGTTGAAGTCACTCAACTTTCTGAATAATATACTGGCCAGAAAAGAGGCAAAAGCGAAGCGGTTCGATGAGGGAATTTTGTTAAATACTTTGGGCGAAGTTACCGAAGCTTCCACGAGCAATATCTTTTTGGTGAAAAAGAGAGATGTAATTACGCCGCCGGAAGAGTCGGGATTATTGCCCGGGATAACGCGGGGAGCTGTTCTGGAGTTGGCTACCAGTTTGGGACTTAAGGCACATAAGAGAAGGATTTCCTTGGAGGAATTGATGGCAGCAGAGGAAGTTTTCCTTACTAACTCTTTGATTGAAATTATGCCCCTGGTAGAAATCGATGGTCACCGAATCGGCAAGGGAAAACCAGGCCCCGCGACTCAGAGAATCCATAAGGCATATAAAGACTTGGTAAGCAAGGAAATGACATTTAAAAGATAGTCTGTTCGTCCCTACGGAATTTTTTGACGCCAAAAGGTAGCTCGGGATTTGGTTCGCTCGCTAACAATTTTTTGCTCTTCGAGCACCGCCAAAAATCTCAGGAGTTTCCCCCGTCTTCGCGGGGATAAACTCTAATCTTCGATTTTTGGCTAAAAATTCTAATGCTCGCTACACCAAATCCCTTCGCACCAAGGAAAAGATTGTCCTTGTTTTTTGGCTAAAATTCCAGAAGTCCTTCACAAACTATCTTTTAAATGGTAAAAATGTTGAGAGTGGTAGAGAGATGAAGTTGGCAATAACCGGTAAGGGGGGAGTGGGAAAGACTACTCTGGCCGCAGGATTGGCCCTCAGTTTCGCTCAGGAGGGTAGGAGAGTTATCGCTATCGATGCCGATCCCGACAGCAACCTGGCAGCCACTCTTGGCTTTCCCGAACCGGAGAAGATAATTCCCCTTGTGGAGATGAAGGAACTTATTGAGGAGAGGACAGGAGCTAAACCCGGCACGGTAGGAGGCTACTTCAAGCTGAATCCCCGGGTGGACGATATTCCCGAAAAGTTTTCCCGGGAGCATAAAGGCATAAAACTTCTCCTTATGGGAAGAGTGAAGAAAGGTGGAAGCGGATGCTTCTGTCCGGAAAATGCTTTTCTTAAAGCAGTTCTTTCGCACCTATTTTTTGCCCGCGAGGATGTGGCGATTCTCGATATGGAAGCAGGAATAGAGCATTTGGGAAGAGGCACGGCAGAAGGAGTCGACGGTCTCATTGTGGTCGTGGAGCCGAGCATGAGGAGTATTGAGACGGCGGCGAGAATTAAGTCTCTGGCAAAAGATCTGAGAATAGCGAAAGTTTTTCTTGTGGGAAATAAGGTTCGCAGTGATGAAGACGTAGATTTCATCCAAAAGAATCTTTCCGATTTTGAAATTTTGGGTTTCATTTGGTATAATGAAAACTTAATTGATAAAGTTACAGATTCTATAATTGAAGAGGTAAAAGAGATTAAGGAAGGTTTAATAAGGAGGCAGAATGAAAAAGGAAGATAAGTCAATAGATAGAGCAAGCCAGGAACTACTGGAGATTGCCGAAAAAGAGGGGGTTGACACTGCCTGGGAGCGATATGAAGCGATGGTTCCTCAATGCGGGTTTGGCGAACTCGGGCTTTGCTGCCGGAACTGCATCTTGGGGCCTTGCCGGATCGATCCCTTCGAGGAGGGTCCCCAGAAAGGAGTTTGTGGAGCTACTCCGGAGATTATCGGAGCGCGGAACTTAACCCGTATGATTGCTGCCGGGGCCAGCGCCCACTCTGACCATGGCCGGGACATTGCTCACACGTTGCTTATGACTGCCCAGGGAAACACGAAAGGTTATGGGGTTAAGGATGAGGAGAAGTTGTTTTCTCTGGCTGGCGAGCTGGGAATAAAGACTGATGGAAAAGATAAGAAAAATATTGCGATAGAAGTGGCGGAAAAAGTGTTTTCCGAGTTCGGGCAGCAGCACGGAGAGCTCAAGTTTTCTCACCGCGCGCCGGAAAAGAGACAGGCCTTATGGCGGAAGCTGGGGATTATGCCCAGAGGAATCGACAGGGAAATCGTGGAGGTAATGCATCGTACGAACATGGGAGTCGATAACGATTCTGAAAATCTCATAACCCATGGCATGAAAACTGCTTTAGGAGACGGATGGGGCGGGTCGATGATTGCCACGGAACTTTCCGACGTACTTTTCGGGACGCCCAGACCCATCCGTGCCAAGGTGAACCTGGGAGTACTTAAGGAAGATGAAGTCAACCTGGTAGTCCATGGCCACGAGCCCACGCTTTCCGACGTGATTGTGACTGCCAGTCAGGATAAGGAGCTCGTCGAACTTGCTCAAAAGAACGGAGCAAATGGCATTAACCTTGCGGGAATATGTTGCACTGCCAACGAGATTCTGATGCGCCACGGCATTCCTATTGCGGGGAATTTCCTGCAGCAGGAGCTGGCCATAGTCACAGGAGCAGTCGACCTGATGCTGGTGGACGTTCAGTGCGTAATGCCCGCTCTTTCCTCAATGGCTAAATGTTTCCATACAAAAATTGTCTCCACTTCTCCCAAGGCAAAATTTCCCGGGGCAGAACATGTGGAATTCAAAGAAGAGGAAGCTCTGCCTATCGCCAAGAAGATCGTAAGAATGGCAGTAGAAAATTTCAAAAATAGAGTAAAAGATAAAGTCAATATACCGGAAGAGAAAATGGATTTGGTGGCGGGATTTACCGCGGAGAGCGTGTTCAGGTTTCTGGGAGGCAGATACCGAGCCACTTATCGTCCCCTGAACGATGCCATAATCAGCGGCAGATTGAGGGGGGCGGCAGCTATTGTCGGCTGCAATAATCCCAAGATAAAGCAGGATTGGGGACATGTGGAGATGGCAAAGGAGTTGATTAAGAACGATGTTCTGGTGGTGGTTACCGGTTGTTCAGCAATTGCCAATGCCAAGGCGGGACTTTTGAAGCCAGAATCAGCGTTTCAATACGCGGGCGAGGGTCTCAGGGAGATATGCCAGGCGGTAGGAGTTCCCCCGGTTCTGCACGTGGGCTCTTGCGTGGATAATAGCCGAATCCTGATTACTCTCTGCAACGTCGTTAACGAAGGCGGTTTGGGCGATGACATATCCGACTTGCCTGTTGCTGGCGCAGCCCCGGAATGGATGAGCGAGAAAGCAGTAGCTATCGCCTTTTACGTAGTGGCTTCCGGGGTATTTACCGTGCTGGGGAACCCTTTCCCGGTCCTGGGAAGCAGGGAGCTAACCGAGTTACTTACCAGAAGACTGGAAAAGGTTGTGGGAGCAAATTTCGCCTTTGAATCGGATCCCATAAAGGCTGCCCGCCTGATGATTGAGCATATCAATAAAAAGAGAGAAGCACTCAAGTTAAAACCAGTAATGTATGAACGAGAAAAAGTGACGGTGAAATAGAGATGAAAAAGATTTTCTGTGACATAAAGAAATGTCTGGGTTGTAAGTCCTGTGAAATAGCTTGCGGCGTGGAACACTCCCAGAGTAAAAATATTTTCCAGGTAATACAAGAAGAGAAAAAACCCCGCCAGAGGGTAGTCGTGCTGAGCACGGCTAAGGAGCCTTTTCCCTTGCGTTGTCACCACTGTGAAGACGCGCCCTGCGTCCAGGCCTGTATGTCCGGCGCAATGTACAAGGATGAAGAAGGCTTTACCAGGCACGATCCGGATAAGTGCGTGGGATGCTGGATGTGTATTATGGTCTGTCCCTTCGGGGCAATCTCGCGGCAGGAAAGCGTGGCTTTGAAGTGCGACCTCTGCCCGGATAGAGAGGAAAGTTTTGCCTGCGTGGAAGCCTGTCCCACAAAGGCTCTTTTCGCAGGCACCTGGGATGAGTTCAGGGAAAGGTTGGGTAAACAGAAGAGGTGAGTTATGGACTACGTGATTGTGGGGGGAAGCGCAGCCGGAATTAGCGCGGTGGAGGCAATCAGAAGTCAGGACAGGGAAGGAAAGATAACGCTTATCTCTGACGAGAAGTTCTCTCTATATTCCCGGTGCCTTATTACCTACTTTTTAGCAGAGAAAATCGCGGAAGATAAACTAAAATATAGAAGTAGCGATTTCTATGCGAAAGAGAGAGTGGAGGCGTTGCACGGGGTTAAGGCACAAAGGCTATTGCCGAAAGAGGGAAAGATTATCCTGGATAAGGGAAAGGAAATCGCATACGATAGATTATTAATAGCTACAGGCGCATCGCCCAAGATGGTAGAGGTACCCGGTAGTGATAAACAGGGAATTCTTGGCCTGAGGACTTACCGGGACGCACAATTAATCAAAAAGAGGCTGGATAAGGTACACAAGGTTTCTGTTCTCGGCGGAGGATTGATAGGTTTGAGAGCTGCCTATTCTCTGCACGCAAGGAATAAAGAGGTTAAAGTAATAGTTAAATCTAACCAGGTCCTGTCTCAGATGCTCGATAGGGGAGCGGCAAATTTCGTCAGGAAAAGGATTGAAGAGAAGGGCATTGAGGTTATGACGGGAGTGGCTGCGGTCGAGTTTCTGGGCGGAAAAGAGGTTACCGGCCTGGTGCTGGATGACGGTAAAAAATTGGATTGCGAACTGGTAATCGTGGGTAAGGGAGTGAGGCCAAATTTAGATTTGGCAAAGGGCACAGAAATCAAAACCGATTACGGAATTATGGTTGACGATTATCTGCAAACAAATCTTCCCAACGTATACGCTGCCGGTGATGTAGCTCAGGGGAAAGATTTGGTTACTGGCCAGTCGACTATCAATGCCCTCTGGCCCTGCGCCGTGGCCCAGGGGAGGGTTGCCGGACTGAATATGGCCGGGAAAAAGTTGAAGTATGACGGGTCTATGGCGATGAATGCAGTCGAATTTTTTGGACTGCCGGTAATTTCCGTGGGCATAACCCGGCCGAAAGAGAAAGATTATGAACAGCTGGTTAAGGAAGACGAGAAAAACTTTGTGTATAAAAAAGTAGTACTTAGAGAGAATAGAATTCAGGGAATGATTCTGGTTAACAGGATTGAGCAGGCAGGGGTCATGGGAATTTTGATGAAAAAGAAAGTGGACGTTTCACCGATAAAAGAGATGCTCCTGGAAGACAGATTCGATTTTGCCAAGATTTTACCGATAATAAAAGAAGGAAAAGATTTATTCACTGAGCAGGAATTTGAAGAAAGCATAATTAGCTATTAGAAGAGATTAGATTGATTTCGGAAGGAGAGAAATATGTCCAAGATTGTGGCAGCGGCAGCGATTAGAGGCGCGCATAAGGTAATAAAAGAAGCGGAAGAATTTGTAAATAAAGCGATTAAGGAAAAAGGGAAAGATCAGAAAGTTGAGTTCCCCGAGACAGCATTCTTTCTTCCCATGGCCTATGCCCTTTTGGGGGTCGAGGTAAAGACTGTAGGAGATATGGTACCCGTACTTGAGGAAGCGAAGTCGCTTTTGAGAGAGGAGCCGAGCGAGTCTCTATGGCTTCCCTATCTAGGCGATGCGCTCGATTCCGGTATAGCTACACTTCTGGGAGAAGAGATTATTGTCGCCCTAAGATATCTGTATGGCAAAGAACCCCAACCCGATTGTGTGGGTTTCTATACCGATACCTGGATGAGAAGTTATGGAATACAACTGGTAGATGGAAGGATGCCTGGTTTTGCCGCTATATTGGGTGCTGCTCCGGATAGTAAGACGGCAGTGGAGATAGTCAGGGAACTTCAGAAGAGAAATATCATATGTTTTGTCGGTTCCAATCATAATGGAACGAGCATAATCGACCAGCTTAAGGAAGAAAATGTGCAGATGGGTTGGGAGACATATATAGTTCCTTACGGACGCGATACTATAACCGGAATCTATCCCCTTAACTGGGCCATCAGGTCAGCTCTCACCTTTGGCGGCTTGAAAAAGGGAGAGGGAGTGAAGTGTCTCAAGTACTGCCAGAACAGAGTATTCGCCTTTGGTTTGGCTTTAGGCGAGCTGGATGATGTCAAGTATGCTACCGGCGCAGGAGCCATTAACATGGGCTTTCCGGTAATTGCCGATACCGATATTCCTGAGATAAGACCCAGCGGTATATGCACTTACGAGCATTTGGTTAAGGAACTCGATCATAAAAAATTGGTTCCTACTTCAATCCAGGTGCGTGGCGTTAAAGTGAGGGTAACGGAAATACCCATTCCCGTTGCCTATTCTGCCGCCTTTGAGGGAGAAACAGTAAGAAAAGAGCAGATGTACGTTCAGTTTGGAGGGAAATATTCGACTGCCTTTGAGTACGTCACCACGAGAGATCTGGACTCTGTGGAAGACGGAAAGATAGAAGTAATTGGCCCGGAGGTGGAGGAAGCTGAAGAAGGCGGGGCAATGCCTTTGGGGATATACGTGGAGGTAGCTGGCAGGAAGATGCAGAAGGATTTTGAGCCCATATTGGAGAGGCAGATTCATACTTTTTTAAACGAGGCTATGGGAATATTCCATATGGGTCAAAGAGATCTCAATTGGCTGAGGATTAGTAAAGATGCGAAGAAGAAGGGCTTCAGGATTCGCCATTTTGGCGTGATTATTCACGCTCGCCTTCACGACACCTTCGGGGCAATAGTGGACAAGGCCCAGGCTACCATCTACACCCGAAAGGAAGACGTGGAAAAATATATCTCTGAGGCAAGAAAAGCCTACGAGGAACGCGATGAACGTATGGCAGGAATGACCGATGAAAGCGTGGACACTTTCTATTCCTGTACTTTATGTGTTCCCCAAGGCGAGTTGATATCTCTTGCCGATGGTTCATTTGACAGAATAGAGAATGTTATCGAGACCGTGGTAGATGAGCGAGACGTTGAGGTACTATCATTCGAAAGCCCACATCTTACGACAAGACCCGTTAGAGAACTTTTTGTCAACCCAGCTCCCAGAAAGCTGGCACATATAATGACCACCAATAACAATTTAATCAAATTAACTGCAAACCATAAAGTCCTGGTAGATAAGCCTGAGGGTTTAATCTGGACCGAGGCTGATACCTTAAGGAAAGGAGACCGACTTTTATCTGTAGGAACAACCGATATAAGAGGAAGAAGTCAAGATGAGGATAAGTCAGTTTACTTAATAGATTTATTGCCCGGTGAAGTTAAAGTCTTCGATAACCAGTTTTTACGACAACTAAAAAGCGCTATGTTAAAAAGATATGGCAGATTCGCTAACGCAGCGAAAGAGTTAGGGATTGATTGGCGCAAGCTTTACCATGCTTTTTATTTTCCTAAAACAACCGCTTATCGAACTTTTTTTTATCGTTTGACTATCGATGAGATTAGATCTATTTGTCAAAAGATAGGTTGGAATTGGGAGATAGCCAAGCGAAGAATCAACAGGTTCGGAGTGGCCAAGGCTCCGGGGTGCGAACTTAAAAAGTTAATTCTGGATGAAGATATAATGTATCTCGCTGGTTTGATAGCATCCGACGGTCACGTCAGGCATAGAGGAAAAGGCACCTATGTTCAGTTCACCAATTCCGAAAAAGCCCTTATTGATAAGTTTGCCAAAATAGTGAAATCTCTTTTTGGAGTTTTACCTAAGACATATGTTGCCAGACCTCTTAAATCGTCTGCAAAGGGCCTCACGATTACGGGAAGAAAGCCTATCAATGTGTCGTTAGTCTATAATCCTTTGATCGGTAAGTTAATGTTGGGATTAGGAATAGGCCATAAGAAAAAGAGAGGTGAAAAAAGCGAAAGCTGGACGGGAGAGAAGATTTCCCGGTTGTCTCCGAAATTGACAAGTGCCTTCATCAAGGGTCTCCTGGACGGAGACGGGCATGTGACCGACACACATATCCTCATCACTACCGGCACTTACAGAGGCGCCCAACATATATTCTTACTCCTCAAGAAATTAGGAATTTCCACCTACATTACAAAGATAAAACGTGGATATCAAGTGGGAACGAGAAGTTTTGGTGACTATATCCGTTTCCGGGAAGTTATTTCGTCAAATCATCCCGGAAAGGAAAAAAGGATGGGCGGGATGAAACCTTGTTTTGATAAGAATCATGTGGTGCGAACGGACACTGTCCCGCTTAAATGTGGGAGAATATTAAAGGAACTTCTTGAGAAGAATAAGAAAAAGATCGAAGTTACAAAATTGGCTGTTGATTATAAGAGCATCGAGGCCTGGACTAAAGCAAAGTGCCGGGCTTCAAAAGGGAAGCTGAAATTATTATTGCGTAGCCTAAAAGGCAAAATAGATGAAAATGACCAGTTGTATCAAGAGCTATCAAAATGGGTAGAGAGTGAAATAACATTTGAAAAGGTAAAAAGTGTAGAAAAAGTAAAGTATACCGAAAAAGAAGTCTACAATTTTAGCGTTCCGGGGACGCATAATTATTTAGTGAATGGTATTGTAGCCAAAAATTGCCAGTCGTTCGCTCCCAATCACTTGTGTATGGTTAAGCCGGAAAGGCTGGGATTATGTGGCGCTTATACCTGGCTCGATGCTAAGGCTTGTTTTGAGCTGAATCCAACCGGGCCGAATCAGCCGGTGAAGAAAGGAGAATGTCTCGACCCGTTGAGGGGTGAATGGAAAGGAGTGAATGAATTCATCTATCAAAAGTCGAACAAGACCTTGGACCGCTTCCACGGTTATTCCATAATGACCTGCCCGGAGACTTCCTGTGGCTGCTTTGAGTGTATAATTGCCATTCTTCCCGAAACTAAAGGTTTTATGATTGTAAATAGGGAATTTGCGGGAATGACTCCCATAGGAATGACTTTCAGCACCCTGGCCGGCTCTGTGGGTGGGGGGGCGCAGACCCCGGGCTTTATGGGTATCGGAAGACTGTATATTGTTAGCAAGAAGTTTATCTCTGCTGACGGAGGGATAAAGCGCATAGTGTGGATGAGCAAGGAGCTTAAAGAAGCACTGGGAGATAAATTTAAGAAAAGATGTGAAGAAGAAGGAATTCCTGACCTGATAGATAAAATTGCTGACGAGACAGTGGCTACTACCACAGAGGAACTTGTGGCCTATTTGCAAAAGGTAAAGCACCCGGCTCTGGAGATGGAACCACTGATATAATTAAAGGGACACAGTACTTAATTGTCCCGACCATAATTAAGTATTGTGTCCCCATAATTCCACGAAGGAGGTGAGACTATGGCTAAGGCGGACAAAGTCAAGCAATTGATTGTGGAGACTCCCGATGAAGTAGGTATGATGGCAAAGGTCTGCTCGGCAGTTTCGGATGCAGGAGTAAACATCAGAGCTCTCTGTGCCTACGCCGAAGAAGGCAAGGGCTATTTTATGCTTCTCACGGATGACAATGCAAAAGCAGGAGAGGTGCTCAAGTCTGCCGGTTTCGGGGTGAGTCAAGAAGAGGCTGTGGCTGTGGAACTGGAAAACGAAGTGGGTGCAGCGAAAAGAATGGCCAAGAAATTGGCGGATGCCGGAGTGAATTTAACGAAATGTTACGGTTCTACCGGCGATGGCAAAATGGCGCTTATTGTCTTCACTTCGGATGACAACGAGAAAGCAGTAAGAACGCTTGGTATTGTGGGAGTCGGGGAATAATCCGATTTTTCGATAGGGAAAAATAGGCGAATAAATTAAGATGAATTCATTTTGATGAAGTCTAGACGGAGACGTCTATAGAGGGATATCTTCATATTATATTTAGAATAGGGACAGCCCCCATTTTTCGGAGGAGATTATGGCTTTAACGGGTCTGGAGATTTACAAACATTTGCCGAAGACAAATTGTAAGAAGTGTGGCTTTCCCACTTGTTTAGCATTTGCTATGGCTCTGGCGGGAAAGAAGACTTCGCTGGATAAGTGTCCTGATATTACGGAAGAGGCAAAGCTTGCCCTGGAATCTGCTTCTCAACCTCCTATGGCAACAATTACCATTGGCACGGGAGAAGATAAAATAGAAGTTGGCGGCGAGACAGTTCTCTTCCGGCACGAGAAGACTTTCTACCACCCTTGCGCTATCGGTATTACTTTGAGTGACTCTCTGGAGAAGGAGAAAATTGTTGAGCGGATAGAAAAGGTCAATAAGCTAAAATTTGAAAGAGTGGGTATGTCTCTGCAAGTGAATCTAATTGCGATTTCCAACGAAAGCAATAGTGAGGATAAGTTTTGCGAGGCAATAAGAGAGGCGACGGAAAAATCTAATTTGCCGTTGATCTTAATCTCCGGTAATCCACAAGTTTTAGAAGCTGGTTTGAAAATATGTGGGAAAAAAAAGCCATTAATTTATTCCGCTAAAGAAAATAATCAAGAAGCCATCGTGGATTTAGCCAAAAAATATTCCTGCCCCCTGGTAATTTATGGAAAAAATTTAGAGGAGTTAGATTCCCTTTCCAAGAAGGTAACTGCCGCGGGAATAAGGGATGTTGTCCTCGACCCGGGAACGAAAAATCTGGGTGGCTCTGTTCAGGATTTTACCCAGCTCAGGAGGTTAGCGTTAAAGAGAGGTTACCGGCCCGCCGGTTATCCGGTGATTGCCTTTGTCCAGGACAGTGAGCCTTATCAGGAAGTTTCTATGGCAGCGACTTATATTTCCAAGTACGCTAACATCGTAGTTCTGGATAGAGTTGAGCCGGAAGAGATTCTTCCTTTAATTACTCTCAGGCAGAATATTTATACCGACCCACAGAAGCCGATAATGGTTGAGCCTAAACTTTATGAAATCGGCACGCCGAACGAAAATTCTCCCCTCCTGGTAACTACAAACTTTTCGCTCACGTTCTTTACGGTTCAGCCGGAGATCGAGGCAAGCAAGGTTCCCTCATACTTATTAATCGTTGAAGCCGAAGGTCTCTCTGTGCTTACCGCCTGGGCTGCCGAGAAGTTTACCCC
>CAYFRM010000066.1:0-19879 GCA_964345635.1 uncultured Clostridia bacterium
TTACTCTTTCTACTGCTGCCTGAGCCTTATTCTGTCTAAGATTCTTTTCCTGACAGAGCAGATGTCGATTGATGTTACTATCTTCAAAGGACTCTCCATCAACTACTACAAGATGTCCCGCGCCGATCCTGGCCAAAAGCTCCGTGACCGTTCCTCCCAGACCTCCGGCGCCAGCTATGACCACTTTTGAGCGGAGTAGCTTGATTTGTCCCTCGATTCCCACTGTTCCCATATTTCTCTGATAGCGTTCGGGAACTACTCCCTTCTCTAAGGCAGCAATTTCTACTTCTTTTCCCAGAACTTTCTTCTTATCAGCAAGTTTTCTTACAGCCTTAATAGAGAGGCTTTGATACTCCTTTCCATCGGGAGCGATTGCCTTTTGGACCAGGCTTTCTATTTCCTCAAAAAGTCGATTTGCCATAGTTTCAACACCCGCAATCTTATGTAGATTTTACTCAGGTTAAAGAAAAAATATCATAAATTAGCTGCTACTGTCAACTTAAATTTATGTTGATTTTGTCTAAGAGTTTTGTTATTATGAATTGTTAGCTGTCAAAATGGGTGGGAAATAGAAATGCGGATTCTGGTTACTAACGATGATGGAATACAGGGTAGAGGTGTTGAGCAACTGGTGCGAGCATTATCCGGACTTGGTGAGGTTTACGTTGTCCTGCCCGACCAGCAGAGGTCCAGTACCAGCCACACTTTGACCCTTGATAAGCCTCTACGGATTCAAAAACTGGAAGAAAAGAGATTCCTGGTGAATGGGACTCCCTCAGATTGCGTGAGACTGGGCATATTGGGTCTGATGAAGGAGGATGTAGAGTTGGTAGTTGCTGGGATAAATAACGGTCCCAACCTTGGTGACGATGTGACTTATTCGGGAACAGTGGGAGCAGCCTTAGAGGGAACTCTGTTGGAGGTTCCCTCCTTTGCCATATCCTTAGCTGTCACAGGTGGATACCACTTTGAAGTGGCGGCAAATTTTGGCCGTTTTCTGGCTGAGAAGATTATGCAGCAAGGCTTGCCTAAGAACGTCTATCTTAACGTGAATATCCCCGATTTACCTCGGGAAGAAATTCAGGGAGTAGAAATGACAAGGCAAGGGAAGAGAATCTATGGTAAAGAGATTCAGGAACGCAGGGACCCTCGTGGAGAAAAGTATTATTGGATTGCTGGTGAGAATATTTCCGGAATCTCTGAACAGGGCACGGACTTTGCTGCCATTGAGCATAAGAAAATATCGATTACACCCCTCTCTGTTGACCATACCGATTATGGAATGGTAGAAGATTTGAAGAGATGGAATCTTAATTGGAAAAAAGCTGTTAGTGGAGAATTGACTTGAAGTTCAAATTGATTTCAGATTTTGTGCCTCGGGGAGACCAACCCCAGGCAGTTGAGGAGCTTGGTGAAGGAATTCTACGCGCAGAAAGGGGTCAGGTCTTACTTGGTGTGACCGGCTCCGGGAAGACCTTCACTATGGCCAATGTGATGGCCAATGTTAATAGACCTACTTTAGTAATCTCTCATAATAAGACCCTGGCGGCGCAGCTCTATTCCGAATTTAAGCAATTCTTCCCGGAAAATAGCGTAGAGTACTTTGTAAGCTATTACGATTATTACCAACCCGAGGCCTATGTTCCCCAGACCGATACGTATATAGAGAAGGATGCTTCCATTAACGAACAGATTGACCGGTTAAGGCTAAAAGCAACCAGCTCTCTTTTAGAAAGGAGAGACGTTATCATTGTAGCTTCTGTATCCTGTATCTATGGCATCGGTTCCCCCGAGGAATGGAAGGAGTCTCTGGTCATTCTGCTCAAGGGTAACTCCTATCCCCGTCAGGATTTGCTGAGGGATTTGGTAAATATCCAGTATCAGAGAAACGACATCGATTTCTCTCGAGGAAATTTCAGGGTCAGGGGAGATGTTGTGGAAATATATCCTGCCTATCTGGAAACTGCTCTCAGGGTAGAATTTTTTGGTGACGAGATTGAGAGAATAGCGGAAATCGACCCTTTAACTGGTAAAGTTCTTACAGACAAAGACAAAGTATATGTATATCCGGCAAAACATTTTGTCACCACCAGGCCCAGGCTGGAAGAGGCTATAAAGGCGATAAAGAAAGAACTGGCGGAAAGATTGAAGGAGTTAAAGTCTCAGAATAAATTACTGGAAGCCCAGAGATTAGAGACCAGGACAAACTACGATATTGAAATTATGCGTGAGGTAGGTTATTGTACTGGAATTGAGAATTATTCCAGGCATCTGTCGGGAAGAAAGCCGGGAGAGCCCCCATCCTGTCTGATTAACTATTTCCCGCAGGACTTCCTGACGATTATCGATGAATCTCACGTTACTATTCCTCAACTGAACGGTATGTATAACGGAGACCGCTCCAGAAAAGAGACCCTTGTGGAATATGGCTTTCGCTTGCCCAGTGCTCTGGACAATCGGCCCTTAAAATTTGCTGAATTTGAAAGACTGGTCAATCAAGTCATCTATGTTTCAGCTACACCAGCTCCTTATGAGCTGAAGAAAGCGAAAGGTGTTGTGGTAGAGCAGGTCATAAGACCTACTGGATTGGTCGATCCAGCAGTGGAAATAAGGCCCACCGAGGGTCAGGTCGATGACTTGATTAAAGAGATTGAGAAAAGAATGGAAAGGAGAGAGAGGGTCCTGGTTACTACCTTGACTAAGCGAATGGCGGAAGATTTATGTTCTTTCCTTGTGGAAAAGGGTCTACGCGTGCGCTATCTCCATTCAGAGATTGAAACTTTAAACAGGGTAGAGATTTTGAGAGACCTCAGGAAAGGTGAATTTGACTGTCTGGTGGGAATAAACCTGTTAAGGGAAGGGCTCGATTTGCCAGAGGTCTCTTTGGTGGCTGTACTGGATGCGGATAAAGAGGGGTTCTTGAGGTCTGAAACTTCCTTGATACAGGTTTGCGGGAGGGCAGCTCGCAACGTAAATGGCGAAGTAATTATGTACGCAGATGGGGTGACTCAGTCGATGCGCCGTGCCATCACAGAAATGGACCGCAGGCGTAAGAAACAAATAGACTATAATGAGAAATTACACATTACTCCCAAGACGATTCAGAAAGCAATCAGGGAAGAAGAAGAGTTTATCGATGAAACGAAACAGAGAGCTTACGGAATTCTACGCGAGAGGGGCTACGATTATTTAACCGAAGAGCAGGCGCCCCGGGTCTTAAAGGAGCTTGAGCACCAGATGCGCGTAGCCGCAGACAACCTTGATTTTGAGCTGGCGGCGATACTAAGAGACAAGATTTTTGAGTTGAAAGGGCTCTCACATAGGAAGAGACTGAAATCAGGAGCTAAGAGATAGTCTATTCATCATTTTATTGATAGCTACTGTGAGAAATTAGGTTAAGAAGAGAGGAAAACAATGAGTCGGAAGAAAACGCCACGAGAGGATTTAGTCAAAATTGGCGAGATAGCTAAGCTTGCGGGTGTATTGCCGTCAACCGTGAGGTATTATAGGCAGATCGGCTTGGTGGAAGCAGCTGGCACTACGCCTGGAGGCCAAAAACTTTACGACAAAGAAGATACATTGAGCAGGATTCGGATGATTAAGAAAATTGAAAAGGAACGTCTACCTTTACGGACAATTAAAAAAGTCATTGAGAATCACAGGGCAAAAAAATTGTAATATAAGCGTGGGTTGATCCAGAGACGGAGGAAGATGTGAACCTTGATTTAAACAAGATTAGGCCAATTGTTGAAAATGCGCTGCGGGAAGATTTAGGAAGGGGAGATATTACCACCGATTTGCTTGTGCCAAAAACGGAAGCGGTGAAGGCAAAGATAGTAGCTAGGGAATCGGGGGTGGTTGCCGGGTTAGGAGTGGGTGAAGAGGTGTTCAAAGCCGTAGGGAACCTGATTGTTGGAAAAGCGAGAAAAGGAACGAGAATCAAATTCAAAAAGATGGTGAAAGACGGAAAAGAAGTAAAGAAAGGAGAGATTCTAGCAGAAGTTGGAGGAAGTGCCCAGGTGGTACTTACAGGAGAAAGGACAGCGTTAAACTTTTTGCAGCATCTTTCAGGGATTGCCACACTGACGCGAAAATATGTAAAGGCTATTAAATCGACCACCCCGCGAGGAAAAGCAAAAATTTATGATACGAGGAAAACGCTGCCCGGCCTAAGATATCTGGAGAAGTATGCAGTCAGTTGCGGCGGTGGATATAACCATCGCATGGGCCTCTATGATATGGTACTGATTAAGGATAATCACTGGCGCGTATTAGGCGCTCATGAGGGAGAGAAAGTTCCTGGCAACTGGAATTTGCAGCAGATAAAAAAGAAGATTCCCCGTGGCATTAAAATAGAAGTGGAAGTCGATGGTCTCAACGAACTGAAGAGAGCATTAGCCATGGATGTGGATATTGTTATGCTCGACAATATGAAATTTCCTGTTTTGAAAAAGGCAGTAGCAATGGTTAGAATGTCACGCCAGAGAAGGGGGACAAAAAGTCCGGCTATTGAGGTCTCGGGGAAGATAAATTTAGACAGTATCAAACAGATCGCTCGTCTGGGAGTGGATCGGATATCTGTGGGAGAGATTACTCATTCAGCCAGGGCACTAGATATAAGTTTGGATATTGTGGCGTAGCCACAATAAACAGTGGAATAGACAGCCTGGTGGTTCCACCAAGAAGCAAGGTGGAGAAGTGAAAAAAGTAGGCAAAAGAATTTCTGGCAGGTCGTCACAAATAATAGGGAGAAAAATATTTCGTTACAAAAGAGTTAATTCCACTCAGGATAAGGCAAAGAAGTTTGCAAAGAAGGGCCTTGCTGAGGGTACGGCTATTATTGCAGAAATCCAGACGCAGGGAAAGGGTCGCCTGGGGAGAAGATGGGTTTCGCCAAAAGGGGGTATCTGGGTATCTATTATCTTGCGTCCCGAAATAACCTCGATGGAGACGCCAAAAATAACTATGATTGGTGGGCTTGCTGTAGCAAAGGCAATAGCCGAACTCTTCAGACTGGAAGCGAAGCTTAAATGGCCAAACGATGTTCTCGTTCGCACGATTCCAGGTAGTGAATTCAAGAAAGTGTGCGGGGTGCTTACGGAGGCACTCTCGGGAGCTGGTAGGGTTAATTATGTTATTACAGGGCTGGGAATCAACGTGAACAATCGTATGCCCCCGGGATTGCGGGATACAGCAGTTTCTCTCAAGGAGGCAACAGGCAGCAACTTATCCCGACAGAAACTTTTGAGAAGGGTGCTGGAAAAGTTTGATAAATACTATCTGGATTTTAAGAAGCTCGGTATGGGCCCAATTTTGAAAGAGTGTAAAAGGATATCGGCTGTGCTGGATAGGGAAGTTAAGATTGAATGCGTGGATGAGGTCATTGAAGGTAAAGCCCTGGATATAGATGAGTACGGAGCTTTGATTGTAGAGACAGATGAAGGCAGGAAAAGAGTTGTTGCTGGCGACGTGACAATACTATCGAAAATTCTTTAGTTGTCCCGATGAATCGGGACGAAGCTTTGCGTTACAAAGGGAAGATGTATGCTTCTGGTGATTGATATTGGCAATACGAGTATTTCCTTTGGTGTCTATGATGGGAAGAAACTGAAAGAGAGCCGAAGAATTTCAACAAGTACGGAAAAGACTCCAGATGAGTATGGAGCAGAAATCCTAAATTTCTTCGATTCTGGAAAAATCGACAGAAAAAAAATTTCTGGTGTTGCTATATCCTGTGTAGTTCCTTCCCTGTTACCATTTTTTGAAGAGATTTCTCGGAGACATTTTCGCATCAAGCCCCTCGTGGTCGGCCGGGAGGGTGAGCTGGGGATGACTGTTTTGTATGATAATCCTAAAGAAGTAGGAGCTGACAGACTCTCCACCAGTATAGCTGCTTTCGAATTGTATAAAGGCCCGGTCATAGTAGTCGATTTCGGTACGGCTACAACTTTTGATGTAATCAGCGCGAAGGGAGAATATGTTGGGGGAGTGATTGCGCCGGGGGTTGGTATTTCTTGTCAGGCGCTTTTTGAAAAAGCAGCTCAACTGCCGCTTGTAGAAGCAGCTAAACCAGAAAGTGTAATTGGTAAGAACACCAGAAAGAGTATGCAGGCAGGAATAGTATATGGTTCGATCGGACAGGTTAGAGAGATACTTTCCAGAATAAAGAGAGAAATCGGAGGGGAACCCAAAATTGTGGCTACTGGTGGATACGCCAGTCTTATCGCGCCAGAAATAGAGATGATAGGTACAGTGAATCAAGATCTGGTGCTGGAAGGCTTGAGGATAATCTGGGAGCGAAACTGTGGAGGCCAAAAATAGGTATGTGGATTTTGTGGAAAAGTCTGTGAATAACTTTGAAATTGTTAGCGACAAGATATCAAACCATACAGTAAAGTGCAGGGTCGCCTAGGCCGGTCACACTTTCCCCATCCCGTCCCGGTATCAGGGTGGGGTAGGGCGACGGGGTGGGCACTCAATAGTCACTCCAGTGAGTGCCCGACCAGATATCGTTTTGCTATTGGTTAAGTTGCGCTAGCAAAAAATGAAGAAAAAAGGAGCATTTGGAAGAAAAATGAAGATTTTTTAAAACATGGTCAAATTATGGTTATTTTTGTTTCTTGACTTATTTACTTGAAAAATATATATTTTAGCACTCTCGCCATACGAGTGCTAATTACCTCGCAACCTGCAGCGTCGCCTGGGAAATCCACCTGTGGCGTGGTCCTTCGGCGAAATGTTGCGGCTACTGCCACTCTTATTACGGGCATATCTTGGAAAGGAGGAAAAGCTCAATGAAGGTCAGACCGCTGGGTGATCGAGTTCTGGTGAAACCTTTGGAAGTAGAGGAAAAGAAGAAGGGCGGGATTATCATTCCCGACACTGCCAAAGAGAAACCTCAGGAGGGTAAAGTTATTGCAGTGGGAAAGGGTAAGATTACTGAAGAGGGAAAAACGCTTCCCTTAAACGTCAAAGTGGGGGACAAAATACTTTATGGGAAGTACTCCGGTAATGAAATAAAGATAGATGATGAAGACTACCTGATTGTAAGAGAAGAGGATATACTGGGAATTATTGAATAAAGAATATACACGAATGGTGAGTTCATAAGTTGAAATATTGATGAGTCATTTATCTATTCTCATCAAGTGAATTTGAAGGAGGGATGAAATGGCAAAGCAAATGAAGTTTAATGAAGAGGCGATGCGGGCAGTAATGAGTGGTGTAAACCAGCTGGCAGATGTGGTCAGAATCACTCTTGGGCCAAAGGGTAGGTATGTAGTTCTGGATAAGAAATTTGGTTCGCCGACCATTACTAATGACGGAGTAACTATAGCTAAAGAGATTGAACTTAAGGACCCTTTTGAGAATATGGGAGCTCAATTGGTAAAAGAAGTTGCCTCTAAAACAAACGACGATACTGGCGACGGTACTACTACAGCAACTCTTCTTGCCCAGGCGATTGTGCGTGAGGGGTTAAAGAATATCACTGCGGGAGCCGAGCCCATTCATGTTAAAAGGGGAATTGATAGGGCAGTCAAGGTAGTAGTAAACGAGATAAAACAGAAGAAAAAAGATGTGAAAACAAAGGAGGAAATTGCCCAGGTAGCTTCCATAGCTGCAAACAGTCATGAAATCGGGAACTTAATTGCTGATGCTATGGATAAAGTGGGTAAGGATGGAGTGATTACAGTGGAAGAAGGAAAAGGGGCTGCAACTACTGTGGACATTGTAGAGGGAATGCAGTTTGACAGGGGTTACATCTCCCCATATTTCGTTACCGATGCTGAGAGGATGGAAGCGGTGTTGGAGGACGCTTATGTTCTGCTTACTGACAAGAAGGTCAGTTCTATGCAGGATCTCCTGCCGATACTGGAAAAAATTATTCAGACGGGCAAGCCCTTCGTCATTATAGCTGAAGATATAGAAGGAGAAGCTCTGGCTACACTGGTGGTCAATAAGTTAAGGGGAACGCTGAAATGCGCAGCAGTCAAGGCTCCGGGATTTGGAGACCGGCGAAAAGAGATGTTACAGGATATTGCAATTCTCACAAAGGGAACGGTAATTTCGGAAGAGACGGGAATGAAACTTGATAAGGCGACCCTGGATATGCTGGGCCAGACAAAGAGGGTGACCGTCGATAAGGAGAACACCACAATTGTGGGAGGCACGGGAAATAAAAAAGATATCGACGCGAGAATTGCGCAAATTAAGAAACAAATAGAGGAAACCGACTCGGATTACGATAAAGAGAAACTCCAGGAGCGGCTGGCGAAGTTAGTGGGAGGAGTAGCGGTAATTAACGTGGGGGCAGCAACTGAGACCGAGATGAAAGCGAAGAAGTTCAAGATTGAAGATGCCATGCACGCTACCCGCGCTGCCGTGGAAGAGGGTATCATCCCCGGCGGGGGAGTCGTACTGTTGAGAGCAACTGAGACTATTTCTAAACTGAAAACGGAAGACGCAGACGAGCAGACCGGGATAAATATTATCAAGAGGGCTCTGGAAGAGCCCATAAGGCAGATTGCGGAGAACGCCGGTTTTGAGGGCTCTGTGGTTGTGGAGCAGGTTAGAAAGAGTCCCCCGGGCGTGGGATTAGATGCGGAGAGCGGAAAATACGTAGAGCATATGAAAGTAGGCATCGTCGACCCGGCTAAGGTAACTCGCCTGGCTCTGGAGAATGCTGCCAGTATCGCTTCCATATTGTTGACCACAGAATCCCTGGTAACCGACATACCGGAAGAAAAACCTGCCATGCCTCCTATGCCCGGCGGCCCTGGCGGCGGTATGTATTAAGGCGTTACTGGCAAGAAGGGATATCGTCAATCACTCCTGGTGATTAAAGATTTTGGAGTGTAAAGAGAGATCTTTACCTGGTCAAACTTTCGTTTGACACTCCTTCTTTTCAAGAAAGTAGTAGCGAAGCAAAGCTTTGTGTTCTGAAGAGTGCCCGACCACCAAGTACCACTCTAAAAATGCCTTCCTATGTGTACCTTCCAATTGTTTCCCACCTTGGTGAATGAGGCTTACCTGTTTCTTATTATTATTGATAAAAACAATCAAATTTGGTATAAATAAAGCACCAATTAATAGATCAAATAGTTGCAAGAAAGAGTACTCGTGATAACCTTGCCAGGCCGTCAGCTGGGTAGCGGCAACAAAGGTTCTTTGTGACTTCGATTTAGAACAATTATTATGTTCATCGTCCATCTGGTCTCAACTGATGTTTAATACGCAGACGGTCAAAGTGGTGAGCCTCGGCATGTCTGGAAGTAAAAGAGGTGGTCGGGTGTTTTTCCAGGGAACTTCATACCAGAAAGATATTGATAATAAAGAAAAGAGATGTTAATATAAAATTCAGGATTGGATAATATGGATAAAAAAACACAAAGTGTAGATATAATAATTCCCGTATATAATGAAGAGGGCTGCTTACAAAAAAATGTGCTTATCTTATATAATTATTTAGAAAAAATAGCTGATTTTTCCTGGGATATTATCATAGCTGACAATGCTTCTACTGACAAAACTTCGCAAATAGCAACAGACTTAGCATCAGAATATAAGAGGATTCTATATGTTCACATTCCGGTAAAAGGTAGGGGTTATGTTCTTAGAAAGACATTCCTTGAAAGTAACGCTGATATTGTATGTTATATGGATGCGGATCTTTCTATTAATTTCCGTTATTTAAAACTCTTAATTGAAGGTATAACTTGCGGCTTTGATATATCTATAGGTTCAAGATTAATGCAGGACTCGAGAGTGAAAAGAAGGTTAAATCGTAAAATAATTTCAAGAATATATAATTTTTGATTAAATCTTTATTTTTTAATAGATTTTCAGATGCGCAATGCGGGTTCAAGGCACTAAGAACTGATGTTGCGAAGCAGATTGTTCCACTGGTGAAGAATAATAATTGGTTTTTTGACACAGAGCTTTTACTTTTGGCAGAATATAATAAATATAGAATATTTGAAGTTCCCGTAAAATGGACAGAAGACATAAAAACAAGAGTTCATATAACAAAGGCCATATTGCAGTTCCTGGTTGGACTTCTACGTATGAGATTTTAATTCATAAAAATAGATTTAGAAATAATACAAAATGGCAACCACGGTGAAAATGAGTGACACCACGTGTCTTTAGATATCGCTTTCCAGGAATAATAAGAAGAAACAGAAGTACTTTGTACCATATACGAATATGATGGGCAGAAAATGGTAGTGCATCAATGTAAAGAAAGAAAACAATAATGTTTAATGAAATTAGGCCTGGATTTAAACGAGAAGATGGTCTTAAATATAAATACGCGCTCTCAAAGTCAGAATTTTTCGCACTATTATTTTTTCTTGTAGTTGCCAACGTATTCACGATAAATTTTATTAATCGAGAGAGTTACATTTACTTTTGGGATGGTATAGGTTATTGGGTGAAGTACATAGAAATAAGTGATTTGTTTAGGATTAATCCGCTGGGGGCAATAAGAAACGTAATCCACAGCATTCGTTATATGGACCATAATAAAATTGCACCATTTCTTCTGATGCCCTTTAGTTTTTTATTCGGGAAAGACAGGATGCCTTATATTTTGTCGATAGTGAATATTTTTGCGTTTCCAGCAGTGATATCCTTTGTTCTGTTGTACAAAAGAGTCGTCGGGAAATTACACGATGACCTGCCTGTTGCAGTTTCCTTCATAGCCATCTTCACCATGTTGACATTTCCTTTTTTCTGGAGTCCTATATTGTCCGGATATGTTGCCGTCGGCGGCATCTTTGTAATAAATCTAATCCTTCTGGTTTATTTCAGGCAACCATTTCCAGAGCAAAGCACTCGAAGCATACTGTGCCTTGGTTTACTCGTCTCTATGCTTGTCCTATTCCGGCGGTGGTACGCTTACTGGGCAGTTTCCTTTTATATTGTACTTGCGTTTAGTGTGCTTATTCTTTGGTTTCCAAAGCATCACTTTGAGCACAAAAGATATTTGGTTTCGCTGATAAAAGTATTATTGGTTATATTTGTTTCGGCAATGTTTTTCATGATTGCCACACCACTCGCAATAAGGATTATCAAAGCAGATTATGCCGACATTTATTCAGCTTACAAATTTAGCAGTACGATTTTTCAGTCTTTTGGGAGATTCTTTGAGTATTTTGGTTTGTTCTATGTGGTCATGTTTCTGTTGGGTTCTGTTCTTGGACTTTCTTATCCAAAAACAAGGAAGTGCTCGCTCTTTTTGCTGCTTCAATGGATGATTATTTTTCTACTATTCTCTCGAACTCAAGATTTTAGTATTCGCCATTATTATCTATTACAACCAACGATGCTCATATTTATCTCATTATACGTGACAAATATCTTATTAAAAGCAAAGACTAAAACTGGTAAAATAATAATTTGCTCTGCTTATGTTTTAATCTCGTTGCTTAATTTTTCAGCAGTGTTCATTCCAAAAGCTTCAGGGTATACAAGACTATTCAAGCAGGCCTTGCCTGGAGCAAGGCATTATCCCATCGTACGAAATGATATTGATGAAATAAAACGACTATTAAATGTGCTAGAGGACCTGTTGAGCGACCCATGTGATCGGGTTTACGTGTTGTCGAGTTCTGGTATATTAAACTCAAGTATTTTGCGTCAAGCACACTTGTCTCTCAAATGTGACAGAAAAATAGAGAGGCAGGTTTTAAATACACATGACGTTGATAAAAGAGACGGATTTCCATCAAAATTTTTAACCGCAAGATATGTAGTGGTAGCGTATCCAGTCCAATATCATTTAAGACCTGAAGATCAACGAGTAGTTGGTACCCTTGCAGAGTTCATAATGGATGGGGAAAATATAGGAACATCTTACAAGCAATTACCTTATGAATTTGCCCTTGATAAAAGCGTAAAGGTGTATATTTACGAAAACGTAAGGCCTTTCAAGAAAACTGTTATTGATTCACTCTCAGAACTTTTCAGGAAACATTACCCTGACAGAGAATATCTTTATAAAATTACTGTAGATTGAGAATTATTTGTTTGAGATAAACGAGGCTAATTGTGTATATTTTTTATTATGATGTATACAAGCATAATCTTTCTATAAATAATTGACTGTCCGGTATGAAGTTCCGTGAAAAAATACCTGAGTAGCCCTTTTACTTCCAGGTGCGCCGAGACTCGGCACTTTGGCCGTGTGCGTATTAAACACCAGTTAAGGCCGCAGGTGGACGACCACAAAAGGCGCCACATAATGGTGGCCGACTAATTAATACTTTAAAGATGCCTTCCTATATTCCCTATCCAATTATTTCCTACCGTAATGAATGAGTCTCATCTTGACACGGCTAATCCTTTATTATAGAATTGAAAATTGACCATTTCTCAAATTCCCTGGCGACAGGAAAGTAACACATTCACCTTTGCCTCGTCCTGCCCCGCTTTCGGGAAGGGGTATGGTAACGAAGGGGCTACTTTGAACAGTGCCCACCAGAAATGGAGAGCGAAATGACTCTTGTGCTTAACAGGAAGTCGGTTCTCTTATTACTCATAATCATACTTTTTTTGTCCATTTCCGGAGGAATCTTTTTTTATAATTCTGTCAAGAAAGAGTCAAACCCTGGTGTTTCAGAGAAAAAGGTCATCATTTTAGGATTTGACGGTATTGACCCGGATTTGCTGTCGGAGTGGATGGGCGAGGGGAAATTTCCCAACTTAAAAAGGCTTAGGGAAAGGGGAACTTTCTCAGAATTGGGGACAACTAATCCTGCGGAATCTCCTGTTGCCTGGTCCAGCTTTGCCACGGGCACCAATCCGGGTAAGACGTCCATTTTCGATTTTCTCAAAAGAGATCCTCAGACTTATATGCCGGATTTGGCCACAACATCTTTCAGCGAAGGAAAGTTCTTATTACGTTTTTTTCCCATAGAAAAACCGAGAGTTACCTGCAATAGAAAAGGGATATCTTTCTGGCAAATAGTCTCCCGGAACGGGCTCAGGTGCGTAGTCTTACAGGCGCCGGTCACATTTCCTCCCGAGAAGGTCGTAGGAGGAAAACTTATTTCCGGTCTGGGTCTACCCGACATTCGCGGGACACAGGGAACCTTCTCTTATTATGCTACCGATGTGAGCGAAGAAGGGGATACGGAGATGGGTGGAAAAATCTCCCATGTTGAAATAAAAGATAAAAAGATAGAGACTGTAATTTACGGGCCGAGGAATAGATTATCGAGGAGGCGTGAAGACATATTGGTCCCTCTGGAGATTGGGATAATTAACGATAAACAAGCGATAATAAAAGTCCAGGATAGAGAAGAGAAACTGGAAGTTGGCAACTGGAGCGATTGGTTCGTGATTAAGTTTAAGATGAATCCTTTGATCAAAGCATACGGAATGGCAAGATTCTATTTGATGAGTATCAAGCCCGAATTCAAACTCTATTTGTGCCCGATAAACTTCTATCCCCAAAAACCACCCTTTCCCATTTCTTATCCGAAGTCCTTTTGTAAGAAACTGGCTGAAGAGATAGGACTATACAAGACCCTGGGCTGGGCTATCGATACCTGGGCTCTTAGTGAAAATAGAATTGACGAGAAGATTTTTTTGGAAGACCTTTTCTACACTATGAATCAGCGAAAAGAAATAATGATGAATATGCTGAAAAAGAAAAACTTTGACCTGTTCATTTTTATTTTTCAGGCGAGCGATAGGGTGCAGCATATGTTCTGGAGATTGATTGACGATACTCATCCCGCCTATGATAGAAAGAAGGCAGAGAAATACGGCGATGCTATATTGAGAGTTTACCAGAAGATGGATGAAATAGTGGGAGAAGCTATGCCTTTTGTGGATGAGGACACCACCCTTTTTGTAATTTCCGACCACGGATTCAATTCGTTCAGGAAAGCGCTGAACCTTAATACCTGGTTAGTGAAGAATGGCTATATGACCCTCTTGTCTCGAGAGGGGAAAGAATACAAATTGGAGGACCTTTTTGGCAAGGGCGAGTTCTGGCCAAATGTTGACTGGCAGAGAACCAAGGCATATGCTTTAGGGCTGGGTTGTATCTATATAAATGTGAGGGGCAGAGAAATACATGGAATAATAGAGCCAGGGAGTGAGTACAATGACTTAAGGGAAGAAATAATAGCTAAACTGAAGAATTTGAGAGACCCGGTAACTGGTAGAAAAGTGATAGTGGATGTGTACAAGATAGAAAATATCTCCGAGGGAGATTATTTAAGCGAAGCCCCTGACCTGATAGTCGGCTTTAATGAAGGCTACAGGGTCTCCTGGCAGACTGCACTGGGAGGTATCCCTCCGAAAGTAATTGTGGAGAATAAGTCGAACTGGAGCGGAGACCACTGTTCTTTCGACCCTTCCATAACTCAGGGAATATTTCTTTCCAATAAGAAATTCACTCGAGAATCACCTTCCATTATTGACATTGCACCTACGGTGCTTGAGATTTTCAAGGTGCCAATTCCCGAAGAGATGGATGGAAAACCAATAAAATTTCGGGTAGATAGTTGGAATGAAAAAGCACTTGGAAAAATTTAATCCAGGAATATTGAAGCTCGATCTATTTTGCAAAGGTATGCGGATTGACCCTACCTGCGATTTGGAGAAGGATGCTCGCATGGTTTCCCGCATAAGAGCGGGTCTGGGAAGTGGACTGGAGATGATTCTCCCGGATAACCTGTACGCTAATATACCTGTTATGGAAGAGTTTGCCAAAGAGAGCCCTTACCTTTTGATAAAAAGAAGTGGCAGATATTATATCACAAAAGATAGAGATGACTTATGTCGGGTCACAATACCTTCTCAACCTTTTTGGTATCGTAACAGAACAAGTAATGGAACCTTGATGTCTAGAGTGGGTATGTTGCAGGGTACTTATTTGGCGATATATCCCGCCAGAGTGTGCAGCTATTGGCTGAGTGAGCCAAGGCAGAATTGTAAGTTCTGTGCCACAGGACTCAATGTGGGAGTTACCGAAGAGGCACAGAAGAGTGTCCGGGACGTGGTGGAGACTGCGGTTGCTGCTCGAAAAGAGTCGGGAATAACTTTCGTCCATTTCAACACAGGTTATTGTGAAGGCAAAGCTTTAGATATTCTGGCTCCCTATATGAAGGCAGTTAAGGAAGAGACAGGTCTTTTGATCGGAGTCCAATGCCCGCCACAGAAGGAACTGTCCAAATATGATATGATGATGGACATAGGAACAGACCATTTCTCATTCTGCTTCGAATTTTTCAATAAGGAAGTATTTCAGGAAGTCTGTCCCGGTAAAGCAGAAACTTTGGGTCAGGAGACTTTTTTCAAAGCTATGGAGTATGCAGTGGGAAAGATGGGAAAAGGCAAGGTCTCTGGCGAGATTATTGCTGGTCTGGAGCCAGTTGAAGACACGCTTAAGGCAATAGATTATATTACCAGTATAGGCGCGTTTCCCACTATCTGTATATTCCGTCCTCTGGCAGGGACAGATTATCAGACAAAGCCGACACCAAAGTTTGAAGATATGCTTCTGATTTTCCGCCATATGTATGACGCCTGCAAAAAGAATTCGGTTCCCACCGATATTGCTCCCAAAATAAGAGTAAGCCTGGTAGTTCTACCTTACGAAGGAAGGTATTTTATGGAAGGTTACGGCTTTGATGACTTTATATACAGCTGTAAGCTGGCTGTGATGCGCCTACTTTTCAGAACTTACTATGGTATTAAACTCTTCCTGAGGTAGACCAATCAATGTAGGTACCCTAACGACTTTAGCCTTTCCTTGAGTTCCTCATCAATATGGACTTTCTCGGCTACCTGCGGCTTTCCTTCGCTTGTCAAAGCTATGAAATCTTCCAATTCCCCCCTTAACTTTTGAGCGATTAGTGGTCTCTTTTCGATTATGTTGTTCTGTTCCTTGGGGTCATTTATTCTGTCATACAGTTCATCACGCCCACTCCGGTCGATGATATATGTCCACTCTTTTGTCCTTAACGATATCGAAAATGGGGGTTTAACCAGTCCCAAACTGTAAGTTTCAGAATATTCTTCAATCTCGCAATCGTGCATTAGAGGTAACAGGCTTCTCCCCTGGAATTCTTCTCTTTGGGGAATATGTAGAATTTCAAGTATAGTGGGAACGATGTCGATATGCTGAATGTAGTTCTCATAAATTCTATTCCTGGGTATTCCCGGACCCTTCATTATCAAAGGAACGTGTACCTCTTCTATATATGGCTTGCCACAATGTCCCAATTTACCATGTTCTTTAAAGGCTTCTCCGTGGTCAGCAGTCAAAATTATGATTGTGTTGTCATCAATTCCCAGTTGGTTTAATTTCATGAAAAGCTTTCCTAATTGGTCATCGACATAATTGATGCACCCATCATACACTGCCATAATATAATCGACTTCTTCTGGGGTAAGCTCTAAACCCTTGAGGCGTTCCGGTGAGATCCCTTTTGATGTTCTTAAGTGCTTCCCTTCGCAGCGTCGCTTCGTATATAGGTCAAAATCTGGAGAAGGAGGATTGTATGGTCCATGGACATCATAAGTGTGGATGAATAGGAAGAACTTTCTGTTTCTGACGGATTCTAACCAACGTAATAGGCTATTAATGTAGGATGCTATTTCATTGCGTCCACGGCTTCCTGGAATCCCTTCTCGGTAGATTTCAAATCCTTGATCGAACCCGTAGCTAGATGAGAGTATTCCCCCACCAATGAAAGCAGCAGTAGCATAATTCTCATTTTTCAGAATTTCAGCCAGTGTGGTGTACGGGTCAGTCAATCTTTTTGTATCAACGCTATCCACATTGTGCCTCCAGACATACTGGGAGAGAAAGATTGAAGCGTGGGAAGCCAAAGTCCAGGTAACCTGGCTGAAACCATTTTTAAACAGGACCCCTTCTCTTGCCAATTGGTCGATATTGGGAGATGTATTTCTATAGTATCCATAACAACTCAGGTGATCTGCTCTCAATGAATCAATGGAAATTAGGATTATATTTGGACTGTTGAAGGGACTGTTAGAGCGATTAATTGAGCGATAAGAATAGATGAATCCATTGCAGATAAAGATTAAGATAATTGGCGCCAGTATCAATTTTCCATTATTTATCTTTTTTATGAAGCTAAGTTTTTCCCGCAGTTTTGCACTAATACAGATTGGGTAGAGTAGTCCATAGAGTATCAAAATAAATAGAAGGTAATTGAATGGAGTTATTCGCCTGAAGCTCGCTATGTATAACAATATCATAAAAGAAGAAACAAGCGCCAATCCGCTTTCTCTATAAATTTTAATTATCATCAAAGCAATAACCGCTGCTACGGCCAGCATAGCTGATACCAATACAGTACTATTAAGACTAAGTTGCATTGTACCCAAAGCAAGATTATATAATGATTTCTGTAAGTATCCATGCGAGTAGACCAGACTGACCCCTTTTACCATACCAATGATAAGTCCTATATTCAAAGCAAAGACCAGACCAAATTTAATTCCCTCAATAATATAATACATTAATGATTTTATTCTCTTTTTCTCTTCCATCGGAAAGTCCTCTCTAAACAAGGTAAGCGAAGGCAAAACCTATCTGTCCTACCAGGAGCGTCAGATACATATGTTTCCAGGATATGTGATTTGCTTCCCGGGCCAGTTCTTCGGGCTTTCTCAGGACTAAATAAGCGGTGTAACTGCCCCAGACCACGAGGATGACTGTTAACGGGTATAATACTGCGCGGGACCCGGTCAATATACCATTAATTTTGCCATACGGAATCAATAGAAATGGCAATACAAAGGAAGGAACGATGGTGATTGCCGCTTTCTTTGCTCCCAGAATTATGGGAAGGGTATTACATCCGTACATCTTGTCACCTTTTATGTCAGAAAAGTCCTTGGTAGAGGCAGCGCCCAAAAGATAAAATGCAAATATGGAGCCTATGAACCAGGGTTCAAAATCAAAGAAACTCCTCACTGCTGTCCAGCCAGCGACTATAAGAAGACATCCTCTGGGAACGGCAATGGTGAGATTGGCTGCTATTGCCCATCTTTTTGTTCTAAGAGGCGGTGCGGAGTAAACGTAGGTAATTAGAGCAGTAATTAGAACAATAATAATAAATTGCTTGTTAGGAACTACATATGCCAAAAAGAATGAGAAGGAGTAAAGCAGAATACTTAACAGCCGGCTCTCTCTTAAAGAAATTCTGCCTGAAGGGAGAGGTCTATTCGGTTTATTTATTCTATCAATATTGATATCGTAATATTGATTTACAATATTGGAAGCTCCATTAAGAAATGCAGCGGAGAGTCCACCCAAAATGATTGGATAGACGTAGGTAAAAGTCAGCACTGCTCGACTATCGGTACGGATAGCGATTAAGCCTCCGCTTATAAACCCTAGCGTGGGAGCCAGGAGGGTAAACGGTCTCACAAGTTCCCAATAAGTTTTCAGTTTTGTTGACATCTTGAGCCAGCCAATTCAGCTTCACTACTCCTTCACTAATTCTCTCGCTCTACGATATATTCTGCCAATTCCCTTAAGATTTTCCCTCTTGTGCCAAAAATCTTTAGGCTATAAACGGAAGACTTTACCAGTTCATTGGCATGCTCTTTTGCTTTTCCCATTCCCAGAAGCGTAACGAATGACACTCTATTTCTATCTTTTCTTTCATCTTTCCCCGTCAGTTCTCTCTTACCCTCAAAATCTAAAATGTCATCTCTTATTTGATAGGCTAAGCCAATATTTCCGGCGTAATTCTTTAAAGCCTGTCTCTCTTTTTCGGATACTCCAGATAGTCTTGCTCCGGTCTCACAGGCTACCACAAAAAGATTTCCCGTCTTACGGGTATGGATATACTTCAATGTTCTTAAGTCCATAGCTTTAGAATCCAAATCGACCGCCTGTCCGCCAATCATCCCGCGAGAACCGATTGCTTCCGAAATATCTTCCATAATTTGACTGGCGACCTTTTTATCTATTTTAGCCTGTCGACAATTATGAGCAATGAGGGACAATCCTTTCATTAACAGGCCATAAGCCGACAGTATTGCCACCGCTTCGCCGAATACCTTATGGGTTGCTGGTTGTCCTCTTCTGAAATTGGCATTATCCATTGAGGGAAGGTCGTCAAGAATCAAAGAGGAAGTATGAATTAGCTCGATACCGCAGGCAGCCATTAGAAGGTTGGCCTTCTTTCCCACGACTTGAGACGTAGCCAGGGTCAGTATTGGTCTGATTCGCTTGCCGCCGTTTAGGAGACTGTACCACATTGCCCGGTGTATCTTGGGGGGATAAGTGTCTTCTTCGGGGAGGCTGTTTTCTAACGCTTCATCAATCTTTTCTCTTTTTATTTTAAGATATTGGTATATTTCCATAGCTTTTCTTATTTTTAAAATTAAGAGGATTAAGAAATTAGACGCGAATTTGTAAAAAAGTTTAGCAAATTGAAAACCGACTTGTCAAATATAAAACCCAAAGGCGAACCCAAAGACGCTTTTTTGTTTGACAAATTTCCTCGATTTTGATAAAATTTTATGACTTTTTTGCTGTAATTTCCCTGCCAAACGTGATGAACAAATTCTATAGAATTCTGAATCCGAAATTCTAAACAATCTCTCTTTGCGTGCCTGACTAATTGCCCCTATGAACATTCCCCGACTCGCTCTCGCAATGTAGCTGCAGAGCGCCTGCTCTGCCAAGAAGGAAGGCAAAGCGTACGCTTTGCTGCTACAGCATACCCAGCCAAGCACGCATTCATGGAAAGGTAAGGAAGTGGTCGATTTATCGATTATAATTGTTAGTTATAATGTGAAGCATCGCTTAAGAGAATGCTTACAGTCCATTTATCGCAATACAAGAGAGATAGATTTTGAAATAGCTGTTGTGGAC
>CAYFRM010000067.1:0-28536 GCA_964345635.1 uncultured Clostridia bacterium
GTTCCCGAACTCGTCCCCACTCCGTATTTGACTCCACAAAAACTTGCGAATTCATTCTCAAATCCTTCAACATTTTCTCCCATAATAAAGGCGCTATTATCGATGACTTCCTGGATAGCTTTATCGATCTCTTTCTTAATCGACAAGTACTGACGTCTTAAGTCAACCAGAGGAATATTCACTCAAAGCCTCCTTCAATTTCCCGGCCGGCAATCCCCTGCGAGAAATTTACAATTCACTAAACACAAAAACCCAAAAAGATAATGGCCAACACTGTCAGCCTGTTCTTACCCCTTTGGGTTAGTTCTTTTTCATTTCTCATTTAACGATTTAAGAAAATTTATGTTCCTCAGCGAATCCTCCGGAACGGCCTTTTTGCCCTGGGAGGGCCGAGAATTTCGGATAGGAGTATACCCTGTCCCAAAGTTTCCAAATCGTCTAACTCAATTAGCAGTTCTTCCTCTTCAGGACTCGGTTCGAGAACAGGGGGCGCCGTTATTTCTCTCTGGGGCAACTCTTCTGCTTCAACAGTCCGAGTAGCTTCCGGCTCTTCCACTGGAGGAAGCACAATGGGAGGCTGTTCGCTAACAGGAATGGTTCTTTCTTCACCTCCCCAGAGTCCAAAAACTTGCCTTAACTCTTCTTCGGGAGAAATTCCCGTTTTCTCCTCTTCAGGTTCTGTATAAGCCGCCCCTTTCTTTTGCACGCGTTCCCTTTCCCGGCGAGCTCTCTTCCTCAATAAGCTGCCTGATATCAACCATATCAGCGCTAAAATTACCCAGAAGATTACCTCTATCCCTTCCATATAAAATTCTCCCAGCTACACAAGAGACATGTAGCAGCAAAGCGCAAGCCTTGCCTGCCTGTAGGGGACGGACTCTGTGCCGTCCCTTCCTTTGGGCGGCCACGGAGTGCCGCCCCTACTTACTACCTTTTAAAAGATATTTTGTGAAGAGCTTTTGGAATTTCAGGCAAAAAACGAGGACGATCTACTCTCTTCCAAGCAAAAATTTGTTCGACTCCCGCTTTGCGGGAGGAGTTTATTTTTGCGCCCTACATAGTCCGAAGTTTTTTGACGGAATGAAATTCCCCAGCGATGAACAAAACATCTTTTATTATTTCTTTTCTTTCTTTTCCGGTCTTCCTGCCAGAGACTCCCTCATTTTTGTATCTGCTTGGACATTCTTGATATTATAGTAATCCATAAGTCCCAGGCGACCCTCTTTAAAAGCGTAAGCGATTGCTTTGGGAACTTCAACTTCGGCTTCCACAACCTTTGCTCTCATCTCTTGCACAAGAGCTTTCATCTCCTGCTCGCGAGCAACCGCCATCGCTCTTCTCTCTTCAGCCTTGGCTTTAGCTATCTGCAGGTCTGCCTCTGCCCGTCTCTGTTGTAACTCTGCCCCGATATTCTTACCTACATCCACATCGGCAATATCTATGGAGAGAATTTCGTATGCTGTGCCCGCATCGAGTCCTTTTTCTAATACTTTCTGGGATATCAAATCTGGATTTTCCAGAACTCTCTTGTGAGTCTCCGCAGAACCGATGGTGGTAACAATGCCTTCACCGACGCGAGCAATAACCGTATCTTCCCCTGCCCCTCCCACTAATCTCTCCAGGTTTGTTCTCACTGTAACTCTCGCTTTTGCCAGCAGTTGAACACCGTCCATGGCTACAGCGTCGACTGTTGATTTACCCTTTGAGGGATCGGGAGCATCGATTACCTTGGGAATTACACTCATATGGACCGCCTCCAGGATATCTCTCCCCGCAAGGTCAATCGCTGCACCACGCTTGAAATTTAAGGGGATATTTGCTTTATCGGCGGCAATAAGCGCCTGGACTACTCGCATTACATTTCCTCTTGCCAAATGATGGGCTTCCAGTTCACTGGTCTCTATTTTCAGGCCCGCTTTAACTACCATAATCTTTGCATTGACTATGAGAGCAGGAGGAATACCCCTTAACTTCATTCCCAGAAGGTTAAATATGGAAATGTGGGCCCCTGCTGCCACAGCCTTTATCCAGATGTTCAGAAAGTAGAGGAAAATTATGGCAAAGATAATTCCGACTATTATTACCAAGCCAATCAAAAACTGTACCATTTCTCACCTCCCATAAAAGCTGCACAAATTGAATTTGTGCCTACAAATTTTCTTTGTCGATCTTTCGCACCACAACTCTATTCCCTTCCAACATCACCACCTTTATCTTACAATCCCTGGGTAGAAATACTCCTTCGGTTACCACGTTGACTTTTCTACCTTCGATTAATGCTTTACCGGAGGGTCTCAGGGTAGTTAACGAAACGCCGGTTTTACCTTTCAAGTGCTCTAAATTTTCCGAAGTAGCGCGAAACCCTCTTTCTGTCGACTGCAGGAACAGTTTGCGCGAGAGCCCGGTCTTGGTCCCGAACCTCATTACTGCGTAGAGACTCACCATAGCCAGCACCAGACCGCTAACCAAGAAATAGGAACCCGCCACGCTACCGAGTTGAACGAAAGCAACCCATATGGAACTTACGATCAAAAGAAATCCGATAGTTCCCAGAATCCCTCCGGGAACAAAAACCTCAAGACAGATTAGAACCAGACCTACCAGATACAGGGATAAACTTAGCTTCATTTTTTCTCTTCTATCGCCATTTCAGAGACTACTATCCTGTTACCTTCCACCTTTATCACTCTTACCTGCTTTTTCTTCTCTATAAGTTCGCCTTCGCTCACCACATCCACAATAGTGTCTCCAAACTGAGCTTTACCCACAGGCCTGAGCATAGTCAACGTTATCCCCTGTTTCCCCACGAATTTTTCCAGCCTTGCTGGCGCGGAACGGAACCCCTTTTCTCTCTTTTCTTCCGAAGTCAAAATTAATTTGCTCAAAATAGGAAATCTGGGCATAAACCTGAAGCTGACAGCAGCCACCAGGAAAGTGGCGACCAGGGAAGCAGCCACCACATAACTCGCCTGAACCAGGCGGGAAATATCCACGGGCGTTTTAGGCAATGGTTCTCTAACCAGAGAGAGGAAGAGACTGGCCACAATAAGCAGGATACCCGATACTCCGGCAATACCGAAACCGGGGATAACGAATAACTCTAAAGCCAGCAAGACTCCTCCCAGAAGAAAGAGAACCGGCTCAATCCATTGGGCCAGCCCTACCATATACTGAGCGCCAAAGAAGAGCGCCAGACAGATTAAGCCGATTGTGCCGCTTACCCCCCAGCCCGGAATCCTCAATTCAAAAAATATTCCCAAAAGCCCAAAAGTGAGGAGAAGACCGCTTACCACCGGATGCGTAAGAAACCTTACCAGATTCTCTGACCAGTTTATCGAAGCCCGCACCACCTGTGCGCCTTCCCAGTCGTAAAGAGCGAGAATTTCTTCAATTTCAGAGACCTCGTGCTCTGCCAGTTTAAGTTTCAAGGCCTCCTTTGTGGTAAGGGTCAGAAGCTTACCTCTCTCGATTACCCCTTCTATTTCCACATCAGGGTCGACCATGGCTTCTGCCAGAGCTGTGGGATGGTTGTTTTTTTCTGCCGTAGCTTTGAACTCTTTTCGCACGTAGGAAATTGTCTTCTCGTCAGTAGGCTGGGCTTTTGCACCTCCCGGAGCTATGGATACGGGAGTGGCCGCTCCGATGGTACTTCCCGGAGCCATTACAATCGACTGGCAGGCGAGACTTATCAGGGCTCCCGCAGATATTGCTCTTTTGTTAACGAAAGCAACAGTCTTCATATCACTTTCGAAGAGAGTATCTCTTATTTGAGTGGCTGCGTCTACTCTACCCCCGAAAGTCTCCAGTTCCAATATAATACACCGCGCCTCTTTCTCTTTCGCTTCATCAACTGCCCGCTCGACAAAACTGGAAAGCCCCAGGTCTATTATGCCTTTAATGGGAATTACGTAAACATCGTCTGCGGGAGAGCCAGAAACGTAGGGGTGACCGAGTAAAAAGAAAACGATAAGAAGAAAAAATATTTTGCTTTTCATGTAAAAGAAAAATCCTCTCTAAATTGCAAATCGTAAAGCTTTCTATACAATCCGCTCCTCTCCATCAACTCATCGTGTTTTCCCGCCTCCACGATTCTGCCGCGGTCGATGACGATAATCTTATCCGCTTTGCGGATTGTTGACAAACGATGTGCTATTACTAAAGTGGTGTGGTCCTTCATAAGGCGGTCCAACGCTTCCTGAACCAAAAGTTCCGATTCCGAATCTAACGAGGAAGTTGCTTCGTCAAAAATCAGGATTTTCGGGTCTTTGAGTATAGCCCGGGCTATGGCGATTCGCTGCTTCTGTCCGCCGGAAAGCTTAACTCCTCTCTCGCCGATAACCGTTTCGTAATCCTGGGGGAGTTCCATTATGAATTCATGGGCATTGGCAATGCGGGCTGCGGCTACAACCCTCTCAAAGGAAGCTTCCGGATCGCCGTAGGCGATATTGTTTCTGACTGTGTCGTTAAACAGAATCGTTTCCTGCGTGACAATACCCATCTGTCCCCTCAAAGATTTCAAGGTCACCTCTCTTATATTTTGACCGTCTATTGTAATCTTTCCTTTCGTGGGGTCGTAGAAACGAGGAATCAGATTGGCTATGGTAGTTTTTCCCCCTCCACTGGGACCTACCAGGGCTAATATTTCTCCTTTGGAAATTTCCAGATCAATGTCCTGCAGGACAAGTTCGTTATTATTCTGAGAACCCTGCTTAGGATAAGAGAAAGAGACTTTTTCCAGGACTATCTTCTTTCCCAGGGAGGGAAGGATTTTGGCATCGGGAAGCTCCGCGACAAAAGATTTTGTATCCAGAACATAGAAAATTCTTTCACTGGCAGCGAAGGCTTGTTGAATCTGTTCATTGAGGCTGGCGAAATTCTTTACCGGTTTATACATAGAAGAGATAGCGCCGATAAAGGCAAAGAATGTACCCATAGTACTCCTTCCGCTTATTACCTCGTAACCGGCAATAGCCAGAACGCCTACCATCCCTAAAGTGGCAATAAACTCCATAACCGGCGATTGAATGGCTACCACCCGCATCGCCTTCATAATAATTTTAAAGAAACTCTTATTTTCCAGTCTAAACTTTTCCGCTTCCGTCTTCTCCATACAGAAAGATTTGACCATCTTTATTCCCAGGATTTTCTCCTGCAGTAAAGAATAAATATCGGCCATCTTCTCCTGGCTCTTTCTGCTTATCTTCCGCAATCTTCTCCCGAAATTCCTTAAGGGTAAAGTTACCAGGGGGAAAACAATCATAATTATTATTGCCCACCGCCAATGCAGATAGAAAAGGAGTGCGGTCAAGCCGACGATGGTTAAACCTCCGCGAATTAAGTTCGCGGGAACACTGACAATTGCTCTCTGCAGTAACATAACGTCATTGGTCAAGCGGGAAATAATCTGCCCTGTTCTCTGGCGAATAAAATAGTCCAGGGACAGACTTTGCAGGTGGCTGTAAAGTCTGTTCCTTATATCCATTATTGTTCTTTGACCGATATAAGACATCAGATAAGACTGGTAGTATTGAAAAAATCCTTTAGCCAGGGCACAACCTACAATAATCAGGAGGATATAAGGAATCATCTGGGCGTTTTTTTGCGCAAAGATTTTGTCGAACGTCGGCTTTATCATATACATTAGAAGCGAAGTCAGCCCGGCAACCAGGGCCATACAAATCATCGCTTCCAGGAAACGTATCCGGTAAGGTTTAATATATGCAAATAGTCTCTTCAAAACGTTCATCAGTTACTGGCTACGGCCTCCTCCATAATAATTTTTGCCGCTCTCCGGGACGCTCCGGGAGTTCCCAACTTTTCCTTAACCCTCTTAAGTTCTTTTCTCGTCTCTCGCATAAGGCCCGGATTACTCAACCAGTGGCAGGCTACCTTGGCAATCTCCTCTGCCCTCGCCTTTTGCTGAATAAATTCGGGTACTACCCTCTTTCCTGCTACGATATTGGCCAAACCAATTCTGGGAATTCTTATCAAAAGTCGCGCCAGTAGATAACTGAAAAGTGAAACTTTGTAGATTATAATCATGGGAATACCCAGGCAGGCGTTCTCCAGCGTAGCCGTTCCCGAAGCCACCAGAGCCAGGGTCATTGTTCTCCTTATGTTATAATCTTCATCCCGCACTACTAATATGGGAAGAGGCGGCTTTTTTTCTTTTCTGAATCGATTAACAGTATTCCTTTCAAATTCTACTATGCGTTCTTTTATGTAAGTCATAGGTATATTCTCTGCTAAGGGCAAGACAAATTGTACCTTCCTGGTTTCACCTATTTTTCGGGAAGCCTCTAACATAACGGGAAGCAGACGCTCTATTTCCTGTTTTCTGCTTCCGGGCATGAGCCCGATAATCGGGAAATCAGGGTCCAGCCCGTACTTTCGATAAACTTCCTCCTTGCCCTTGGTCGGCTGAATAGTGTCCAATAGGGGATGACCTACAAAGGAAACATCCACCCCGGCCTTCTTGTATGTCTCTTCTTCGAAAGGAAATATCACCAGCATTTTGTTTACCAATTCCGCTATGCCCTTGATTCTCCCGTGACGCCAGGCCCAGATTTGGGGACCAATGTAGTAAATCAAAGGAATCTTCAATCTCTTAGCCAGGCCCGCCAATCTCAAATTGAAACCAGGATAGTCGATTAACACAATTATGTCCGGCTTTTCCTTTTTCAGAAATTCTTCTGTCTTTATGTAAATCTGCCTCAGAGCAAGTATGTTATTGATCGCCTCGCTAAATCCCACGATTGCCAGCTCCGTAAGTTTGTCCAGAAGCTTTACTCCCGCCCTCTCCATTCTTTCCCCACCCAATCCGGATATCTCTATCTGGGAAGATATTTCTCTTAACGCATTCACCAGATTTGCTCCGTGCAGATCTCCCGAAGGATCACCAGCTACTATGAATATTTTTTTAACCATGGCTTATCCTGAATTTTCCCTGATTTTCTTCAGAATTTCCAGGCCAATTTCCAGAGCGTCGCGGCCGTGTTCGCCGGAAACCAGAGGCTCCCTGCCTATCTCCACACATTGCACAAAATGTGTCAGTTCCTCTCTCAAAGGGTCTGTCTTCTGCAACTGCGGTCGCAAAATCGTCATATCTTTCATCGATTTAACTTCTTTTCCCCTTTTTTGATAAATTTTCAGACTCTGCTTAACGTAATCCAGCGAAATATAGACGTCCTTTTGAAATATCCTGATCTTACGGAACTTTTCCAGAGAAACCCGACTTGCCGATATATTAGCTACACAGCCATTCTGGAAATTGATTCTGGCATTGGCAATATCTTCGTTATGAGAAAGGATACTTCCGCCAATGGCATCGATACTTTTCACCGGCGAGCGCACCAGGTAGAGCACAATGTCGATATCATGAATCATCAAGTCCAGCACTACTCCGATGTTGGAAGTGCGAGGGTCATAAGGTCCCAGTCTGTAAGCTTCGATAAATTTTGGCTCCTTGATATATTTTTGTGCCTCCACTATCGCGCTGTTGAACCGTTCGATGTGTCCTATCTGCAAAATCAAATTCTTCTTGCGTGCTATACTCAACAGATCTCCCGCTTCTTCCAGAGCGGGAGTAATCGGTTTTTCTATCAGACAGTGCACGCCTCTTTCTAAAAAATCCCTGGCCACGGGATAATGCAAATCGGTGGGCACTACCACACTCACCGCATCCACTCTACCGAAAATCTCTCCGTAGTTTGCATATGGGGTTGTATTATATTCCCGGGCAATCTTCTCTCTTCTTTTGTGGTCAATATCTACAATTCCCGCCAGCTCTACATTTGGCATTTGCGAATAAATCCGGGCATGATGCGTACCTATGTGGCCAACTCCGATTACGCCAACTCTAACCATTCTCCTCTCCCGAATTTGTGCGTAGTGTAGCCCTTTATGGGCGTAATTTTCATGTTTGTAGTGTAGCCCTTTATGGGCGTCCCGATAAATCGGGACGGGCATAAAGCCCTACACTACCTAGATTCTTAACTTTCTTCTTCTTTTATTGCCACCAGGGAAATGCCGTTCTGGTTAGCGCTTTTAACCACTTTCTTTCTATCCAGTAATATCGTATTGCGGGCGCTAAAGGCAAGCACTTTTGCTTTAGCCTGTTTCAATACCTCTACCGTCCTCTCCCCAACAATGGGAAGGTCAAACCTCCTATCCTGCTGGGGTTTACTTACCTTCACTACCACAACGTCTCTTCTGCCTAATTTTCCTCCCCTCTTTATGGTGCGGTCCGTTCCGTCCATTCCTTCCACTGCCAAAACCGCCTGGTCCTTGACCACCACCGTTTGCCCGATGTCCAGGCCGGCAATCTCTTTAGCCATTTTATGACCAAATTCGATATCCCGCCATTCCTTTTGCGTAGGTTTGCGCCGCGTCAAAATACCGGGAGAGGGCAAGAGGTGGGAAAGATAGGTAGCTGAATCTATTAGTTCTATTCCCTCCCGCAACAACTCATCAGCCACTGCTCCCAGTAGAGAATTAGCCTTCTTATCCTTTACTCCCGCCAGAAGAGCCATAGCTCTTGCGTCCAGCTTTACCTGACTGAACAGGCGTGTATGTCTAACCTGCCCGGCCATCACTGCCCTGGTTATCCCTTCTTTTTTACAGATTTCAATCAGGTCACCCAATTGCCCCACGTTGACCCAGTGGATTCTATTTACCAAATTTTCCAGGCTGGGACTCGTCTCTTTCTTTATTGCCAGAGCGACTACCTCTGTTCCTACTCTCCTCGCTTCCTGGGCAAAAATCAAAGGGAATTTCCCGTTGCCGGCAATCAATCCGATTTTTCTATTCTCTATCTTCATTCTTTGCAGATTCCCCTCTCAGATTCCTTAATAAAGGAAATCATATGCAGCAGTTCATCGGAGATGTTGGACTCTTTCTCCAATACATTCAGCGCTTGCGTGGTATTCAATTTCGAGCGGAAGAGAACCTTGTAAGCCCTTTTCAGCTGGGCCTTGACATGCTTGGGAAAATTGTTCCTTTGCAACCCTACCGTATTCAATCCAAAAATTCTAATGGGCGTCCCCGCTGCCATACAGTAAGGAGGCACGTCTTTTGCCGCCCGGGAACCTCCGCCGACAATAGCCAACGTGCCGATACGCACGAACTGATGAACGGGAGTTAACCCTCCCACAATAGCCTTATCCTCAATCACTACGTGGCCCGCCAGAGTAGCGACGTTAGCCAGAATCACGTTAGAGCCGATAACGCAATCATGAGCGATATGAGCATATGCCATTATGAGATTACTATCTCCGATAGTTGTCTCTCCCGTAGAAGTCGTTCCCCGGTTAATGGTAACATACTCCCTAATGACATTATTTTCACCAATTACGACTCTCGTCTTTCCTCCCTTAAACTTCAAATCCTGCGGTAAATTTCCGATTATGGACCCTGTCCATATCTGACAATTTTGGCCGATTTGAGCATCTCCCTCAATTACTACACGCGCTCCGATCTTGGTCCCTTTTCCAACCTTCACATCCGGTCCAATAATCGAATATGGGCCGACGTCCACATCCTCTCCTATTACCGCATCCGGATGAACCAAAGCTGTTTTGTGAATGTTCATTTTTTCTCCCAAAAAGTTAGCATTATATGTTTACTGCTTGTCTGTCTTTATAGATTTACCCCGTTACAAAACCATAATGGGACTTTAAACCTTACTTTCGCCCCGGTACAAATCCGCGCCCAAGACAATGCTTGCTATCTAACGGGGTTTACCGATCTACCAACGAGAACATAAATTCGGCCTCAGCCACTAACTCATTCCTGACGTATGCCTTACCTTGAATCTTTCCTCCTCTCACCCGGGCGCGAGTAACTTCCACTTCCAGCTGTAGCTGATCGCCCGGGAAAACGGGCTTGCGAAATTTAACTTCCTTGATCGCCATAAAATAGGGCAGTTTCTTTCTGAGATCCGAGCGGGCCAGGAAGAGAACGCAGGAAGTCTGTGCCATCGATTCCACAATTAGAACGCCGGGCAAAATCGGATAGTCAGGGAAATGTCCTTTGAAGTATTCCTCATTAATAGTTATGTTCTTGAACCCTACGGCTTTAATCATATTCTCTGCCATAATTATTTTATCTACGAATAGGAAAGGAGGGCGGTGGGGGATTATGCTCTGAATCTCTTCTAAACCTAAGATTTTTCCTTTAAAATCTTCCTGTTTAAGAGTCTTCGTCGTTCGACGAACGGCGGGCTTATTTATGAGTTCCCCTAACTTTCTAGTCAAAGCAATGTTAGCAGCGTGTCCGCAGCGGATAGCAATAATGTGTGCCTTTAAAGGTTTTCCTATCAAATAGATATCCCCTATTAAATCGAGTATCTTGTGACGGACAAATTCATCGGGAAATCTGAGTCCCTTATTATGAATGCCGTTCTGTCCGATTACTACCGCATTGTCCAAACTACCGCCGCGAGCTAGCCCTCTACGCTTCAGTGATTCGATTTCATGCTCAAAACAATACGTCCTGGCGGGAGCGATCTCTTTTTCGAAAATCTCTTTGGTTATGGTGAACGTGCCGTATTGGCTCTTTAAAATGGGATGCTTGTAATCGATAGTAGCCGATACTTTGAATTCTTCCGACGGCAGGACGACCAGATGGACATCTTCATCGGAAAACTTGATAGGTCCATTTATTGTGAAGTAGTCCTTTTCTATATCCTGTTCCTGGAAACCGGCCTTCTCCAGAGTCTCCACAAAAGGCATCCCGCTCCCGTCAGCCACAGGAGGTTCATCAGCATTCACTTCCACGATGAGATTATCTATACCCAAGCCGCATAGAGTAGCCATAATATGCTCTACTGTCTGAATCTGGAAACTGCCATTCCCCAGAGTGGTTCCTCGTGCTACGCTGATAACGTTCTTTATGTTAGCTTCCACCTCCGGTTTACCCGGCAAATCTGACCTTAAGAATTTTATGCCGGAATTGGGTAGGGCTGGCTTGAAGGTCACGGAAGTTATGTTTCCCGTGTGCAGACCCACTCCCGAATAAGTGCTCTCCTTTTTTATGGTCCTCTGTCGACCCATAATTTCCTCCATAAAATTCCGGTCGCTCACTCTTTAACCTGCCATTTCCGTCACCCCGATATCTATCGGGGAAAGGGCGATTGACCTGGTTTTATTTCCTTTGTTTTCTTCTCCTTTTCACTATATCTCGTCTTAATTTCTTTATCTGTTCGTACAACTTGGGCAATCTAATCAGTTGCGCATCTATCTTCTGGGCTATTCTATGTTCCCGGGCGGGATAACCGGAAACAGCGGTATTGGGCGGCACACTCTTAGTAACTCCCGCCTGCGCGCCCACAATTGCATTGTCGCCAATGGCAATATGACCAACGAGGCCCGCCTGCCCGGCCAGGGTCACATTATCGCCGATCACCGTGCTTCCCGAGATGCCCACCTGGGAAACTATAAGGCAGTTTTTTCCTATTTTGACATTATGTCCAATCTGGACAAGATTATCGATTTTCGTCCCTTCCCCGATTGAAGTCTTACCCAAAGTTGCCCGGTCAATGGTAACGTTTGCTCCGATTTCCACGCCATTTCCAATTTCCACAGTGCCTATCTGGGGAATCTTATGGTGCTTTCCCTTTTCCGTAGCATAACCAAATCCGTCCGCGCCGATAACTGCGCCGGGGTGAATGATTACGTTATCTCCTATGATGACTTCTTCTCTAACAATAACATTGGGATAGATTAGCCCGTCCTTACCAATCACAGCTTTATCTCCGACGTACGTCCCTGCAGAAATTACAGTCCTATCTCCGATAACCACGCCATCTCCGATAACCGCGTAAGCTCCCACGGCAACATCTTTACCCAGTTCTACTCCCTTGCCAAGAATGCTCGTCTTATCTATTCCCCCGGATAGTCTTTTAGGAGGAACCAATGCCTTCATTACCCGGGAAAAAGCCAGATAGGGATTTTCTGTCCTTATCGAAGGAATCTCTGGCAACTCGATTCCGGCGCCGATAATAATGGCCGAAGCCTTAGTTTTTGGCACCTGACTTATGTATCGACGACTGGCCAGGAATGTAATCTCACCTTTTACAGCTTCGGTCAGACTGCCTACTCCTTCGATTACTGTATTACTATCCCCGGAGAGTTCACCACCCACAAGCTCAGCAATTTCCCTCAAACTCATTCTCATGAATTCACCCTAAAGCGAAGGGATTTGGTGTAAAATTGCAGCAGCAAAGCGCAAGCTTTGCTTTCTTTGTAGGGGACGGACTCTGTGCCGTCCCTTTTTCGGGTGGCCACGGAGTGCCGCCCCTACAAAGCAGAGCTATCGCTCTGCAGCTACTGGCCCGAATTCAATCGCTGTATAACCTTTTCCGTGAGGTCGTTCTCCATTTCGCTATAAAGAATATTTTTCTTGTCCAAAACGATAGCGTAACCTTCCGCCTGAGCAATCTTCCTAATCGCATCGTAAATCTTTCCCAAAACCTGGTGCGTCATCTCTTGCTCCAGACTGGTTAACTCTTTCTTCATTTCCTCCGCCATCCTGTTGAGCTTTTCCTTATTTAGCCTGATTACTTCCTCAGGAAGTGGTTTCGGAATCGCCGGGGCAGTGGAAATTTCTACCTCTTTTTCTGCCAGTCCCGTGGCCGGCACCGGCTCCATCTTTTTCTTTTCCCGGGAGGCAACTTCCAGGTCTCTTATCTCCCTTTCCAGGCGAGCTATCTCGTCTCTCTTCACTTTAATCTCTTTTTCCAGTCTTTCCTGTGCTTCTTTAGTCCCCTTAAACTGAGCAAAAACTTTATCTATGTCCACGTAGGCGATTCTTTCCGAGGAAAGCATCACTGCTTTTACCTCGGCACGTGTAACCGGGAAAAAGTATAAAAGAGAAAAAACAAGGAAAAAAAGCGAAATTCTTTTCATTATTAACTCTCCGTTTCTTCTGTCATCTCAGAAGGGTTGGCCGATTGTGAAATACCATTGGGATTTGTCTTCTCCCGGCCTGTGATTCAATCCATACCCCCAATCGAGACGAACGGGGAAAATAGGAGTCTGGAAGCGGACGCCTACTCCTATCCCCACTTTCAATTGATCCTCCCCTCTGCCTATGGTAAAATTCACATCTCCTTTTCTCCAGCTTCCTCCCATATCCAGAAAGACTGCTCCCTGGAGTATAGTGCGACCTTTTTCCATAACTATAGGAAATTTATATTCTACGTTGCTCACGAACATTGTCACTCCTCCCTCGGGAGGCCCGATCTCACCCCTATAATCATAACCCCTCACGGTATCCGCACCACCCACGTAGAACCGTTCGTAAATCGGCACTCCCGTAGACGGAGGAAAACTACTGACAATCCCGTACCTTAATTGCAGCCCCAGAACAAAGCGCCAGAATGTTTGAAAAAACCAACTGCTGGAGGCAAAAGTCTTAACGAAATCAGTGTCCCCTCCCAAGATACCTCCCGAAATCTGAAGAGAGATGGAATTCCGGGAACCCCGGGAAGCGTCGAATATATTATCCCTGTTATCTCTTATCAGATAAGTGGTAAAACTACTACTATCCTTTCTCCCTTCCTCGTCTTTGTATGGAGAAAGCGCATCGTATACTTTTACCCGTTCGTAAGTATAAGTGAAGCGGAGACTAAGAATATCGGTTAAATGGGGACCCACTCTGATATTTCCCCCGCTTCTCGTCTCTTTATAGTAGTCTCTGTCCCTGTCCGTATCGTATATAGCCACGCCAAAAAGGACGTGTCTCCCCAGAAACCAGGGCTCGGTAAAACTGACCTGATAATTGGTCTTTTTCTTTCCCACTTCCACCATCAAGTCTATTCTCTGTCCTCTACCCAAAAAGTTGCTCTGTGTAATCTGAAAGGTACCTAAAAGCCCGTCTTGCGAGCTGTACCCTGCTCCCATAGTGAGTAATCCTGTCCTTTGCTCGGTTACCTGACAGATGAGGTCTGCTCTACGGGGATCGCCTGTTTCACCGATCTCAATGACAACGTCCGAAAAGAAACCAAGGTTATATAGCTTCTCCTGTGTTCGTCTTATCTTTTTAACATTGAACGGCTCTCCTTCTTTTACCAGGAATTCCCGCTTGATTACGTAATCTTTAGTGATGACATTCCCTCCCAGGTGAATCCGGTTAAGATAGACTATCCCGTTCTCGGAAATGGAGATGCGAATGTTTACCACCTTCTTCTCGTCATCGGTTGAGTACTCCGGATTGGAGCGCATCAGGATATAGCCCTTTTCTGCATAGTGCTCCTGAATATTAAACAGGCTCCTCTCGAATTCTTCCTGGCTGAAGACCTCTCCCCGTTTCAATTCCAGGTCTTTTTCCAAATCTCCCGCAGCGATTACGTAATTGTCTTTAAACTGTATGTCTCCCACTGTATATTTCAAGCCCTCGTAGACAAAAAGGGTGACGAAAGTTTTTGCTTTCTCTTCATCGTGAATGACCACAGGCGTTCCCAGATGAACTTTCAGGAAACCTCTGTCTTTGTAATAGGCTTCTATCTTTTTCATGTCCTCATCGAGCAGTTCTTGTTTGAAAAACTTTTTCCTTTTAGTCTTCAATTTTTTCTCTATCTTTTTCGGGTTAAATGCCTCTACTCCAATTAAACTAACTTTCTCTATTCTAATTTGTTTACCCTCTGTAATAAAGAAAGTCATTATCACCGTTCCACTGTTCTCATCTTCTGTCGTATAAGGCTCCACTTTTACATTTGCGTATCCCTTTTCCTTGTAAAGGGTAGCGATCTTTTCAGTATCCTCTTGCATTTTCCTGTTATCGAAAGATTCTTCCTTTTTTGATTCTATTTCTCTTCCTAATTTACCGTCAGAGAATTCTTTATTCCCTTTGAATTCTATGCGCTTAATCAGCGGCTTCTCGGTTACAACGTAGTTAACGTTTACTCCCCCCTCGACCTCAAAGACTTCAATTGTAATATCTTCAAAAAACCCGAGTTCATATATGTCCTGCAAGCCCTCGCTTACCTTTTCTTCTGAATATTCATCACCTTTCTTTATCTCCAGAGCTTTCAATATCTTCTTGGTTTCTACGTTCTTATTTCCGGTAATTTGGATTTCTATTATCTCGGCAGGCCGGGCAAAGAGATAACCGGAAACAAGGAATATCAAGGAAAAAAGTAGAAGTGTAGATTTTTTCAGCATAGGATTCGATTCTGGCAGTCTTAAATATCCTATTATAATATCAAATTTTAGACCGAAAGTAAATATCTAAAATCTTATCTGTCTTTCCACTCCCAAATATCTCTCTTCTTCTCCAAGCCTGCCTCTCAAAGAAGTCCCTCTTCTGATTCTATATAGTACTTCCAGCTCATGTCGCAATTCCAGCTTGTTCAGGTAACCCTCCTCAAAACGTAGCTTGTAACCCAGGTACAGGTCATTACTCAGATACTTGCCAAAAGTTATTTTCGTGCCTTCCAGAAGACTATCCTTCCCTTCCCCTTCTGCGGACTCCGGGGAACTCAATCTATCCCCTGTCTTTTGAACAAGGCTGGCTTCTACCTTAACCACGTCTACCATGCCCATCGATTTTAGAATCGATTTAATCAAGGGGCTGGCCAAACTGCTGTCGATTAACCTCAACAGTTCCCTCCTCAACAAAGCATCTCCCTCCTGGGGAGAGAGCGTCAAAGAATCCAAACCAGTGGCTTTAACCAATGCTTCCTCCTCGCTCATTTCCGGGTCACTGCGGGAGCTGAATTTTGGCTTAATCTTTCCCCATCTTCCCCTCTCCACCACTAACGTAATGGTGTCATTTTCCACAGGGCATTCCGCCCTGGCTTGTAAGAAGAGCTCATCATTTATACATTCTACAATAACCTCTTTCACGCTAAAGGTAGCTCCCAGGTAACTTATTTCCCCTTTGTCGGACGTAAGAGTCCCGTTGACTGTCAAATCCTCGGTTGGTCCGGTGAGCATCATATGCCCCTGTACATGAGCTTCAGCAAACGTATTCTTATACCAGGTATTCTTGCCTGCCCTCACTTCCAGATTCCAAACGGCAGGTACTAAAAAATCTAAATTTAAATCTTTCGTATCCTCGGCTTTGGGAGGATAGGTAAACTGGGCATTCTGCACTTCCATTGCTGCTACTAAATTATATGACTGACAGGTTCCATATACATGGATTTTCCCCTTCAACCCCAGAGAACAAGGGACTTCGGACAGGAGACGGCCGAAAAGTGAAGTCTGGGGTATCTTCAGAAAAGGTATCTTAAGCGGAATACCATACTCTTTCTTATTCTCAAAAACCACATCGAGCTTATCCGGCTTCCAGCCAGCCAGAGTTACCTTTCCCTTAAGGTCGATTTCTCCCTTTTCCATCCTGCCATTGATGCGGTTGATAGATATGTTACTGTCCTTAACCGAGATATCGCAGGCCAGATCGTCTATCCTCTTGAATATTTCTTTACCGTAAACGGTAGTCTCTTTTAAACGAAAATATCCGTTTACCAGCGGCTCCTCTTGTGTCCCGGTAATATGAAGGAATGCCTCCAGTTGTCCTCTGGCATCTTTTATTTCTCTGGTCAAAACACGTAACATACGCGCCGTGCTATCGAACACTTCCAGAGAGACGTCTATTTCTCTACCGTCTTTTTCCTCTCTGGGATAAGGAATAGTTCCCGAACATTTGATCTCGTATTCCTTCTTTTTACTTATTGCCAGTTCTCTTAGATTTATCGTATCGCCATCTGCCCTGGCGAGAGCGCGGAAATCGTCAAATGGAAGACCTCCTATCGCGCCATTAGCGATATCTATTTCCCCGTCTATTTGCAAAGAATCGTATAATTTTTCTTTTTCCCCTTTTGTCGCAGTCCGGCTGAGCTTGAGGTCAAAACCGCTATTTCCTTTTAGCGGAATTCTCACGTTCAGCAGTTCCCCTATGAGAGCGGCGGGAATCTTTCCCTCTCTTCCCCGGACAGTCAGGTCAACCGGTCCGGAAAGATCGGCATTACCGCTAATGCTCGCCAGTCTGTCCTTGCCTTCAAAGAACTCGAGCAGTTTTATATTGAAACTATCCACGCGTTCAAAGTCAATCTCTCCCAGGAGCTGAAACGTTTCTTTAGCCACCGGCAGGAAAAATAGTTTTTTATCCCGATAAGAAATCCTTAACTTTGCGCTTTCAAAATCGTGGCGGTTCACCCACAGGTTCTGCGTGGTGACTTTCATCTCCAGAAAAGGAGAGCGCGTGGAAAAATCGGCGACTCCGTTTAATCGAGCGCCACCAAAGATAGACATCTTTGCCAGATTTACGTTGCGAAATTCGCCAAGGAAAGAAAAGTCGGCTAACTTCCTGGATAAGGAGAATCGCATTTTGCTTTCGGGAGCAAGACGCAGGAAGCTTTTTCCAAACCCTGCGGAAAAAGAATCGAACACTAATTCTATACTTTCATCTTCCTCATCCAGGACCTTCTCCGCCCGGAAGCCCGTCTTGATGGTATCCGCACGCAGGCTATTTATCCCGCTATTTTCCGATTCCAATTCCCCCGTTAAGCGGGGATGAGCAAAAGCGCCGCGCAGCTTGAGATTTCCGCTAACCTCTCCAAAAGCGTTCAAATCTTTTCTCTCAAATAGACTTTGCAACCTGCTCAACTGGAAATGGTCCAGGGCAACATTAATTTCCCAGGGCTCAGGTTCGTTGAAATCTATCTTACCCTTGGCCAGAACTCTACTTCCCGGAACAAATTCCAGCTCTGCCGATTCCAGGTTGACTTCTCTTCTGTTGTAATTAAACGTTGATTTAAACAGGAAATTCGCAGTGGAAATAACTCCTCGTTCGATGTCAAGGTAGCCATTAATTTGAGGATTATCCAAAAAACCGCGCAAGAGAATCTTGCTATATAACTTGCCGCCTATCTTGTCAAAAAAAGATTCTTTCTCGCCCGGCGCAAATAGCAAACGGAGAAAATGGGGAATTTTCACAGTATTCACTTCTATGCTACCGCTTAAGGTCTTTTGTTCCCCCGCTTCAATGGTAAAGTCACCTTTCAAATCATCTCCGCAGCGGAAAGAAGAAAGACGGATAAGTTTCCTATTCAGGAGCAGGTCGGCACCGATTATTCCCAAAGCCTCTGCCTTATATTTGAAATCCTTGCCCGAAAGTGAACCGCGAATCGTCCAGTCCCCTTTCCAGGCCAATTTTCCTCCAAAATTGAGATTCCCGCTGACTCCGTTCTCCTTTAACCCCGGCGGGGATACAGACGGATTTCCTCGGGAATCTCCTTCTCTCTTAATCGGATAATCTCGCCATTCAGTATTTATATTTATTGTATTCTGCTTCCTCTTTCTTATTCCCGATTGCAAAGAACCCGTTACCTGCCCCGCCCCTGCGGAAAAGCGAAATTTATCCACGCCCAGTCTCTGTTCGGCTATGACAAATGCGAAAGCTACTTCGTCAAAAGAGACCCGTCCGAACTTGGGCTGGGCGATGGAAACTGTCCCTTCGGCTTTAACGTTCTCCCACCAGGAGTCACTCAAAGAGAGGTCGGAAAAACCGACCTTGCCCCGCAGAGTACCTGCTATTTCGCTCAACTTGCCTGCCCTGCCAGAAAATATATTGGAGAGTAACTCCAGGTCGCCGCCTGTGGATTCTACAGAGCCTCTTACCACGGGTACCTCTGGATTGAAGTTGATAGTTAAGTTTGCACCGTAGATATTATTCAGACTGAGCGAGGCGACTTTCAAAATCTTTTCCCGGTAATCAACCGCGCAGTCAAATTTTATCTCTTCCTTTCTTGCCGTCAATCCTGTGGACCACAATTTCCCGGAGACCTCGGGGGATTCAATCGTTCCTCGAATCTCACCCAGGAAATTGACTCGTCCCGAAAGACTATCGGGTCGCCGGGTAAACCAGGGTAGAAGTCCAATTTCTACGTAAGAGTTTGCAACTGTAAGGTGCAAATTCTTCCCGCCGGGAAGTCCGACCCGGCCCGCCAGAACCGCGCCGGCGCGCTCGGGAAGAGAAATTTCTAACCGGGAAATCTCTATCTCCTTCTTTCCCAGTACTAAAGCAGTTTTCAGTAAACAGTTATCTTCGCTACTCTTTGCTTCTATTTCCAGTTTTCTGTTCGCATAATCGAAAACTCCCGAGACGGCCCCCACATTAGTTCCCAAAAGTTTCGTCTCTCTTAAATCTATCTTCCCGTGAGCCCGGTATCGCAGAGGTTTACCAAAAATATCGCCGGAAAGAGAACCTTTGCCTCTCGCCCTATCGGCCCAATATGGCGGCAGGAGACTTTTCAATTCGACACCGCGCAAAACAAAATCTAAATCTACGTAAGGTTCGTCAATATCTATCTTCCCGGAAAAAACAAGAGTTCCTTCACAAATCTTGCCCTGCAAGTTCATTATTCTCACTATCCTGTTTTGATAGATGAATTGACCCTGGAATTCCTCCACCGGCCGGCCTCCTATTTCCCCGCGGGGAAGAATAAACCAGCCTTTTAATTTGGGAGCGGAAAGACTTTCCGATATATCGACTGATACTTTCGCCAAGCCGTCTAAAGGAAGAATTCCTTTCATCTCGTCGATTTTAACAATCTGCCCCAGGCGGGAAAGCCAGAAATCGGCTGAGAGGTTGACTCGCAGAGCGGGCCGGGAAAGATATTTATCCAGGCCGCCGCAAAGTTTGATTTCCGAGCCTCCATATTGTAAAACTATTTCCTGACTGCCGATTCTGTGGTTATCAAAAACGACCGTTCCTCTGATGCCTTCCAGTAGGTGAGATAGCCATCGGCAGGATACTTCCGCGAGGGCCAATTCGCCGGAAAAGGAGAGAATCTGCGTGAAATCTTTAATTCTATTTTGTTCCCCGCTCATAGATGTCGCCATACCGACAATGGTGTCAACATTCTCCTTGTTAAGAGTCGTCTTTAAATGCAAGGAAAGATCCCCTTCGCCAGTCAATATTGTAAACTCTGGAAGCAACGGAAAGAGGTTACTCGAATTTGCCAGATCCAAATTGAAAATATCTAAATTGACACTTAATTCCTTTTTCTCCTGCGAGTAGGTGCCTTTCAATTTTATTCTGTCATTTTTACTCTGGTTGGTTTTGCCGGAAATATTGAAACGGATTTGCGAACGTAATTCGTCATCGCCCGGGAACCTCTCCCGCCAGGGTACGCCGTAGATTTTATCTCCCGCAGTGAGATTACCGGAAACATCTCTTATCTCAAACTTTCTAACCTGTTTTTCCACATTTTCAATTGTAACCCTTCCATCCACAATCAAAACATAGGGAAGTGCGGCAAGAGCCGATTCCTCCCCGGAACTCGAGGGAGGTATGAGATTCCACTTACCCGTTCGATTGGTCAATAGCAGACGGGGGGATTTGAGAACCACCTTTATTATGCTTCTCTCCAGCTCTCGTTTCCTGAGTAAAATAGAAAAGGGATTATAATTAATGTTAACTTTCTCACATACTAAGACTGCCCCTTCCGAAACTCTATTCTCGCTGGCTATGGCAACGTTTTCCAGAGTAATGCGATTAACGATATTTGTCCCAATCTTGCCCACGGTGACTTCTCTGTGGAAAGCTTTTTTTAGCTCCCCTTCCACATAAGTTCTCATTATTCCGGACAAAGTCCTTGTGGTGCTGGCTAAATACGCAAATCCCAGAGCCATAACGAGAAGACCAATAAAAATAAAAGCAATTCTCAAAATTCTCTTTTTCATTCCATCTCCAAATCGAGCTTATTATATTCCTTTAACACTCAAATTGCAAGCAAAAAATGGGATGCTTCTGGAAAGAAAGGACGAGAATTCCCGGAAAAAGGCAGGTCCTCACAGAAGAAAAAAACCGACTTTGTCAGGGGGAAGCAATACAAATTCTATCTGCAATTTGTAGGTGCGGTTTTAGCCGTGCAAAAGCCTTTAACGGCCCAGGAGACTAAGATTTGGAGAGTTTAAATGCTATCTTGCCATCCTGAACGTCAGCAGTAATCTTTGCTTTTGGCTTTATTTTCTTGGCCAGGATTTCCTGCGCCAGGGGATCTTCAAGGTATTTCTGAATTGCTCTTCTCAGAGGACGCGCGCCAAACTGGGGATCGAAGCCCTTTTCCACGAGAAAACTTTTAGCCTTATCGGTGACTTTAAGAGCGAGCTCCTGCTCGGATAATCTTTGGGTTACCCTTTGCAGCATCAGGTCGACAATATTTCTCACGTCCTCTTTGCTCAGCGGATGAAAAACTACGGTCTCATCTATTCGATTCAGAAATTCCGGGCGAAAAACCTTCTTCCTCTCATCCAGAACTTTCTTCTTCATATCCTTGTAACTCTGTTCCGCCTCCTGAGTTGTCAAAAATCCCAGAGTCTTACCCCCGGTGATCTCGCGGGCGCCGATATTGGAAGTCATTATGATTACGGTATTCTTAAAATCTACCTTATGTCCCAAGCTATCGGTTAACTGCCCGGAGTCAAAAATTTGCAGCAATATGTTAAACACATCCGGATGGGCTTTTTCAATCTCATCCAGAAGTACGACCGAATACGGTTTCCTGCGAACCGCTTCGGTAAGTTGCCCTCCTTCTTCATAACCCACATATCCGGGAGGAGCGCCAACGAGCCGGGAAACATTGAATTTCTCCATATATTCGGACATATCCAGCCTAACCATCGATTCCTCGTCGCCAAACATAAACTCAGCCAGAGCTCTGGCCAATTCAGTCTTTCCCACTCCGGTTGGCCCGAGAAAGATGAATGAACCGGTGGGACGCGCAATATCCTTCAATCCTGTGCGAGAGCGACGCACCGCCTGAGAAACAACTTTTATTGCCTCATCCTGAGCAATAACCCGTTTGTGCAAAGCATCTTCCATGTGTAAAAGCTTTTCCGTCTCCTTTTCCGTCAACTTGATTACAGGAATCCCCGTCCATTCGGAGACAATATGAGCAATATCTTCTTCGGTTACGGTGCCTTGCTTTTTATCCTTTCTCTGCTCCCAGGACCTTTTTGTCTGTTGCAGTTCCTGTTCAATCTTTTTCTCTTCATCGCGCAAGCTGGCAGCCTTTTCAAATTCCTGGGCAGCGATGGCCGCCTTCTTTTCCTTGGTCACACCTTCCAATTTTCTCTCGATATCTTTTAAGTCGGGAGGTTTTGTGGTAGTCTGAAGCCTCGCCCGCGAGCCCGCCTCATCGATCAAATCGATTGCCTTGTCCGGCAGAAAGCGATTGGAAATGAACCTCTGGGATAATGCAGCTGCCGCATTGAGAGCTTGGTCAGTAATCTTGATTCTATGGTGGGCTTCGTATCTATCTCTTAATCCTTTCAAAATGTCGATGGTTTCCTCCACCGTGGGAGGGTCAATGGTTACCGGTTGAAAACGTCTCGCCAGAGCCGCATCGTGCTCGACGTGTTTACGATACTCATCCATAGTAGTAGCGCCGATACACTGCAGTTCTCCTCTTGCCAGTGCTGGTTTCAACATATTGGAGGCATCTATCGCTCCCTCGGCAGCCCCCGCCCCTACGACCGTGTGCAGTTCATCGATGAACAGAATCACGCTACCCTCAGAGCGGCGAATTTCGTCTATTATTTGCTTCAGTCTCTGTTCGAATTCTCCCCGGTACTTAGTGCCCGCCACGACTCCCGCCAGGTCAAGAATCAATACTCTCTTATTCAATAGAATTTCGGGTACATTCTTATCAGAGATTTTCTGTGCCAGTCCCTCAACGATAGCCGTCTTGCCCACACCGGGGTCGCCAATCATCACCGGATTATTTTTCGTGCGCCGGCAAAGTATCTGAATCAATCTCTGAATCTCCGTTTCCCTGCCAATTACCGGGTCGAGCTTACCTTCGCCCGCCAGTGCGGTCAAGTCCCTGCCAAAAGCATCCAGTGTGGGAGTCTTGGTTCTTCTCTTCTCTTTACTGGGCATTCCGTGAGCAGTAGCTTCGCCCAGAAGATTTACAATTTGGCCTCTCACCAATTCCAGACTTGCTCCCAGGCCCTCCAAAACCTTGGCGGCCACTCCCTCTTCTTCCCGGATCAAACCTAAAAGCAGATGTTCCGTCCCCACGTAGTTGTGACCCATATCCTGTGCTTCCTGGACAGCCAGTTCCAGGACCTTTTTTGCTCTGGGAGTAAAAGGCACTTCTCCCACCAGAAGAATGTTGTCTCCGGTGCCTACCATCTTTTCCACTTCTCTTCTTACCTTTTTCAAGTCTATCCCCAGATCCTGAAGCACCTGTGCAGCGACGCCTTCTCCCAGGGATACCAGTCCCAGAAGAATATGTTCCGTGCCCAGGTAATCGTGATTCAATCTTTTTGCCTCCTGCTGGGCCATTAGAATGGCTTTCTGTGCCCTTTGAGTAAATCTATTTAACATTTCATTTGCCTCCCGTTATGTATTCCTCATACCCCTCTTATCTCCTCTCCCCTGGGGGAGAGGATTGAGGTGAGGGGGATTTATTCCCCATTTTTCAATTTTCTTCTAATCATCTCTGCGCGGATAAAATCCCGCTGGGATGGCGAGAGCTCCTTGCCCGCCGACTCCTGCAAATGAGCCGGCTGCGTCAGCACAGTGAGCTCATTTAATATATCCAGTTCCGCATTCAATTCTAGGTTAAAATATATGCCTAATCTTACTTTTGACAGAAATCCCATCGTTTCAGCAAAACTTATCTGCCGCGCGTTGACCAGAACTCCGTAAGCGCGATAGATCACATCCATTACTTTTTCTTTACTTTCTTTAAACAAAGCTTTCCTTCCCTTGATTTCGTAATTTATGACCTGTTTTACCACTCTTTCCAGATTATCGATTATTCCTTCCTCGTTCGACCCCAGGGTGACCTGGTTGGAAATCTGAAATAGATCCCCCATTACCTTGGTTCCTTCTCCATAGAGTCCGCGAGCGACCATTCCAATCTTGTTCAGGGCTTGCAAGACCTTGTTTATCTCTTCGTTCATTACCAGAGCGGGTAAATGCATCAACACGGAAGCTCTCATCCCCGTTCCTGTATTCGTCGGGCAGGCAGTAAGATAGCCTATTTCGGGAGAGAAAGCGTAATCGAGCCTCTTATCCATCTCATCATCGATCTGCTTCAGAATATCCCAGCTCTGCTGTAGCTCCAACCCCGGTTGTATTCCCTGAAGCCGCAGGTGGTCTTCTTCGTTTATCATCAGACTGATGAGTTCCTTATCTCCGATAACCAATCCCCTAATCCCTTCTCCCCGGGAGTGCTCATAACTGATCAAATGCCTTTCTAACAAGAACTGTCTGTCCACCGCGTCGAACTCTTGCAAGCTGAGAATGGGAGCTCCTTTAAAATATGCAATCTTTCCGCAGGCGGCTTTTATCTTCGCAAAAGATTCTTCCTGTTCCTCCCGGGAAGCTTTCTGAGGAAAGGGGATTCTATCAAGATTTCGCGCCAGCCTGATGCGTGAAGAAATTGCAATTCCCGGAGAATTCTCTTTGCTTTCCAACCAGCCTATTTTATGTTTGAGCATATTTTGCAGTTCCATTATTTTTTCTTTTCCAATTCTTTTATTTTATCTCTTATTACAGCCGCTTTCTCATATTCTTCTTTCTCTATTGCTTTCTGTAATTCTCTGCGCAGTTCTATCGTCTTTTTGCCTTCTTTCCCCGCTGCGACTTTCTTTAGGGGAACCTTGCCCGTGTGCTGGACTGAACCGTGAAGCCTTTTTAATAGAGGCAGAAGCTCTTTTTTAAAAGTTTGATAACATTGGGAACATCCCAACCTGCCCGATTCCCTGAAATCGTCATAGGTTGCCCTGCAGTTGGGACACTTTCTCGCCACTTTCGGCTTTTCCACAGCGTAAGGAGCGCCAATATCACTAAGTCCCGCCAGGAGAGAGGCCAAAGCAAGATGGGGACCTTCGAAAAGCGTCTCATCCAGAGAAGGAAAAAGGACCCCCTTTTCTTTGGCGCACTCCTGGCAAAGATGAGATTTGGTCACTTTATTATTGAGAATCTGCGTAAAATGTATTGTCGCCTCGTTCTTCTTGCACTCATCGCAAAGCATAATCTATCTCCCGAACCCTTCGGACACTATTTACGGTGCCACATTAGGTATTATTTTATCTTCGTACCTTCTCTTTTTGTCAAATCCCGAAATTCCTTGATCAGTCTTATGGTAATCTTCCCCGGCCTTCCCTCGGCTATCTTTCGACCATCAATCTTGACTACGGGAATCACTTCTGCAGCCGTGCCCGTCAGGAAACACTCATCCGCATTGTATAGGCGGAACCGGGTAAACACCTCCTCCTTCACCGCAAGGCCCAATTTGTCTTTTGCCAGTTCCATTACCGCTTTACGGGTGATACCGGCGAGCACGCCCACATAAAAAGGAGGAGTAATCAACACATTCTCTTCCACAATGAAGATATTATCTCCGGTACATTCTGCAACGTAACCGTCCTTGTTGAGCATTACCGCCTCACACATATTTTGCAAACCTGCTTCAATCTTGGCTAAAATGTTATTCAGATAATTCAGCGATTTTATCCTCGGGTCTATTGCCTCGGGAATATTCCTCTTTGTGGCCACAGTAACCAATTCTAAACCGTTCCTGTACAACGCTTCCGGATAGAGCTCGATCTTGTCCGCTATAATGAACACCGCCGGCTTTCCACAATTCTTCGGGTCAAGACCCAGATCACCCTCCCCCCTGGTCACCACCAGGCGAATATAGCCACTGTTCAAACCATTCGATTTTAAAGTGCGAATTACTGCTTCTTCCATCTCTTTCTTGGTCAAAGGAATCTTAAGTGCAATCGCTCTGGCCGAATCGTAGAGGCGATCCAGGTGTTGCGATAGTCTAAATACACGACCATCGTATGCCCGGATTCCTTCAAAGACCCCGTCTCCGTATAGCAACCCGTGGTCAAAAACAGAAATCGTGGCCTGTTCCCGAGGAACCAATTTGCCGTTCAGATAGATTTTCTGTGCCATTAACCCTCCTTTTGTGCTAACTGATTATTTTGCCGTCGCGCAAATAAATAACTTTTCCCGAGCTTAAACCTGCTATCTTCTCCACCAGCGCCTCATTATGGGTAACAATTACCAGGGTCTTTCCTCTTTCCTCATTCAGTTTCAACAAAAGCTCAAATACAGCGTCTCCAGTTTTCTTATCCAGATTTCCCGTTGGCTCGTCGGCCAAAATTGCCTTGGGACTGTTGATTATCGCCCGCGCTACGGCTACCCGCTGCTGCTCACCCACTGACAACTCGGCCGGAGTGTGATTTATTCTATCTTTTAAACCTACCTGAGTCAAGATTCTTAAACTCTCTTTTGCGATTTTTCCCCCTCTCCGTTTTATTTCCCGGTAAGGGAGATTACCTTCACCGGAAGAGCTTCCCGCTATCAATAGAGGCATCATCACGTTTTCCAGTGCCGTAAATTCCGGGAGAAGGTGGTGAAATTGAAAAATAAAACCGACCTCCCTGTTTCGCAACCGGGCGAGTTCGTTATCGGATAAACTAGTAATATTGCTATCTTGAAAAATAACTTCCCCTCTGGTGGGACGATCCAGCCCGCCGAGAATGTGGAGCAAAGTACTCTTTCCCGCACCCGAGGGGCCGAAAACCGCCACTACCTCCTCCTCCATTATCTTTATATTAATTCCCACAAGTGCTCTAACCTCAATTTCACCCTGAAAATAACTTTTGTTTATATTCCTGGCTTCTAAGAACGGTCTTTGGTTTTCCACTTATTTACTTCTCCCTCACTCTTTTAGATGCTTAATTTCCAAAATGGGTTCTAGCTAGTATACTTTTTGAACTCTTCTTACTCGTACCTGATCGCCTGGCAGGGATCCAGGCGAGATGCCTTATAGGCAGGGTATATCGTGGCTATCAAAGATATCAACATCACTAGTGAAACAATATATATAAAATCGCTCACCTGCATATGCACCGGCAAACTGCTTATATAATAGACATCCTGGGGCAATTTTATGAATTGGTACTTTTCCAAAAGACGGCAGGCAATATAACCTATTGCCGTGCCAATGGCCGTGCCCACTGCCCCTATAATCAAACCTTCAAAAAGAAAGATTTTGAGGACACTATTCCTTGCAGCACCCATCGCTTTAAGTATTCCGATATCTTTGGTCTTCTCCATAGTCATCATCATCAGCGTGGAAATAATGTTGAACGCTGCCACCAAAACAATCAACACCAGAATAATGAACATCGTTACCTTCTCCAGTTTCAAGGCGGCAAACAGGTTCCTGTGGGTTACCATCCAGCTCCTCGCCCAGTAAGGGTAGTCTAATTCTCTCTGAATCAAAGCCGCAACTTTCTCTGCGGAGAAAATATTATCGATCTTAACTTCCAGGCCCGTAGCTCTTTCCCCCAGGTTAAACAACTTTTGCGCCACGGGTAAGAAAATATAGGCAAGACTCGCATCGTATTCATACATTCCCGAGTCGAAGATCCCCACCACCCGAAACTTCTCCATTCTGGGAATCATTCCCAGCTGCGTAGCCACGTCCATGGGAGAAATCAAAAGTACCGTCATTCCCAAAGAGAGATTCAGGTTCTTGGCCAATTCTGCTCCTATTACAATCCCTTCTACGGTCCCGGCGGGGTTCCCGGGCAGAATCTTGTCCTGAGAGTTAGCTTTTTTCTTTAAAGGAAATTGAAGATATTCGAGCTTTCCTTCCTTTAAACGTGTCAGTAGGCTGGCCACTTTCTTTGTTTCTTCCGGGTAAATCCCCTTGATGACAGAGCCCGCGGTTCTATTGCCACTCCTCAATATCGCCTGTCCGTAAACAAAAGGAGCAACCGCTACTACCGATTCTATTTTCTCTATCCTTTTTTGCGCTTTTTCCGGTTCTTCCAATCCCATATTTCTCTGGTCCAGAACCACGACGTGCGAACTCATCCCTATGATCTTCTCGCGCAAATCATTCCTGAACCCGTTCATCACCGAGAGAGTAACGATAAGTGCAGCAACCCCTAGAGCTACGCCGCCGATAGAAATCAGGCTAATAACGGAAATAAAAATCTGTTTCCGTTTGGCTTTCAAATATCTCCAACTAATAAAAAGTTCGTATCCCATTGTTCCTGTTTATTCCGCTTCCTTTCTCATCTGGGGAAAAAGGATTACATCCCGAATAGAACCGGAATCGGTAAATACCATAACCAGCCGATCTACTCCTATGCCCAACCCCCCGCAGGGCGGCAGGCCATATTCCAGGGCGCGCAGGTAGTCCTCGTCGACTTCCGCCTCTCTTCCTTCGCCAATGTCTCTGTCCGCAACCTGTTTTTCCATTCTCCTCCTCTGTTCCACGGGGTCGTTCAGCTCGGAATAAGCATTGGCCAATTCTTCTCCTCCTATGAACAGCTCAAACCGCTCCACTAATGCGGGATTATCTTTCTTTGCCTTAGCCAAAGGAGAAAATTCCGTGGGATAATCGACCACGAATGTCGGCTGTATCAGTTTCTTTTGTACATAAACTTCGAAAATGTGGTCAAGAATTTTGTGCCGGGGACTATCTTCTTTATATTTTACGTCCAATCTATCGGCTACCTTTCTCATTTCGGATAGCCCGTGAAT
>CAYFRM010000068.1:0-23370 GCA_964345635.1 uncultured Clostridia bacterium
TTAAGCGGGCTGTTTTTAGCGGTGGGTATTATTTTATCACCACAATCTTCTTCGTCTTTATGGAATCCCCCGCATGTACATGGACAAAATACAACCCACAGCCAACTACATTGCCCGAGTCATTCCTTCCATCCCAGTAATATCTATATGTTCCCGCTTCCTTTTCTTCGTCTGCCAGTTGTTTTATTTCACTTCCTTTTGTATCATATAAATATATTGATACCTTTCCTTTATCTTTGAGTGACACTTCTATTATTGCTTTTTCTCCTTCTGCCGGATTAAACATATTGTTATAGCATTCAACTTCTCTTCTATCCGGGCCTGTTCCATATAGCTCTATTCTTGCTAACTCTGTTTCTCCCTCTCCTGTCCTATCTCCTTTTCTTACTTTCATTCTTATCCTTATTCCACTTACTAACGGATATTTCTCTATGATATCCGTTACTGCCACCTGCCCTGTTATATTCGCTTTATCATCAATGCTTATTTTATCTTTTATATCTACATTTAATACATTATTGTTTTCATCCAACAACTTTACCTCTTCTATAACTGTCCCTTCTTCGGTATTTCCTGAAATAAACAATACATCTGCCCTACTTACTGTTTCCTTATCGAACCTTATGGTTAATTCAATATCTTCATCAGAAGGTGGCACATCACTTATCTCTTCGTACAAATGCACTTCGTAAGGTCCAAATTCCTCAGTAAAACTTCCCTCAGAAGATTGAATTGTTCTGTCTTCGTAAATTTCTCTAAATCCTGAATTAGAATGTGAATCAGGCAAAATAAGTTTACATACTGTGTCTTTATTCATCATATTTACTGCAAAGAAGTACAGCTTATTATCATTAATCCTTGATGCCGCATCAACCCTGCCCTGGGTAAGCATCTCTATTCGGACATCGTCTCTTTCAGGAGAGTTTATCGCGGGAGCGAGAGTTTTTAGAGTTTGACCAATATGGGTTATTTCAACTTCGAGTTCTGGAGGTATATCTTTCCAGGCATAGGGATTGAAAACGTGTGGGAACCACCCTATTCCATCTGCTCCGTGGATAATTGCCATCCAGACCTCTGCTCTTAACTCTTCGGGTGTAGCATAACGATAATTGCCACTTATGTCGCTTGCTTCCAGCCATATCCATATAGGTTTCTTATTGTTACTCCATTTTTTCAGGTTATCGATGCCATCTGCAACAAAGTACAAAACTTTCTCTCCGTTCGGATAGCTTGCGACAGGATATATATCAAAAGAAATTATGTCTGTCCCTTCACAATATCCGTAGTAATTAGTTGTTTCAGTCTGCCTTTTTTCGGGATCCCCCACTCCCGAACCAAGATTCAAATACACTGAATGTTCTGAATCTAAAGTTCCTATCTCATCATAGAGTTGTTTAACCTCCTCGGGAGACCTTCTTTCAACACCTCCCGGCGCGTTATCAGGTTCGTCTCCGTGCATCCATCCCAACAAAGCCGGGTTATTTTTCAACTCTGAAATTATCTGAGGATCGGCTTCATTGGCTGAACCAGGGCGAACGATTCCATAAAGACCTTTCGAATGCAATCCATCTAAAAACTCTTTTTGCGTAACTCCTGCCTTTGCCCCTTCTCCAATGAAAATATTCACACCCATTGCTCTGTAGTAATCCATATAGTCAAGTGGCTGTAACCAAACGGCGATAGGAAAGAAATTAGGGTCCTGTAGAACACTGCTAATGATTCTTGGTTCTGGAAAATCATGCTGGTCAATTTGTCCCGGACCGGCAATTTCAACGGTTACATCATCAAACTTAAATTCTTCTGGACCGGTAAGGTTATCTCCTCTGAAATACACTCCGGTAAACCCTTTTGAGAAATATTGTTTATTCGAATCACTAATACTTTTAAGCTTATCATTAACATACACGTTTACTATGCCGGGCCCATTCACTTCAATCGTCCATTTTTGCCACTCGCCCGTTCTCGGAATATCTACGTACCATAAACTATAAAAATTATTTTCTGCTGTGTATACATAACCATACTTAGATAAATCAAGAAAACTTCGCCTTAAGATTCCAAAAAGTAACATATCTCCATCTTTATTTTGTAAACCAAAAACCGGCCCTACTTTTGGTGATGTAGTAGAAGGAACTTGTATCATACTATCTTTTACCCAGAAGGTTACCTTTCCATATACATTGTCGTCTGAAACAGGAATTATTGCTCTTCCCATTGTACCGAGCTTTAAGCAATACTGACCACTGTGAGAATTTTCAGATACAATCTCTACATCACCCACAATTTCCCATTCGTTGGAAAGAGGATTTTCAAAATCAATATAATAAGTTTCTGCCTGAACCACAGCCAGCGGTGTCAAAAGCCACAGCAGACTTAAAGTAAGAATAGTCACTCTCTGTAATTTTCTTTTCATCTTTTTCCTCTTATCGTTTTCTTTGCTGTCTGTTTTATCTTCTTCTTTGTTTTCTCTATCAATTCTTTTGATTGTTTATGATTCGGGTCTATCTCTAATACTTTCTCCCATTCCTCTATCGCTTCTTTATACATCCTTTTCTTGTAATATCCCGTTGCTCGCATATAATGTTTCTTCATCTGCTTAGTTTTTGCTGTTTTACTTATTTTGGGAGAACCCATGCGTAATGTGATTGCTGCCTGATGGGTGTTGCTGAATACATCCATTAGCTTATAGCCATAATCCAACTGTACCCATTTATACCTTATACTTGCCCCTATGCTTACTTTGTTGTCATCATTTATCTTATACCCTGCTCTTATTCCTAAAATATTTCCTATCCAGCATTCCCCTCCCAAGTTGTATCTCATATCGTCCTTCTGTAGTTTTATTCCATCTACACCTATTACCGTCTTTACTATCTTCCCTATCTTTCTTTCATAACTTCCTCCTAATCTTATGGTAAGTGGTAGACTGTCTGCTACTTCTATAAACTTCATCTCTGTTCCTATATTCTGTATTGCTATTCCTAATCCCAAGCCTCCTACCTTGTGCAAAAGCCCCATATCTACTCCCAATGCACTTGCTCTGTATTCCTCCACTAATGTTGACTGAATCCATTTTACCATTACTCCTGCATAGGTATTCCCTGAAAACTTCGCTATCTCTTCACTGTAACTTAATCCTATCTGGTAGTCACCCTCTGCTTTTAATACTTCTCTTGACTTTACCGAGGATTCATCTTCAGTTAACTTGATTACCTCTATATCTCCTCCCTGATAGGCAAGTACTCCTATACCTATACCTGCTTTGTTATGGAAGAGTAGTCCTTTCTTTAACGGAAAAGTGAAGTTTATCGCTTCATTTCGTGTATCAATTATGTTTTGATGATACATCGCATTAAGTTCTATGTTTCTTACTGTGGCAATACCTGCCGGGTTATAATGCATTGCTGCTGCATCATCTGATAGACCGGTGGCTACTTCCGCCATACCCAATTGCCTCACTCCTATTGCCTGGTTTACAATCGCCACTCCTGTTACTGCTTTTGCAAATACTACGTTAGTTCCAAATAGTAAACAAAACAATAGTACCGTCAATAATCTCTCTTTTTTCATTTTATCCGCCTTCATTTTAAACACAGATAGTCAAAGATTTTCCCCTTTTTTCTTTTTCAAAAAAAAGCCAAGCTTATCCCCATTAAGCCATACTTTTTCCATAATTTCTGGTATAACAAGGTAAGCTTGGTCAAACGTCCGTTTCAGGTAAACCCAGGCTATCCATCTCAACTTACATCAATTGAACTTATGACTTTGCCTGTTTATACCATTATCTATTGTCACTAAGAGTATATACTATTGGTATTATGGATAGGTTAAGGAAATGTTAATTTTTTGTTAACTTTTTTACATTTTCAAGTGGGAGGTTTTTAACGACAAGATTATAGCGGAGAGACTATCACGGGGAGCTATCGCTCTGCGGCTAAGATTTGGTGCGGAAACGAACGGTAGGAGGAGAGTAGTCCTATCTGGGATAAGCGATTCTTCTTTGTTATTTCAAATTCTTTTCTGTATTTATCTTTTACAGATTCAGCAGCAGGAATCTTAATCTTCAAGAAATTGACAAATTTGCCATTACGAATCAACCTGAAGTCTAAATGTGGGCCTGTAGTTAAGCCACTCGCCCCTACATAGCCAACCACCTGACCCTGCTTCACCTTAACCCTTCTTTTGATTCCTCTTCCGTATCGAGAAAGGTGGCCATAAGTGGAGTAGTGACCGTTTTGATGTCTCACCTTAACAAACCTCCCATAGTCACGCTTCCATCCTGCGTAAGTCACCACTCCGTCTCCAATACTTACCACGGGAGTCCCCACAGGAGCGGCGTAGTCGATACCCAGGTGCGGACGATAATACTTCAAAATCGGATGAAACCTCTTGTAGGAGAAATAAGAACTAATTCTACGATAGTTCAGGGGAGAGCGCAAGAATTTTTTCCTTAACGATTCGCCTTCTATCGTATAATAGTCCTTACGGCCTTCCGGATCTTCAAAAAGCATTGCTGTATGACTTCCTTCTTTACCCAGATACTGGGCAGCCAGTATCGTTCCATCGGAAAATTCTTCTCCGTTCTTGTAAAATCTTTCCCAAACCAACTTGAACGTATCTCCGGGACGGGGTTCGGTCAGGAAATCGACCTGCCAGGCAAATATGTCGGCAAATCTCATAGTAAGTTCCGGAGATTGTTCGAGCTGAATCATCGACTCGTAAAGAGAACTGTCTATTTTTCCTATCATTCCAAGAACACGCTTCTCTAAAGGTATTTTCTCATGAAAGGCGCTTAGCTCTCCCGAAGGAGATTTCTTGACCCCATATATATCGAGCGGCCCTGAATAGTAATTGAATCCTTCCAGAATCCCGCTTGTAGAGGTGATTATCTCATAACTATCTCCCGGGTAGCATCTTCCGGTATCGAAAAGCGGATTGAGAAGTTTCTGCAAAACCAGAATTTCCCTGGGAGAAACCCCCTGGCCACTCAGACAACTGTAAAGGGAATCACCCCGGGCAAATGTTCCTGTTGAGACGATTACTTGTGGGGAAGATAAATCGACCACATCCCTATTCTGAAAAAAAGAGATAAGGACAAGCGAACCTATCAGCAAGAAAAAAACCAGGAAAACGTAAACCCTTTTCATCTTTTGACCTTTTACGGGTTCGATGAATCGAACCCCTACATCCCCTTATGTAGCAGCAAAGCGCAAGCTTTGCCTTCCTGTAGGGGACGGACTCTGTGCCGTCCCTTTCATCGGGCGGCCACGGAGTGCCGTCCCTACTTCAAAATTTGAAAGACGTTTACCCTCTTCCCAGGGAATCGGAAATTGTGGCAAACTCTTCTATGCTTAAGGTTTCTGCCCTGCGCGCGGGTGAAATATTCAATCTTCCCAAGAGTTCTTCCAAAAAATGTTTATCTATTTTTAGCACATTGCTAATGGAATTACTCAATTTTTTTCTTCTTTGCGAAAAAGCCCCACGAACAATTTCAAAGAATAGCTTTTCATCCTTCACTTTTATCCCGGGACGTTTCAATAGTTTCAACTTAATAACAACCGAATCGACGTCTGGCCTGGGGCGAAATACATTTCTGGACACGTTGAATTGCTTCTCCACGCCGCAATGGTACTGCACCAGAATCGACAATGCGCCATAATCTTTCCCCCCGGGGCGAGCTGTAATTCTCTCTCCCACCTCTTTCTGGAGCATGAAGGTAGCTTCCGACCATTTCTTCATATTCAACAATTTCATAATGATGGGGGAAGTTACGTAATAGGGAAGATTTGCAATAACCTTTACGCCCGACCTGGAACCTGAGCCCAAAAACCGGGAAATATCCAATTTCAAAAAATCTCCTTCTATAATTTCCACGTTTTCGTAATTTTTCAGTTCCTCCCGAAGAAAACTACATAGCTTCTTATCAATCTCTATAGCAATGACTTTCTCCGCCCGGGAAGCAATCTCGACCGTCAAGATTCCTTTCCCCGCGCCGATTTCCAATACTGTGTCTTCAGGACTCAGTTTTGCAGAAGAGACTATCTTCCTGGCAATATTATGGTCAACCAAAAAATTCTGTCCCCACCGCTTGCGGGGCCTAAACCTTTCCATTACCATCTTTGAACGGTATCTCTTAACACCCTGAAATTCGAAAAATAGTTTGCGAATAACTTTTGGAATTTCAGACAAAAAAACGAGGACGGCTGGTTCTTTGTCAAGCAAATCACTGTCCGACGAGCCCCGATTTATCGGGGCGAGGAGTTTTGATTTGCGCCCTACAAAGTCCAAAGTTTTTTGGCGTCAAGAAATTCCTTAGTTATGAGCAAACCATTTTTCTAGTCCCTCACCGAGCGACTCCGATAACTATCCCTTCATCCCTTCTTTCCTATCAACTTTGTGGCTAGTTTTATTGCTTCCATAAAACTCTGGGGATTTGCTTTACTCTGGCCGGCAATATCGAAACCCGTTCCGTGGCATGGTGAAGTGCGAACAAAAGGCAAACCCAGGGTAACGTTAACACTCTTCGTGTAAGAAAGAAGCTTCACCGGAACCTGCCCCTGATCATGGTACATCGCAATAGCTAAGTCATATCTGCCACCAGCAGTATCATAAAATGCCTTATCGCCAGGCAACGGGCCACTAATATTTATCCCTTCTTTCTTCGCCTCTTCTATGGCGGGGATAACCGTCTCTATCTCTTCCTTCCCCAGGATTCCCCACTCGCCGGCATGGGGGTTTAACGCACAGACTCCCACTCTGGGCGAATCTATTCCTAAAGCCTTCATTGCTTCTACTCCCAGTCTTACGGCCAGAAGCACCTTCTCTTTGCTAAGAGAAGAGGCTACATCTTTTAAGGGGAGATGCCGGGTCACCAGAACTACCCTTAAATTGCCTCCTACCAGCATCATAGCGAAATCTTTCGTTCCCGTGAGTTCGGCCAAGAGCTCCGTGTGCCCGGGATAAGAAAATCCTGCATCCTCAATCGATTTTTTGCAAAGCGGAGCGGTAACCATAGTTTTGGCGCCGCCACTATTAATTATTTCGATTCCTTTCTTAATATATTCAAGTGTCGCTTTACCGCACATAGAGTCGACTTTCCCTAATTTCAATCTATCCATATCTATATTATCCAAATCAAAAAGGTCAATAACTCCGAAATTGAATCTTGCTTTTCTAATATCTTTGATGGGATTAAGCCTCAGTTTCTCTTTCGACCAGGCCCCTTTCGCAGACTCCAGTACCGACTCCAAAACTCCGACATCACCAACTACCACCGGCTGACAAATCTTATACGTCTCGGGTAGACTCAAAGCTTTGACGATAATCTCAGGCCCTACCCCCGCAGAATCACCCATAGTTATGACAATCTTAGCTCCCATCATTTATCCCTTCACTTCTTTCACCACATTCTTGCAGGCTTCGTAGAAAATTCCCACATCTACGGAAAAAGATATATACTGAACTCCCTGAGCAATCCATTTCTTTGCCGCCTTAACGTCATCAACGAACGTTCCCACGGCAATTCCCGCTTTTTTTGAAATATTGACAACTTCTCTCATTTTCTCCACGACCTTTGGGTCTTGCACCTGGCCGGGTATATTGAGTGACTGGGAAAGGTCATATGGTCCGACGAATATGATGTCCAGGCCTTCTACCGACAATATCTCTTCCAGGTTACTTATTCCTTTTGTCCCTTCGATATGGGGTATGGTTATAGTCTCTTTATTTGCCTCTGTAAAATACTTATACCGATCCGAGGCAGAATAGTCGGCAGCTCTCACAAACCGACACACGCCGCGGCTTCCCCGGGGAGTAAACTTGGCCGACTGCACCAACTTTGAGGCGTCCTCCTTATTCCCGATTTGTGGAACCTCCACGCCGCCTGCGCCGATATCCAGAGCCCTCAGTATCAATCCGGGGTCGTTTTCCGTCACTCTTACGATGGGCGTAATATCTACCAGTTCTGCCGCCCTTATCAGATTCTGCGCCGTCTCTACCGAGATCGGTCCGTGCTCCATATCAATTATGACGAAGTCAAACCCTGCCTTTCCCGCAATCTCCACGGAAGCCGGGTCGGTAAACTTCATAAACGGGCCCAGCGCAACTTTCCCTTTTTCTATGATCTCTCTTACTCTATTTCTCTTCATTTTCTACTCCTTAAGTAGATGCGGGGAACTCTCCTGCTGATTCCGCAGACTACCTCGTAGCCAATGGTGCCAATCAGTTCGGCAATCTCATCAGCGGTTATCCTTTCTTTTCCTTGAGAACCGATCAATACTACTTCCTCGCCGACCTTAACATTCGGTAGGGATGTAACATCAACCATACACATATCCATACATACTCTTCCCACGACGGGGATTCTCTTTCCCTGAATCAAAACCTCGCCGCGGTTTGAGAGCAGCCGATTGTACCCGTCAGCATAGCCTATGGGAAGCGTCCCGATTACGGAATCCCGTTCTGCTTTCCAGGTTCGACCGTAACTTATGCTCGTTCCCTTTCTTACTTTTTTTACGAATACGATCTTAGTCTTGAGTTGCATTACCGGTTTCAGGTCGATCTCTTTTTCTGCCCCCGCAAAAGGCAAAAGACCGTAAAGCGATATACCGGGCCGGGCCAGGTTAAAATGTGCATTGGAATACCTGAGAACAGCCGTAGAGTTAGCCGCGTGTTTATACTTTATATTTATATTGTCTCGCTTTAGCTCGTCGATAACCGATTGGAATTTTCCAATCTGCTCCATAGTAAACTCATAATCGCTGTCTGCCGCCGCAAGATGGGTGAAGATTCCCTCAACAATTATCCCCGGCAACCGGATAACTTTCTTTACCAGATCTACCGCATTTTCCGCTGAAACCCCGATGCGTCCCATTCCCGTATCTATTTTTATATGAACTTTAACTCTTTTCTTTTTTCGCCGGGCTATTTTGGAAAGCTCCCGGGAAGCTTCTCGGCTACAGATTGCGGGCGTAAGATTATACTTTAGAATATGCGTAAAATTGGATAAAGGATAAACGCTTCCCAGAATAAGTATGGGTGCTCTAATCCCCCTCTCCCTCAACAATATTCCCTCTTCAATACTAACCACTCCTAGAAGTTTCGCTCCGCAAGAGAGACTGGCGCGAGCAATCTCTTCCATGCCATGGCCATAGCCATCGGCCTTGACTACGGGAAGCAAGGATGCGCCTTTAGTGAGTTTCCTTTTTATCTCTTTGAAATTATTTCTGAAAGCGGCCAGGTCGATTTCCGCCCAGGTTGGCCGGAGAAAGGGAAGAACATAATGGGAAGGATAATGAGATTTCGGCATATTCTATTCGGGTTGTTTTGCTAAATTTTCAAAAGAAGTATATTCGTTCAAAAATTTAAGCTTCACCGAACCAGTGGGACCATTCCTCTGCTTTCCAATGATTATTTCCGTAACTCCCGGGGGAGCATTTTTGGCGTCGTAATAATCTTCCCGATAGATAAAGGCAACCAGGTCGGCATCCTGCTCTATTGCCCCGGATTCCCGCAAATCGGAAAGCTGTGGCCTCTTCGATGTTCTCTTTTCCGTCTCCCGGGATAACTGGGAGATAGCCACGACAGGAACTTTCAATTCCTTGGCCATATTTTTTAGAGAGCGCGTAATTTCCGAGATATCCTGCTGCCGGTATTCCGACCTTCCCGTGCGGCCGGGCATAAGTTGCAGGTAATCGATGATGACCAGAGAGAGTCCTTTCTCGGATTGTAATCGCCGCGCCCTGGCCTTCATCTCCAGAACCGAAATTGCGGGAGAATCGTCGATAAAAATGGGAGCGTTGGAAAGAACGGAAGCGGCATTGGTGAGAGGAGTCCAGTCCTTCTTATCTATGAAGCCTGTCCGCACCTTATGCACGCTCACCCTGGCCATTGAACAAAGAAGGCGCAAAACCAATTCCTCCCGGGACATTTCCAGACTGAAAATTGCCACGGGAAGGGATTCGTTAATTCCTACATTACGGGCAATGCTCAAACAGAACGAGGTTTTTCCCATGGAAGGTCGACCGGCAACGACTATTAGATTTGAGGAATAGAATCCTCCCGTCTTCCTGTCCAGATCTATAAATCCCGAAGGCACTCCCGGTACTTTCTCTTTCTTCTTGTATAAACTTTCGATAGTCTCGATACTCCCGTGCACCATTTCCGAAACAGGTATGAATCCTGTTTGCACCTTGCTCTGGGTGATACCGAAAATTGCCTGCTCTGCGTGATCCAGGATTTCGCTGACATCCTTGGTATCGGTATAGCTATCGGTTACAATCTGCGTGGCGCACCTGATTAGATTTCTCAGGACTGCTTTCTCCTGCACAATCTTGGCATAGTACTCAACATTGGCTGCCGTGGCAACACTATCTATCAAATTACTCAGATAGGTAGCGCCTCCCACTTCTTTGAGTAGTTTTGCCTTCTTCAGCTCTTCGGCAACAGTGATAAAGTCAACTGCTTTATTCTTATCGTAAATGTCGATAATCGCCTGGAAAATCCTCTGGTGTGCTTCGCTGTAAAAACTTTCCCTTCTCAAAAAATCTATGGCCTTGGCAATTGCTTCCTTTTCGATAAGCATCGCCCCCAATACCGAGCGCTCGGCTTCGACGTTCTGCGGCGGAATTTTATCTATTAAATCGACCATTTTCTCTTCCCCCTACCTATCATTCTTTCACTACCCAGACTTTTACTCTCCCCGTAACTTTGGGATGAACTCTAACCTCTACCGTATAGACTCCCAATTCCTTGATCGGCTCATCCAGAAGGACATCCTTCTTATCCACATCTATTCCTTTGGAAAGTAGCGCTTCTCTAATATCGGAAGAAGTAACCGAGCCGAAAATTTTTTCACCCTCTCCCGTCTTGACCGGAATGGTGCAAGAAAGTTTGTCTAACTTAGCGGCAAATGTCACCGATGATCTCAAAATCTTCTCATCTTTCTCCTTTTCTTTTTGCTTCTCCTCTTTCAACCTGCGGATATTCTTTTCGTTAGCCTCCCAGGCCAGGTGGCGAGGAATGAGATAGTTCCGACCATAGCCATCGCTCACCAAAATTACATCTCCTCTCTCACCCAGCCCTTTAACCGCCTGACATAATATAACTTTCATACTTCCCCCTAATTTCTTTTTGTGCGTAGTGTAGCCCTTTACCCCGTTAGAAATTCCCTTAAGAGAATTTCTAACATCCATTTCTAACGGGGTTTATGGGCACCCCGTTCATCGGAACGGGGACAAGCCCCTACACTACCAATAACGCAGAGCTTCGCTCTGCAGCTACAATATGAAAAATAGCCTGCGGAGAACTCTTACAATTTCAGCCGATAACCGGGGAAAATTAAAGGTATGACTTTCTATCCCAGAATAGACGAAGTATTTCGGAGAGAACGACATCTCTTATCTCGTGGTGAATGGTAATAAGCCGATATCCCTTGCTCTCTTTACCGCTCTACTTAAGTTACGCTGGTGCTTGGCACAGTTTCCGGTAATCTTATTCGATAGAATTTTACCTCTATCCGTAACGTAACTCTTCAGGAGCCCTATGTCTTTATAATCAACATAATCTATCTTCTTTACACAGAAACGACATACCTTCTTTCGAAAAGGTCGATACCGCCTCCTCCTGGGATCGAAGCCTCCTCTTCTTCCCCTACCTTTTTTTTCTCCATTAGGAACCATTTTTTTAACCTACCCTTCACCGAGATTGTTTAGCAACTGCCGGAAAAAGAATTCAAAACGGGATTTCGTCTTCCCCTTCACTCTCTTTTATTCCTTCGCCCTGGGGGAGTTTTTTCTCTTCCAGAACCTCTTCCGGGGGAGGAGCTTGCTCACTTGCCTTGACCTGGCCTTTAGCGTCAAGCATTTGCATCCGGTCGGTTATTACTTCTGTTACAAATCTTCTGCTCCCATTTTTGTCTTCCCAGCTACGCGTTTCCAGCCTCCCCTCAATATACACATGGCTTCCCTTCCTGAGAAACTCTCCACACCTTTCTGCCAATCTTCTCCAGGCTACTATCCTATGCCATTCGGTCCTCTCCTGTTGATTGCCTTCCTGGTCTTTCCAGACCCTGTTCGTCGCTATTCTAAAATTTGCTACGGCATCGCCATTCGGCGTATAGCGAAGTTCCGGATCGCCGCCCAAACGGCCAATTAGAATAACCTTATTGACAGTTCCTCTAGCCACTATTAATCCCTCCTTCTATTCAGACATCACTGCCAGGGATTTCTTTCTCCTCTTTATCTTTTGACTCTTCGCTGGCTACTTTTTTCTCTTTGAGTCTCTTCTCGTCTACCCTCACGATTAAGTGCCTGATAACTTTCTCAGTAACGCGGTAATTCTTTTCCAATTCAGGGACCAGCGTCGGCGGAGAATTAAAATTGAGGCAGCACATAAAACCTTCTTTGTAACCCTTTATTTCATACCCCAGCTTCCTGCGTCCCAATTTATTACAGGAAATTACCTCTCCCTGTCCCTGGGTTATTATTTTCTCAAACTTCTTGACAAGTTCATCCAGTTCTTCGGTTGGTAAATCGGGCGGACAAACAAAGATACTTTCGTAAGTAGGCACGAGATTCATTTCCTCCTATTCATCTTTAGAGATAAAACTTCTTAAAATTATATAAAATCGGGCTCGACCTGGCAAGAAAAAAAATCCTTGTTTTCTCTGTCATCCTGAACTTTCTCTGTCATCCTGACTTTCTCCGTCATCCTGACTTTCTCCGTCATCCTGAACTTTCTCCGTCATCCTGAACTTTCTCCGTCATCCTGACTTTCTCTGTCATCCTGACTTTCTCTGTCATCCTGACTTTCTCTGTCATCCTGACTTTCTCTGTCATCCTGACTTTCTCTGTCATCCTGAACTTGTTTCAGGATCTCCTCCCTGTCACGAGATGCCGAAACGAGTTCGGCATGACATGATGTTAGACGTGAAATCTAAAGCGCACTATATCACCGTCTTTAATTTCGTAATCCTTTCCCTCTATCCTGACCAATCCTTTCTCGTGTAGCGTCTTCTCATCGCCTTTCTCTAAATCTCTAAAGGAAAAGACTTCCGCCCTGATGAATCCTTTTTCCATGTCCGAATGTATCTTTCCTGCTGCCAATAAGGCCGGGGAATTCCGTTTTATTGTCCAGGCTTTTACTTCGGTGCCCACAACAGTGAAAAAAGTAATCAGGTCGAGCAACTTATAAGAAGAGAGAATCAGGCGCTCCAGCGCACCCTTGTCTATACCCATCTCTTTCCTAAATTTCTCCCTCTCTCCCTTCTCCAATTGAGCAATTTGAGCTTCCACTTCCGCCGACACACTCAAACCCTCAGCCCCTTCTTCTCGGGCATAATCCTCCACCTTTTTGCCCGAAGTGGGGTCCTTCTCATCCACGTTAGCAACGTATAGTACGGGCTTTGTCGTAAGTAGGTTATAGGAGGCTCGCAAATCCTCGGGTACTTCTATTCTCCTGGCAGGGACTCCTTTCTCCAATCCTTCTCTTATCTCTTGCAGTGCTTTTAGTCTCTCTTTGGCTTCCTTATCGCCACTCTTAGCCGGACCGCTCAATTTTTCAATATTTCGCCCCACAACTTCCAGGTCTGCCAGCATAAGCTCGGTGTTGATAACTTCGATATCCCGCACCGGGTCGATATCTCCCATAACATTAACTACTTTTTCGTCCGGGAAACAGCGAACGAGATGGATTATAGCGTCTACCTCTCGGACATGGGATAGAAATTTGTTTCCCAGACCTTCGCCTTTTGACGCTCCCTTTGCCAGACCGGCCACGTCTGAGAATCTTATCGTGGTATGGGTCAACTTTTCGGGTTTATAAATCTCACCTAGCTTCTCCAGCCTCTCATCCGGAACTTCCACGATTCCTATGTTAGGTTCGATAGTACAAAAGGGATAGTTGGAAGCCGGTGCATGACCAGTGGTTAGAGCGTTGAACAATGTCGATTTCCCTACGTTGGGAAGACCAATAATTCCTAATTCCATATCTTTTACCGAAAAAAGGGGACAGGTACTTTTTCTCAGGCAAAAAGTACCTGTCACTTTTTTCTAGAGGAAGAGGGTGACCAGCCAGTTGTGGAATGTCAGGATCGCATTGGCGAATACCAAAGATACTATGGCCATCAACTTCAATAAGATATTCAGGGAGGGCCCCGCCGTATCCTTGAAAGGGTCTCCCACAGTATCACCGATAACGGAAGCCTTATGGACGTCCGAGCCTTTTCCTCCTAAGTTGCCCTCCTCAATATATTTTTTGGCATTATCCCAGGCTCCTCCTGTGTTGGCGAGAAATATTGCCAGGGGAACTCCGGTAACAAGCGAGCCGGCCAAAAAACCACCCAGCGCTTCCACTCCCAAAATGGCCCCTACAATAAGAGGTAAGAGAACAGCGGCAACTCCCGGAACTACCATCTCTCGCAAAGCTCCCCGGGTGGTAATATCCACACAGCGAGCCGAATCCGGCCTTGCCGTTCCCGCCATAAGTCCGGGAATCTCCCTGAACTGCCTTCTCACTTCTTCCACGATTTTAAAAGCCGACCTGCCCACTGCCTGCATCGTGGCTGCAGAAAAAAGAAAAGGAACCACCCCGCCGATAAACAGCCCGGCAACAACCTGTGGTTTCATTATATTTAGAATGAGTGCTGAAGTCATGGTGACTTCATCGTATACGCTCAATCCAACAGTCTGGGCATACGCGGTGAAAAGAGCCAATGCAGTCAAAGCGGCGGAGCCAATAGCAAACCCTTTGCCAATGGCTGCTGTCGTGTTACCCACTGCATCGAGTCTCTCCGCCCGCGACCTCACCTCGGGAGCCATTCCCGCCATCTGGGCGATGCCGGAAGCATTATCGGCAATCGGTCCATAAGCATCGACAGCCACAGTCATTCCCGTTATTGATAGCATTCCCACCGCCGAAAGAGCTATGCCAAAAATATTTGCAAACTTGTAGGCAACAATAGTAGCCACCCCTATGGCTACTATGGGAATTGCCACGCTGAACATTCCCGAGGATATACCCTGCAGGATATTAATCGCCGGACCGGTGCGCGATGATTTTGCTATATTCCGCACAATCTTGCCCGACGTATAATACTCGGCAGTAAATCCCACAAGCATTCCCGCGCACAACCCCGAAAGAATAGCCAGGAATGCGTTGATTGTTCCGTACCAGAAAGTCGCCAGGAAAAAAGCCCCAATTATGAGAAGGGAAGCGCTGGCGACCATCCCTTTACGCAGAGCTCTTTGAGGATCTTCTCCCCTGGTGGTGCGGACGAAAAAGATTCCGATGATGGAAGAGATAATTCCCCAGGCAGGCAGAAGAAGCGCTAACATTACTCCTTTAACGTCTTGAAAAGCTACGCCAATAACGATTGCCGAAATTATTGCTCCCACGTAGGATTCAAAAAGATCCGCGCCCATGCCCGTGACATCGCCAACATTATCGCCAACGTTGTCCGCAATCACTGCCGGATTGCGAGGGTCGTCTTCGGGAATACCCGCTTCCACTTTACCCACCAAATCCGCGCCCATATCGGCAGCCTTGGTATAGATTCCGCCACCAACGCGAGCGAAAAGGGCTACGGATGAAGCTCCCATACTGAAACCGACGATAAGCTGGGCGGCCTCAATAATCCTGTCCAGAAAGATTTCGTAATGGAGACCCGCGTGCTGGAGAAAAATCAGGAATACGAGAGACAATCCGAACAGGCCTAATCCGGCAACGCTAAGCCCCATCACTGCTCCTCCGGGAAAAGCAATTCCCAGAACTTCATTGAAGCTTCTGGTAGCTCCCTGGGCGGTGCGGGCGTTCGAGCGAGTGGCAATCTGCATCCCCAAATAGCCCGCCAGGCTGGAACAGAATGCTCCTGCCAAAAATGCTATTGCCGTCTTTTTAGCCACAAAAAAATAGAGAACCAGACCCAAACTAACGACGAAAATGATAATCGCCAAAAACTCACGAAAAAGAAAGGCCATGGCTCCCTCGTGAATCATTTCCGATATCTCTCTCATCTTAACTGTTCCCTGACTTTTTCTGAGAATCTTGATGGAGAGATAGACCACAAACAATAAGCCGATAATTCCTGCTGCCAAAGCAGCCCCTATACCGGGTAAATTTCTGAACGATTCAGCCACTTCATCCTCCGTTAATCTCGAGAATTATTCTTGGTAATCTTGATAGAATAGTCCCGGGGAGTAATAATCCCTGCCGAGACAACCAACTTCGTAGCCTCTTCCACCGTCATCTCCAAAGGAATCACCTCTGCCTCGGGAACGATCAAGAAGAAACCAGAGGTGGGATTGGGAGTCGTAGGAATAAAAAGGGAAAGATTCTTCTTCCCTTTTTCCTCGTAAGTGTTGGTGACGAAAGCAATTGTGTAAACTCCTTTGCGAGGATACTCCACCAGCACCACCTGGCGCAGGGCCGTCTTGGAGACAATTATCGTCTGAATGATTTGTCTGATGGTCTGATAGATGCGGTTAACCAGCGGGGCTTTGAGTAACAGAGCTTCCGGCAATTTAAGAATGTTTCTGCCGACAATATTTGTGGCTACCAGACCGATTATCCAGATGATGACGAAAGTTATCAGAACAGCTATAATCCTTAGCGCAATAACAGGCATCTGTTGTAAAAGAGGAATCCTTATCAGTAAAGGAGAGACAGATTTACTTACCAGGTTAAACAGGACCCAGACGATATATAAGGTCAGTCCTATAGGCAGGAGCACAGCCAACCCGGCAAAAAATTGTCTTTCAATTGCCTTTCTAAAATTGATAGCCATCTTAAACCTGCCTTTTCAATCCATCAAGTGAAGGAATCAGGTGTCGCGAGTACTATAATTTTAAACAAATCACATTCAAAAGATAGTTGGCGAAGAAGTCTTGAAATTCTAGCCAAAGAACAAGGACGACACATTTGCCTCCCAGCAAATCACTGTCCGACGAACGGAGTGAGGAGTTTTGATTTGCGCCTTGCTGAGTCCGAAGTTCTTTGGCGTCAATAAATTTCTCAACTATGAGCAAACTATCTTTTGAATTGTCAGCGAGTACCGTTAGAACTCTTACCCTTTCTCCTCAATTAACAACGGTATGCTATTTCTCTATCTATATTACTCTTGTCCCAGAAGGACTTCTTGTTCTAACGGCACGAGCGAACCAAATCCCGCGCATCTTACTTCCACAATAGCCAGACAAAAGTGGAACTGGCCAGTACGGCAAAAACCGTAAACGGCAAACCGATGCGCACGAATTGCATAAAATTAACGGTATAGTTATGTTGCTTCAACATTCCACAGGTAACAATGTTAGCCGAGGCGCCGATGGGAGTGATGTTGCCTCCCACGGAAGCGCCAATCAATAGACCAAAATAGAGAAGGTAAGGATCGATTCCCGTTCCCAGAGCCAAACCGCGCACGGCGGGGAGCATGGCAAGGACATAGGGAACGTTATCTACAAACGCAGAAAAGAAGACCGAGCCCCAGACAATTGCCAGGTAAGCTACCAATCGATTGTCTCCCGCAAAACGAATAAGAAGATTGACTAAATCATCAATAATTCCTACTTTGGTCAGGGAGCCCACTATGAGAAATATGCCGGCAAGAAAGAAGAAGGTCTCCCAGTCGAGAATCCTGATGTCACGAAAAAGGGTGCCTCCCCGTTTTTCTCCTTTGGATTCTCTAACTTTTTGTCCGGTCAACTCATGCCACATGAGGCCAATTAAACCGAAGACTACACAAATAATACCCGCCAGATTAACCGAAAGACGGTGGTCACTGGAATTTCCCAGAAAAGAAGCTCCCACCAGACTCAAAATCATAAAAGCCAATAGAAACGTTGGCGTCCACGTATTGACTTCGGCCTTCTCCATAGTTTCCACAGGTTCTCTATTTTTTCGAAAGACAAAATAGAGAACTCCCATAGAGGCCAGGGCCCCCACTTGGATGGCGAAAAAGAGGGATGGTTTACCGGAAAGAAGGAAAAAATCGTTAAAGTTCATCTCCGAGAATCCTGCCAGGATTATGCTTGGCGGATCGCCGACCAAGGTAGCTGCTCCCTGTAAGTTGCTGGAAATGGCAATACCGATCAAAAAAGGAACAGGACTCACTCTCAACTTCCGGGCGATTGCCAGGGCTATGGGAGCAATTATGAGAACCGTGGCCACATTCTCTACAAATACGGAAATAGCTCCCGCGACCATACAGACTGAAATAATCGCCCAGTTAACATACCTCGCCTTTACTGCCAGGATATTGGCCAGATAGGCCGGGACGCCGGAAAGACTGAATAGGTGAGCCAAAACCAGTGTCCCCCAAAAGATGCCCAGCACGTTCCAATTGATTATGGTAAAAATGTCAAAGAACTTGATTATTCCCAGAAGGAACAAAACAGCACAGGCAATCCAGCATACCTGTGCCTTATACTCTTTTTTCCAGATAAAAAAAAAGTAAGTTACGACAAAAATAGAAAGTGTAAAAAACTTCACCTATCAACCTTTTGTGGACGACCATCCCGATAAGTCAGGACGGGCATAACGCCCTACGCTACCGAGCGACTCCGATAACTATCCCTACCTCTTAAACACACGGAGGATGAAGGGATAGTTGCAGGAGCTTCAAATCGGCCAGGTAAAGCCCCGGCGCTGGCCGATTTTAGAGCGAGGTTTCGCTGACCGAGCGACTCCGATAACTATCCCTTCATCCTCACCATTTTATACTAATTGCCGCATCAATACCGTCGGTAATTATTGCCTCTACCGCCCGGCACGTTCTTCCTATCATCTCCTCCACAAGACTCTCTTCCCGCTCGCCAAATTCCTTGAGGACATATTCGGCAGGATCGAGTCCTTCTTCCGATCTGCCGATTCCCATCCTCAAACGAGGAAACTCTTCCGAACCCAGGGACCCAATTATAGATTCCAATCCATTATGCCCGCCAGAAGAGCCTTCTTTTCTCAACCTCAATTTTCCTTTGTCGAGATTAAAATCGTCGCAAATAACCAGAATTTCCTCTTTCCCTATCTTGAGCCAATCGCATAGAGACTTCACTGCCTCGCCGCTACCATTTACAAAAGTCAAAGGCTTAGCGAGAATAATAGTGGGCAGAGATAGACTCCTGCTTAAAGCATTAGATGGCCGCTTAAAGATTTTGCGGCGATAAACTGAGGAAAGTTCTTTCTCGCCAATCAGCGAAAGGCATTTATGTCTGGTGAGCTTTATTCTCCATTCTTGGGAGAGCGCGTCTACTACTCTGAATCCAAGATTATGTCTCGTATATTGGTACTGCTTCCCGGGATTGCCCAAGCCAACGACAAGCCTCACTGTTTAGCCCCTTCTTCCTCCTTCTTCTCTTTCTTCTTTTCTTTTTCTTTTTCTTTTCCCTTTTCTCTTTCTTTTTCCTTCTCCTTAGCTTCTTCTTTTTCTTCCTCTTCCTCTTTCTTTCCTTTGCCAATAACCTCGGGCTCTGCAGCCTCTTCCGGAGCAACTTCTTCCTCAACCGGTTTCTCCTCTATTACCGTAGGAGCGATAATGCTTACCACGATCTTTTCCGGGTCGTCTAATACTTCTACGCCTGCGGGTATTTTCAAATCCTTAACGGTCAAGGTCTCTCCTGCCTCCAAGGAAGAGACGTCGCAAATAATCTTATCCGGTATCTTTGTGGGTAAACACTTTACCGCAATTTCGTGGACAACGTGGTCCAGCACTCCGCCACTCTTTTCCACCCCGGGAGCTTCCCCGTAAATCTCAATGGGAACATTAACCTGGATTTCTTCTCTTAAAGATATCCGGTACAGGTCGACGTGGAGTAAGTTCCTGGTTACCGGGTTTATCTGAATCTCTTTAATAATTACCGGCACTGGCTTTCCCCCTTTTTGGGAGACGGTACCTCCCGAACCGGAAACATAAAGAGAGATAATCACATTCTCTCCGTGCTCCGTGTGCAAGGCTTTTAGAAATTCTTTCTGGTCAATAACTATGGACAGCACCGGGTCTTTCCCGCCATATAATACCGCCGGAATCTTTCCCTCCCGACGCAACTGGTGGGTCATGCCCTTGCTAGTATCCTTCCTGGGTTGAGCATTTAATGCCACTTCTTCCTGAGCCACTTGTAACCTCCAAAAAGATAGCCCCTTTAGGGTTACTTCCATAGGGGCTTCGCCCCTCTGGCGCTCCAAAATGCTTCTACTGGTCGCATTTTTCCGCTGTCACCCCTTGAGGGGAACCAGATTGTTTCCCTCAAACTCCCTAATCCGCATCCCGATTTCTAATCGGGATGCTAGAAATAATTAAACGAACAGCGTACTGACCGAAGTCTCTTTATGAATTCTTTTAATCGCTTCTCCCAAAAGCCCGGCAACCGAAAGCACGGTAATATTTTTACACTTTTTTTCATTTCCCAAAATGATGGAATTGGTAATCACCATCTCCTTCAGTTCAGACTCCTCGATCTTTTGCACTGCGGAACCGGATAAGACTCCGTGGGAACAGGCAGCAAAGATGTCCCGCGACCCCTTCTCCTTTAATGCCTTGACTACCCCGGCGATTGTTCCTCCCGTATCAACCATGTCGTCAAGAATGATTACATTTCTGCCTTCAACTTCACCGATGATATTCATTACCGAAGCCACGTTAGCTGCCGGGCGACGTTTATCCACCAATGCCAGCGAAGCTTTTATCCTCTTGGCAAAAGCGCGCGCCCGTTCCACTCCTCCGGGATCAGGTGAAATTATTACTAACTTCTTTAAACTTTTTCTCCGGAAGTAATCGAGCAAAACTGGTGTGGCATAGAGATTATCAACGGGAATTTTAAAGAAACCTTGAATCTGGGCAGCGTGGAGGTCCAGGGTGAGAATTCTATCGGTACCGGCCGCTGTAATCAAATCAGCCACCAATTTAGCCGTTATGGGAACACGGGGTTCGTCTTTCTTATCCTGCCGGCCGTAACCGTAATAAGGGATAACAGCCGTAATTCTCCTGGCGGAAGCGCGGCAAAAGGCATCGATCATGGTCAAAAGTTCCATTAGATTATCATTTACCGGGGGACAGGTAGGCTGAACTATGAAACAGTCAGTCCCCCTCACGTTCTCTCCTATCTTCACCCTGCACTCGCCGTCAGAAAAATTCGTAACCATTGCTTTTCCCGGAGGAACTTTAACGTATCTACATATCTCTTCCGCCAGTTTAGGATTTGCCCTCCCCGTAAATATCTTCAATGCATTACTCATAATAAGTCTTCTCCTTATCGCAATATTAAAAGATAATTTGTGAAGAGTACTTGGAATTTCAGAAGATTGTAGCAGCAAAGCATAAGCTTTGCTGCCTCTGTAGGGGACGACTCTGTGCCGTCCCTACATTCGGGCGACCACGGAGTGTCGCCCCTACACTGACGCAGAGCTATCGCTCTGCAACTACTTCTTTTTCTTCCTATCCTTAATCACTTGCCTCGCTCTGGCAATGGCCAGTTTACCCGCCGGTACATCCTCCGTGATCGTCGAGCCGGCGCCAATGACTGCTCCCTTTCCAATTTTGACGGGAGCTATAAATTTTGCGTCCGAACCAACAAATGTCCCGTCCCCTATGCGGGTTATGTTTTTCCTAACCCCGTCGTAATTACAGGTAATCGTTCCCGCTCCTATATTAATCCCTTTCCCCAGGAAAGCATCTCCTATATAGGAGAGATGAGAAACCTTTGTTCCCCGGCCGATTCTCGACTTTTTCACTTCACAAAAATTCCCTACCCTAACCTCTTCTCCCACTGACGTCCCCGGGCGAATGTGGGAAAAAGGACCAACCTTTGCTTTATCGGCAATTTTTGCGCCATAGATAAAGGAGGCGCGAACCTCTACCCCGTTTCCTATCCGGCAATTCTGGATGAATGCATAAGGCCCCAACTTACAATATTCCCCGATTCTCGTTTTTCCCAGAATCGTCGTACCCGGATAGATAATCGTGTCCTTGCCAATTTTTACCGCGGAATCGATAAAAGTTGAGGACGGGTCGACAATCGTAACTCCCGCCAGCAACAAACGTTCCAGGTTTTTCATATTGACATATTTCTGAACGGTTACCAGTTGTTTTCGATTATTTACTCCCTCGACCTCGCGGCAATCCTCTGCCATAACCATTCCTACCTTCTTGCCCATACCTCCCAGTATATGGACTGTATCCGTGAGATAATACTCTCTTTTCCTATTATCCGGCCTGACCCTGCCTATCGCTTCAAATAGATCCTCTCCCCTGAAACAGTAGACCCCGGCGTTAACCTGATTGATTCTAAGCTCACCCGGCGTAGCGTCCTTTTCCTCTACTATCCTTATTCCTTTCCCGTCACTTTCCTCAATAATCCTTCCGTAGCCAGAGGCGTCTTCCATAGTAGCACCCAGGATAGTCAAGGAATTACCCTGTTTGTAATGGGTCTGAATTAACCTGTTCAAAGTTCTTATAGTCAACAGAGGAAGGTCACCATAGACTACGAGGAGATTACCTCTATAACCTCTCAACTTTTTTTTCGCCTGAAAAACCGCATGTCCCGAACCGAGTAACTTATTCTGTTTGACAAATTCAATCCCTTTTTTCCTCAGTGGCAGAAAATTCCCTATCGTCTCGATTACTTTTTCCCCTTTATGCCCTACCACCAGGTAGTTCTTCCGGCAACCGGCCCCGAGGACCGCCTTTAAAACGTAGACAATCATCGGCTGGCCGCAAATCTGGTGCAAGACTTTGGGTAAGGCCGATTTCATTCTCGTACCTTCCCCTGCCGCAAGAATAATGGAGACGAGATTTCTCAAAATAGTTCACCACCGATAAAGTAGACCTTTTGCTCCACTACTACATTCGTCACTTCAAATATAAGCTGGGGAGATAGGATTCGAACCTATGATCGCGGCTCCAAAGGCCGCTGCCTTTCCGCTTGGCTACTCCCCAATCTACGATAAGTAAATGGGTTTATTTCTTTTCTTTTTCTTCCTTTTTTTCTACGTCCTTTGCTGGTTCTCTTGCAGGTACTTCACCACCCCCAAACTCAGTTGGAAGAGGAGTCTGTTTAATCTTTTCTTGATAGGCAGCCAGAACTTTCTCCTCAATCATTCTGCGAACCTCGTTCTTTATGGGATGAGCTATGTCTTTATGACTGCCATCGGCCATTTTTCTCGAAGGCATCGCCACAAACAATCCATTTTGCCCTTGGATCACTTTTAGATTGCGAACCACAAAAGAGTCATCAAACGTCACCGTAACAAACGCCTTTAGTTTCTCCTCATTCCTCGGGTAGACTCGCACCTCCGTAATCTGCATCTTTGCTTCCTCCTTTGCCAATCATCCGGTGCTCAATAGGGTTAAGACTCACGCGCCATGAACGGCTCATTGGTGGTAATGAA
>CAYFRM010000069.1:0-11983 GCA_964345635.1 uncultured Clostridia bacterium
AGCTTCCATTTTGCGGTTTGGGGGTGGGGCGACGAATTACCCACTAATTTATGATATTCCACTATTCCCATTTGGTCATTATTTAGTTTTTTTGTATCCGATTATAATAACCTATGCAATCATCGCGACGCATCTGATGAATATTAATGTTGCTGTTACGAAGACGGCGATATTTACAACTGTCTATTCTATCTTTTTAGGAATTCCGCCTTTTCTTCTGATTCTTCATCGCGCTTTTTTGTACCGGCACTTTGGTGCTTATTGGTGGCTCATACCGGCTGGTGTGGCTGTGTGTGAATTACTCGCTTTTGTCGCTCCTAGCATAAATCATTACTTTCAGGAAAGGGCTAATAGAGTCCTTTTAAGAGAACAAAGGAGGTACCAGCAAAACTTAATAAATTTGGCAAAGGAAATGACTTTAACCAAGGACCTGAGGAGTCTTTTGGTCTTGATAATTCGCAATGTGACCAGGGAAATCGGAATCAGCCATGCCCGCATCTATCTTCTGGACAGGAAAACTGATGAATATGTACGGGAAGTTCGCTATGGAAAAGAAAGAAGAAGACAGTACGGGGATTCCCTGTACAAGGGCGCTCCTTTAATCAGGATATTATCCAGAAATAGAGATACAAGACCGCTGCTAAGAGAGGAGGTCGTAAGCCATTTTGAGACCAATGAGCCCGAAAATTTGGTAGAAATAAAAGCACAATTGAGAAGTATGGGAGCGGCAGTATTGTTACCCGCTTATATTGGTGAAGAACTGGTTGCCTTTTTAGCGTTGGGCACAAAGCGTTCCAAAGAGATTTACACGCCTGATGATTTAGCGATGTTTAAGATTTTGGCCGGGCAGGCGGGCTTGGCGATTGAGAACGCTCAGTTCTATCAGGAGCTTAAGGAGGCGCAAGCGACGATACTTCAGGCAGCCAAGCTATCTTCTATCGGAGAGTTGGCTGCTGGCTTTGCCCATCAAATAGATAACCCTCTGGGCGTTATCAGCCTGGGATGCCAGTTGTGCACTCAGGATATAAAAGAATGGCTCGCTCGGAGAGATGTTCCCGAAGGGGATAAGAAAGTGCTTGAGGAGATGGAAGACCGGATGAAGAAAGTGATTGAAACGGCACACCGGGCGGCTGACCTTGTTCAGAGGATAAGGGGTTATGCCAAGCCTGCGGATAGCGATTTTGAGCAGGTAGATTTGAATTCTGTAATGGAAGATGCATTGAATTTAGCCCAGTATCAAATTACTCATGGAGGAATTAACGTAAACAAAGATATTCCTCAGGATTTGCCGAAGATAAAAGGGATTGGCGTGCAGTTGGAACAGGTATTTTTGAATATGATTATCAATGCCTGCGAGGCAATGGCCGGAAAGAAAGGAGAACTTGCCATTTCCGCAAGAGTGGGGGAGGATGACCCCCATAGGGTTGAAGTAATTCTCAGAGATAATGGCTACGGTATTCCTAAACAGAACTTAACAAGATTGTTTGACCTTTTCTATACCACTAAGGGCTCACAGGGTACAGGAGTCGGTTTGTCAATGGCTTATCGGATAGTAAAGGACCATAACGGAGATGTAAATGTAGAGAGCGAGGTAGGAGAAGGGACAAAGTTTACTGTCTCTCTGCCAATCTGGGAGGAGAAATCAGAATAGTGGTGACAATGGTACGTGCGACGGGAGGCTAGAACAAAAATGATAAGAATCGGGACGAGCGGGTTTTCATTCCCGGACTGGCGGGGCGTGGTTTATCCTGAGAATATTCAACCTAAAGACGCGCTCCGTTATTATGAACAAGAGTTAGGGTTCAATACTGTGGAGATAAACTTCACGTACTATACCCTCCCGGGCCTGAAAACGATGGAAGGATTGGCAAAGAAGACTACGGAGGATTTCGACTTTGTGGTAAAAGCTTTTAAGGGGATGACGCACGACCCCTTTGATAATAGACTTGAGAAAAGGCCGGAAATAACTGAAGTGAAGGAAACATTTGAGAAATTTCTCTATTCAATGAAGCCGATGATTGAGAAAAAGAAGCTGGGGGCAGTTCTTTTGCAATTTCCCGTCTTCTTCTATCCCCGTCCCGAAAATAAGGACTATCTTCTCCAATGTAAAGAGTGGCTGAGTGATGTGCCTGCGGTAATTGAATTCAGGAACCGCACCTGGGCGAAACCGGAAACTTTCACTTTCCTTAAAGAGAATGACCTTGCCTATTGTATAGTAGATGAACCGAAACTACCGAGACTTATGCCTTTCGTGGAGGAAGTTACGTCGGATATAGGCTACCTCAGACTGCATGGAAGAAATCAGAACTGGTTCAACGTGCCCACCTCAGAGAGGTATAACTATCTCTATTCCGATAAGGAATTAAAAGAGTTTGTTGACCCGATCAAGAGAATTCACCAGAGAGCACAGAGGGGTTACGTATTTTTCAATAACTGCCACGCAGGTTCAGCGGCGCGAAATGCTTTGCAAATGAGAAGCTTCCTGAAGGATATTGTGGAGATGGGAGAGAAGACAAAGGAGTTACTGAAGAAAGCCATCCTGCCCGAACAGCGAGATTTTTTCGAAGAAGAGAAGCAGTAAGGAACAAGAGGACTGCAACCCAAAAACAATCTTCCAGATTTCCCGCCTGAGAACAGCTTCCTAATTTAATTTTCCATTTCAGAGAACTTCTTGAATTGTTTCGCCAGTGATTTATCGTCTGTCGCTACAATAGTAATATTCCACTTTTTTTTGACTTTTTTCCACCGCGTAAAAACAGTCTCAGGAAACGAAAATAAGAGCGCACAATAGCGATTTTCAGACGGGAAAAGCGAGAAATTACTATTGCTTTTTTTCTGTCTAACGAATTTTCCCGAGGTTTGCAGTTGGTAAGGGACTATTGATTTTCTATTTTCCAAGGTGTATAATTTTTATTTGCCCGTGGAGAAAGCGATGATGTAAGAGAGGAGGAAACTTCATGTTCAAAATGGTAGAAATTATTGGCATTTCGGAAGTAGGTTTTTCTGAGGCTGTGAAAGATGCGGTGAATAGAATTCTCGATTCCGGCGAGAAGGCTCATTTCTTTGAGATAGTGGAGCAGAGAGGAGCGGTTCGCGGAGGGAAATTCAAGGAATTTCAAGTAAAAATGAAAGTGGCTGTTGAGACTGAAGAGAAAAAACAGGTTGGGGATAAGAAAGGTGAACAGGTTTGCCCGACCTGCTTGCAGCCTGCGGGAGATGGCGGGCATTTGTGCGTGCCAGTGACGGGAGAAGATAAAAGATGCGAGTGGTGCGGGGCATTGATTCCCGATGAAAGGCATCTTTGTAACGAGAAAGTCAAGGAGCTTTCATACATATGCAACAGCTGTGGACGCACTGCGGTGAAAGCAGAATATCTTTGCCAGCCGAAAAAAATAGGAAGTTAGTGAATTAATAATTTATGAGACTGTGGAGCTTACATCCTAAATATCTGGATACGAAGGGTCTCATAGCCTTGTGGAGAGAAGCCCTCCTGGCGCAGGAAGTCATAGCTGGTAGGATAGAGGCGTTCAAAAATCATCCCCAATTGAAAAGATTTAAGAGTCATTCCAGCCCCGGAAAAGCTATCAGAAACTATTTGAGGGAAGTCTGGAAGGAAGCCAAAAAAAGAGGTTACAATTTTGATAGAACCAGGATTGGCAAAATAGATACAGTAGACAAAATTCCCGTCACCAAACTGCAGTTGAAATATGAACTTCAATTACTTCGCGCAAAAATGGAAAAGCGGGATCCCTCTAAATATCAAGACCTCTCTTCTGTCCACAGGATTGATTGCCATCCGTTGTTCACGTCAGTAGACGGCGGGATAGAGGAGTGGGAGAGGATAAAACTAAAATAGATTGATAACGGAGCGTCTCATGGAAAGAATCAAGGTTATGATTTTTGCGTTTTGGTTGTTGGTGGGGCTTTCTTGCGGGAAAGCTATTTTTGCCGAAGAAGAGACAAGAGAGGAACGGGAGATTGTGGATATCTCCATCGATGAAGTTATGAAACTGGCCCTGGAAAATTCTCTTGATATACAGATCGTAAAATTTGACACCTATATTGACAGAAAATTACTTCCCAGGGCAGAATCGATATTTGACCCTCTGTTGAGAGGGGAGGTGAACTTCCTTGACAGTCATAGAGACCAGGCATCGTCTTTTTTGGGGACAAAACAGATTGAGAGTAATTATGGGCTTGTGTTGGAGAAGAAATTTCGTACCGGGACTATGCTGCAACTGGACGCCCAATCTGGCAGGGTAGATTCTGATTCTCTCTTTGCCGAGACTAATCCCTATAATGAATCTTCAATAGGACTATCCCTGGTGCAACCGCTGGGAAGGAATTTCTTTGGCCTGGCCGACCGGGAGGGAATTGAGATAAGCAAAATTGATGTCGAGAATTCTGAATATGCTTCATTGGATGGGATAGAGAATGCTCTGTACCAGACGCAGATGGCTTACTGGAATCTTGTGCTTAAATGTGAAGAGCTGCGGATTAAGAAGGATATGTTGAAGGAAGTGAAGAAATTATACGACATTTATCAGGATAAGTATGAGTTGAATCTCGTGGAGAAATCCGACCTTTTGGCTATTGAGGCCAACGTAAAAATAAGAGAAAACGATATTTTGCTGGCAGATTTGGAACGAGAGAAGGCGAACAAGGAACTCATATTCTTATTGAACCAGGAAGACGTATCCATATGTTTCAGCCCTACTGACAAACTGGAGATAGAAGCTGTAGATGTAGACCTCTATCAGTCTTTAAGAGAGGCCATTGCCAACAGGCGCGACTATCTCAGGTTAAAAAATCTTATCAGGATGAATGATTTGGCTTTGGAGATAAAAGATAATAGCCTCTGGCCGGAGATTGATTTAACGGCTTCACTGGTAAGAAATGGTCTGGACACGGTTTTCGCTAACTCCTGGAAAGAGATATTCCAGGAGAGTCACACGGAATTTTTCGTGGGATTTAGCATAATGAGACCTTTGGGTAATCGCTATGCGAGAGCGGAATTGGAAGAGACGGAATTGCGTAAGGAACAGTTATTGCTGTCATTGAAGCGACTGGAAAGGTTTATACTGAAAGAGGTTCATAACAGAGTTAGGGAGGTTAACACTCTGAAAAATCAGGTGCAACAATCCTATGAAATTGTAAAGTTACAAAAAGATAAACTTGCTGAAGAAAAGAAACGTTTGAAATACGCGCGCGCCAGTTCCGATATACTGGTGCGGTATGAAGAAGACCTGCTGAATGCGCAGATTTCCTTTGCCCTTGCATTATTCAATTATAGGCAGAGCCTGGTCAACCTTGATTTAACAAAGAATACGCTACTGGGCGCATATTGGAAAGGGCCGTTATGAAAATTGCTCAATTTTCCGTAAAAAATTCGCTTTTTGTCAATCTTCTCTCCGTAGCTATCATCGTGATCGGTTTCTTTTCCCTGTTCACTCTCAGAAGAGAAGCATTCCCTCCCATCGCCCTGAAAATAGTTACGGTTGTCACTCCCTTCAGGGGCGCTTCCGCAGAAAAGGTAGAGAAGCTGGTTACCGTTCCGTTGGAGGAAGAGTTAAAAGAAGTAGAAAATATTGAAGAGATGCTCTCGTCTTCCGATGACGGGTTATCCACGATTTTGATAAAAGTAGAAACCGATGTCAGAAATATGCAGAAAGTGCTGAATGATATTCAGCGGGCTGTGGACAGGGTCGCTGATCTTCCCCAGGACGTTACCGATAGGCCGATAGTTACGGAAATAACTATGGCGAAGATGCCGGTAATTAAGATATCGCTGAGCGGGGATGTCGATGAAACTACTTTGCGCCGGTACGCTGATGAACTTAGAGATATAATTTCTGATATCGAGGGCGTCTCTACTGTCGCCAGGTCGGGGTGGCGGGATGAAGAGTTCTGGGTCGAGCCAGAGATAGAGAACATGCTGGCGTATGATATTTCGTTTTCTGAACTTGCAGAAAGCCTCAGGCTTCAGAACGTTGACATTCCCGGTGGAAAATTTACGTATGGGGGGAAGGAATACCTGGTAAAAGTAAAAGGGGAGCTGGAAACAAAAGAAAACATTGAGAACACGGTCATAAGGTCGGACGACTTGGGAAACTGGGTGAGAGTAAAAGACGTAGCCAGCGTGAAAGGAGCGTTTTCTGAAGAAGAGACGATTACCAAAGTTTTTGGAATGAGGTCAATAGTTTTGACTGTCATAAAAAGGGAGACGGGAGACATCATCAAGATTGTCGATGACGTGCGTAAAGAAGTCAAGAAGTTCAAGAATAGAATTCCCGAGAAGATTCGCATAGCAACTTTTAACGATATTTCCTACTATGTTAACAGAAGATTGACTGTTTTATCTACAAACGGAGTTATTGGTTTTGTTTTCGTGCTCATACTGCTATTCCTTTTCCTAAAACCCGTATCTGCCTTTATGACAGCGCTGGGCATACCCATCTCGTTCTTGATTACTTTTATGGTTATGAATTATTTTGGCCTGACTATCAATCTACTGACCCTGATGGGACTGATAATCGTTCTGGGGATCGTCGTTGATGACGGCATAATTATTGCGGAGAACAGTTATCGCTATATTGAACAGGGAATCCATCCCCGACAGGCAGTGATTGAGGGAACGGGGGAAGTGGCGCGTCCGGTTATTGCCACAGTTTTGACTTCCATCGTCGCCTTTTCTCCGCTTCTTTTTATGAGGGGTATGTTAGGTAGTTTTGCAAAATACGTCCCTCTTATAATAATAATGGCTCTGGCAGCTTCTCTCGCGGAAGCTTTTATAATACTGCCCTCTCACCTGGCAGATTTTGCCCGGCAGGTTAAGCAGGATTCAGGAAAAAGAAAGAGTAAAGCGTTTGGATGGGTCCTTGACAGATACAGTTCTATTTTGAAAAAAGCGTTGGATAACCGGTACAAAGTTCTTTTAGCGGTCATAATACTTTTAACAGGCTCTTTCCTTCTGGCGAGATTTACCGTCCCGTTCATACTTTTCCCTGCCAGTGCTGACGAAGTTTTTATGATTCGGCTGGAAGCCGGGCCGGACGTCTCCCTGGAAAAGACAAATACCCTGGTGAGCAAAGTGGAGAGGATTGTGGACGGAATTCCCGGCACCTGTCTTGATGCGTACGAGACTGTTGTGGGCAGGATTGGCGAGGAGGGAGGATACGATCCCGCGGCAAAAAGCGGAAGTAACTTTGCGCAGATTAATGTTTATTTGACTTCTGCCTGCACGAGAAAAGAAACAGTGCAAAATATCATACAGGGACTGAGACCTAAAGTAGAATCTCTCGCGGAAGAATTGAAACCCGAAGGAGTAGAAAAAATATATTTTGAGCGGCTGACCAGCGGGCCACCGGTAGGGAGCGCTATTGACGCCAGGATTGTAGGAGAAGAGTTTGGCACGTTGAAGAAAATAACAGATAAAATAAAAACGTTCGTTTCAAAAATTGACGGCGTAGTTGACGTTGCTGATAATTACAATCTCGGGGCGGAAGAGATTCAGGTAATCATAGATGAGAAGATGGCGCAGAGGGCCTTCTTGACCAATTCACAGATTGCCTTTGCCATACGGGCTGCTTTTTCCGGCGTCGTTGCCACTACTATAAAGAGGGAGACGGCAGAAAAAGAGGTGCGGGTTCTGGTGCGGCTTCCCGAGGAGCAGAAGTCCGACCCGTCTATCTTTGAGAAAATTGTCGTTGCCAATAGGTTTAATAATCTTGTGCCTCTTAAAAAAGTGGCAAAACTAAACTACGCCCAAAGATTGCGTTCTGTCAAGCACGTCGATGGGAAAAGATTCATATCAGTAACGGCAGACGTGGATACGAAAAAGATTACTTCACTGGAAGCAAATACGAGGATAGAAAAAGAATTTAGCGATGTCCCTGTCCAGTATCCGGGTAACAGTCTCGCTTTCAGCGGGGAACGCAAGGAAACTATGGATTCTGTGAGAAGCCTGGTTAAAGCGTTCTTGGTAGCTGCTATCCTTATCTATTTGATTCTGGCCACGCAATTTAACTCTCTGATTCAGCCTTTTGTGGTTATGTTCACGATTCCTTTTGGCTTAATTGGTGTATTGATATCGTTGGTTGTACACGGGGAGCCGCTGAGTTTTCTGGCTATGGTAGGTTTTATCGGCTTGACAGGCGTTGTGGTTAACGATTCTATTGTCCTTGTCGATTTTGTAAATAAAAGGCGAGAAAAGATGTCCGTCCAGGAGGCCGTTATAGAGGCGGCACGGCTCCGTTTCCGGCCGATTATACTTACTACACTTACCACAGTTTGTGGCATAGCCACAGTTGCCTATGGTATCGGTGGACTGGACCCGTTTTTAAGACCTATGGCGCTTGCTATCAGCTGGGGCCTGATGTTCTCTACCAGTCTCACACTGATTGTGATTCCTTGTTTCTATTTTATTGTTCAGGACATAAGAAAAATAAAAAGGTCAAGGTGACCTTTTCAACCTGCCGAGTGACCGACTCCACTTTTCTTTCCTGAAGGATCAGTTCCCAATCATTAAGAGCGGTAAGCGAAGAAATATCCCATTGAATAAAAGATTGACATAGACCTTGAAATATGGTATTAAAATTCTAAAAGGGACGCTTCGCTGGGGACACAGGAAATAGGCTTTAGCAGAATATATTGGAAAATAAAGGGTCTCAATAAAGATTGTTGATATTGACTGAATTGGAGGAGGTGAGAATGAACATATACGTAGGTAATTTGTCGCGTGATGTAACCGAAGAAGATTTGCGACAAGCTTTTGAAGCCTTTGGAAAGGTCGAAACCGTCAGTATCATTAAGGACAAGTTCAGTGGCGAATCTAGAGGATTCGGATTCGTGGAAATGCCCGCCAAAGCCGAGGCCGAGGCGGCTATCGCTGACCTGAATGGCAAGGAAATAAAGGGACGACCAATCAAGGTTAACGAAGCTCGCCCTCGCCCCGAAGGCCGTCGAGGTGGAGGAAGACGAGGCGGTGGACGGCGCTTCTAATAAGAGACACTCGGACATAAAGGGTTTTCTGACACTGGCGCGGTACCCAAGTGGCTAAGGGAGAGGTCTGCAAAACCTTTATTCGTCGGTTCGAATCCGACCCGCGCCTCCAGAACCGAAAAAAGTACCTGTCACTTTTTCCAGAACCGAAAAAAGTACCTGTCACTTTTTTGTTTGGGGCGGTTAGCTCAGGTGGTTAGAGTGCATGGTTGACATCCATGAGGTCACTGGTTCGAGTCCAGTACCGCCCACCATTAGTATTAGATTTTTTGATTGTAGTCAGGAGATGCAAGTGGCTAGGAAAAGTGAAAAGATTGAGGAAGATTTGGAGGCACTGCGTCATTCCTGTTCCCATATTATGGCGCACGCGGTTAGTGAACTCTTTCCCGACGTGAAGCTCGCTATCGGGCCGCCTATTGCCGATGGTTTTTACTATGACTTTGATAAGAAAGAGCCGTTTACTCCGCAGGATTTGGAAAAAATTGCTGAAAAAATGAAGGAGATTATCAAGAAGAATTATCCTTTCGTTCGCTCGGAGAAGACGAGAGAAGAGGCGTTGCAGTTCTTTGGCGAAAGAGGAGAAAAGTATAAGGTGGAACTGATTCAGGACCTGGACGACGACAAGGTGACTATCTACGAGCAGGGAGGTTTTGTTGACCTCTGCCGCGGTCCCCATGTCAAGTCCACGGATGAGGTGAAATATTTTAAGTTGTTGAGCGTTGCCGGCGCTTACTGGCGGGGCGATGAGAAGAGAGAGAGGCTGCAGAGAATCTACGGGACGGCATTTTTTTCCCAGGAGGAACTGGATAAATATCTGTATCTCCTGGAAGAAGCCAAGAAGAGGGACCATCGCAAATTAGGAGTTGAGCTTGACCTGTTCAGTATGCACGAGAGGGCAGGAGCGGGACTCATATACTGGCATCCTAAGGGTTCAAGTATCAGGAAAGTAATAGAAGATTTCTGGGAAAAGGAACATCTGAAGAACGGGTACCAGCTGGTGGACATTCCCCATATTGCCAGAGTAGATTTATGGCAAACTTCCGGTCACGTAGATTTCTATCAGGAGTATATGTATTCGCCTATGGATATAGAAGGGCAGAAGTATATAATCAAACCGATGAATTGTCCCGGGCACATACTGATTTATAAAACCAGAGTGAGGAGCTATCGTGAATTGCCCATTCGCTGGGCGGAACTGGGAACTGTGTATCGTTATGAGCGTTCGGGAGTCCTGCATGGTCTGATGCGCGTTCGCGGGTTTACTCAGGATGACGCCCATATTTTCTGTCGCCCGGAACAGTTGGAAGATGAGATTGTGGGAGTGATTAAGTTTGTTCTTTTTATGTTAAACACGTTTGGCTTTTCCGATTTTGACGTTGCTTTGAGCACGCGGCCGGAAAAATATGTGGGAACTCTAGAAAGTTGGGAGAGGGCGGAATATGCATTAAAGAAAGCGCTGGATAAGGTAAAGCTTGCGTACGCGATTAATCCGGGCGAGGGAGTCTTCTACGGACCGAAAATAGATATAAAAATAAAAGATTCGTTGTGAAGAGCATGGCAATGGTCCACTATCCAGGTAGATTTTAATCTTCCCGAGAGGTTTGATATGACCTTTATAGACGCCGGCGGGCAGCGTCGCCGGCCGATAATGATTCACCGGGCACTTCTGGGTTCCCTGGAGAGGTTTTTTGGAGTTCTCATAGAACATTATGGAGGTGCTTTTCCCGTCTGGCTTGCTCCGGTGCAGGCAACGGTTCTTACCATTACCGATTCAGAAGTGGGGTATGCCGAGAAAGTCTATAATAAGTTGAAAGAAAAGTCTATCAGAGTGGAAGCAAATTTTGCCAATGAGAAAATAGATAAGAAGATTCGCGATGCCCAGCTTGAGAAAATTCCCTATATGTTAGTCATCGGGAAGAGGGAGGCGGGAGCAGGGACGGTCGCTGTAAGGAGAAGAGACCGGAAAGACCTGGGTCCGGTTAAGGTTGAGCGGTTCATTGAAGACATATTGAAGGAAATAGAAGACAAAAAATAAATCCGAGTGCCCATAAAGGGCTGCACTACTGCAAGCGAGGTGGGATGAGCAAAGTTACTTTTATTCAGCCCAGAGCGGATTTTAATGCTTACGGTTTAACCATGGTACCTCTCCTGGGAGCTTTCTATCTGGGCGCAATTCTGAAAAGAGAAGGGCACGACGTTTCAGTTCTTTCGGAAGATTTTACGAAAGTCTATAATGAAAAGACGGGAAATATTGATAAAGAGTTGTTAAGCTCAGACGTAGTGGGATTTTCCACTATGACCTGCACCGCACAGAGAGCTTACCGTATCGCCGATGCCCTCAAGAAGGTCAGACCCAATGTGAGAGTAATTATGGGAGGTCCCCATGTTACCTTTATGGCTGAGGAAGCATTGCAACATGCCGATACAGTAATAAAAGGAGAGGCGGAAAAGGTAATTTCTGATGTGGTAAGTAATGGTAGAGAGACTTCGCCTGTAGTTGAGGGAATTCCTGTGCTGGACCTGGACACGCTTTCTTTTCCGGATTTAGGGCTGCTGCGTAACGGGAATGCGAAGTTCAAATATATATCAATCTTAACTTCCCGAGGATGTCCATACGACTGCGTTTTCTGTTCGGTTACCCGGATGTTCGGGAAGAAGTACCGTTTTCGAAGTTCGGAAAACGTTCTTGAGGAATTGGAATTGCGTATCTCACAGGGCTTCGGAAAGTTTTTCTTCTCGGACGATAACTTTACGGCTGACAGAGAGAGGATAAAGGTCTTACTGGAAGAATGTCTGAGACGCAAATTGAATTTTAGTTGGACAGCAGAAGTTCGGGTGGACGTAGCAAAGGATACGGAGCTCCTGAAGCTTATGTCCAGAACCAATTGCCGGCTTCTCATGGTTGGCTTTGAATCGATTAATCCGGAAACATTGAAATTGTATAAGAAAGGCCAGGGGTTGGATGATATTAAGTATTGTATCA
>CAYFRM010000070.1:0-10468 GCA_964345635.1 uncultured Clostridia bacterium
CATTTAAAAGATACTTTGTTAACAGCTTCGATAATTCACCCTAATGCGAAGGGATTTGGTATAGGGAGCATTAGAATTTTTAGCCAAAAATCGAAGATTAGAGTTTAGCCCCGCGAAGACGGGGGAAACTCCTGAGATTTTTGGCGGTGCTCGAAGAGCAAAAAATTATCAGCGAACGAACCAAATCCTGAGCATACTCATCTTCCGCAGCATTTCTTATATTTCTTCCCACTGCCGCAAGGGCAGGGGTCGTTCCGCCCGATTTTTCTCCGTTTGGGAAAAGGCGTGGGAATAGAAGAAGCGGAAGCCGCAGCTTCCCGGGCAGGCATCTCCCGGTATTTTCCTGCGCCCGGGGTAGGCCTCTGAGCCACCTCTCTCGTCGGGAGAGCTCTTGCCCGTGCCTGCTCAGCCACCACTTTCACTCTAAAGATGTAACCGGAAATCTCCTCCCTCATATGCTGTTGCATAGCATCGAAGGCCCATTCAGACTCTTTCTGATATTCAATGAGGGGATCTTTCTGTCCGTAAGCGCGCAGTCCTATTCCCTCTCTTAATTTATCCATATCGTAAAGATGGTCTTTCCAGCGTGTGTCCACGACCTGAAGAGTGACCATCCTTTCAATAAAGCGCATCATCTCCTCTCCCATTTCCCTCTCCCGCTCGTCATACGCCTGCTTAATTCGCTCCGCTATCGTCTGGCCTAAGATTTCCGGCCGCATCCGTTTCAAATCTTCTAAAGGAACCGAAAAAGAGATATTGAAAGAGCGCTTCAGCCACTGGGAAATTGCCTCCCAATTCCACTGTTCGGGATAGACCTTGGGAGGAGCGTAGAGGAAAAGTTTATCGTCGATAAGGTCCTCAAACAAAGCCAGTATATCCTCTTTTAGATTGGCTCCTTCCAGAACTTTTCTCCGCCATTTATATACTACCTCTCTTTTCTTACTCATCACGTTATCGTATTCCAGAAGCTGCTTTCTGATATCGAAGTTCATCGCTTCCACTTTTCTCTGAGCCGACTCTATAGCCCGGGAAATTAACGGGTGCTGGATATCCTGTCCCTCTTCCAGTCCTAATCTATCCATTACCTGAGCTATGCGCGCCGAGCCGAAAAGTCTCATCAATTCGTCTGCCAGAGAAAGATAGAATCGGGAAGAGCCGGGGTCACCTTGCCGTCCGGCGCGACCACGCAGCTGATTATCTATTCTGCGCGCTTCGTGCCTCTCGGTTCCCAATATGTGCAGACCCCCTAACTCAACTACTTCATTGTGTTCAGCAGGGTTGGGGGGATTACCGCCCAATACGATATCTGTTCCTCTGCCAGCCATATTGGTGGCAATGGTCACTGTGCCTTTACTTCCCGCCTGGGTGACAATCTGCGCCTCCCTCTCGTGATACTTAGCATTCAACACGTTGTGGGCAATACCCTTTCTCTTAAGCATTTCACTTAACTTCTCGCTATTCTCAATCGATCTCGTTCCCACCAATACAGGGCGGCCCATTTTGTACAGTTCTTCAATTTCCCGAATGACCGCGTCGAATTTCTCCTTCTCCGTTTTGTAGATTACGTCAGGGTAGTTAGTCCTTATCAAAGGCTTATTGGTAGGGATAACCACCACGTCCAATCCGTAAATTTTCCAGAATTCCTGCGCCTCCGTAGCTGCTGTTCCTGTCATCCCGGCCAGCTTGTCGTATAATTTAAAATAGTTCTGGAAGGTAATGGTAGCTAAGGTCTGGTTCTCTTCGGCAATCTTTAAGTTCTCTTTTGCTTCAATCGCCTGGTGTAACCCGTCGCTCCACCTTCTGCCGGGCATCAACCTTCCGGTAAACTCGTCCACGATAACCACCTTGCCATCTTTTACCACATAATGGACGTCTCTTTTGAACAGGTTACGTGCTCTCAGTGCCTGGTTAATATGGTGCACCCACTCGGTCTGTATATCATCGTAAAGATTATCTATGCCCAGCATTCTCTCGCACTTCTTTACTCCCAGTTCGGTCAGGGTACCTGTCCCTGACTTTTCATCCATAATGTAATCGTAACCCTTCTCTAAATCCTCACCTTTATATTTAGCATCTACCTGTTCCCTCTCGGTAACAAACTTGCCTTTCAGGCGGGGAACGAGACGGTCAATGATAAAATATTTATTCGTCGATTCCTCGGCGGGTCCGGAAATAATCAGAGGAGTCCTCGCCTCATCGATTAAGATGCTATCCACCTCATCAACTATAGCGTAGTCCAGCTTACCCAACACGCACTCCTCCAGGGAATGGGCCATATTGTCTCTTAGATAGTCGAATCCGAGCTCGTTATTCGTTACATAAGTAACGTCGCAACTATAGGCCATTCGCCGTTCGGAAGGAGCCATATCATGCTGGATCAAACCCACGCTTAATCCCAGGGATTTATAAATCGGCCCCATCCAGTGCGCATCCCTTTTCGCTAAGTAATCATTGACAGTAACTAAATGAGTCTTATAGCCTCCCAGGCTGTTCAGATAGATGGGCATAGTGGCCACCAGCGTTTTTCCTTCGCCCGTAGCCATTTCCGCAATTTTGCCTTCATAGAGGACAGCTCCCCCCATAATTTGCACGTCAAAGTGGCGCATATTCAGGGTGCGTTTGGCTACTTCCCTCACCACGGCAAAAGCTTCCGGTAACACGTCCTCCAATATCGTATTTCTAACCTTCTTCAATTCGTCTCTTGCTTTCTGTCTTTCTTCCGGCGATATGGCTTCCTTAAGCCACTCTTCTGCCTTTTCCAATTCCTCTCTATATCCTTCCGCCTTCTCGCTCACTCGACGCCGGAACTCTTCCGTCTTGCCTCTCAATTCCTCATCGGAAAGCTTACTTATCGTGGGCTCCAAAGAATTTACCGTTTCCACCAGTGGCTGAAGCCGCCTGACGTCTCTCTGGGCCTTACTGCCAAAAATCTTTCTTAAAATGGAACCAAACATAACCTTATCCTTTTCCAGCCGTTCTTCACCACGTTAATTCTATCATATATGGTAAAAAAAGTAAACCCCGTTAGAAATGCCTCCACACAAAGGTGTATGGCAAAATTTCCACCGGGGTAAAATTATCCCTTCTTAAATGCGCCGTCGAGGAACATTTTGCCCAGGATAGCGCATCCCTGGAGGGAAGACTGCTCTTTTATGACGTACTTAAAATCTCCCATCCAGCGCTTCTTTGCTTCTATAAAAACAGGATTAATAGCGCCGCCAGTAAGAATCAATTCCCGGGAAAGTTTAACTTTCTCCGATAACTCTTTGAGATGCTCGGCGGTTAACTCCATAGAAGTCTTGACCATTCCCGCCAGGATATCTTCACGGTTATGGGATAGACGGAGATTAGTTATGGAAGCCCATATATTCTCTACGGAATACCTGTCTCCCGACAGATAGGGAAGAAAACCGGGCACGTCCGAAACTCCCTCCTTCTTCTCCCGCTGGAGTACCTTTTTCAGAGCTTGCGGCAAGAAATCCTTAAAGAAACTGTCCAGGCTCATATCCTTACAGAATACACTGGCAAACCATTTAAACGCTTCTCCTCCCGTATTTAGAACGAACATAGTTATCCAGCGACCAGGAATCACGTGGCAGCGGATATTATGTCGGGGAGAAGCAATGGGCGTCTCCAGACAGGTAGTCAATATTTCACAGGTGCCCAGGATATCGACTATCTTTCCCTGTTCGGACAATCCCACGCTCAAATCGGCACAGGCCACGTCATTGCCGCCCATCAACACCGGAATTCCTGCCCTGAGATTCAATTTCTTGGCCATCTCCGGCTTCAGAGTTCCCACAGCTTCCCAGCTCCTGACATAGGGTGGCAACTTCTCTTCGGGAATCCCCAGCTCCCGGACAATCTCGCGGTTCCAGCCTTTCTCCGGCCGGGTGGTATTGAACAGCGCAGTCAAGGAGCCAGTGGAAGCATCCATACCGAATTTGCCGGTTAAGCGAGCGCCGAAAAAAGTATTGGTGTGAGCAAAAACGTGTCCCTTCTTATATACTTCAGGGAGGTTGTCTCTCCACCAGAGAATCGTAGAGGCGGTGCAACCTCCGGGAACAGGAAGATTAGCCGTTTCCGATAACAGCCTTTCTTCTCCGATTTTGTCTCGAATTTCCTGAGCCTGTTCGGGAGAGCGCCTATCCATAAAAAGAACTGCGGGAGTTAAGGGATTGCCCTCTTTATCGAGAATCATTGCCCCGGGTGTGGTAACGCCCATAGGCATAACTTCCACATCTTCCAGAGAACTCTTCATACACTTGCGACAGTCGAGAAACCCTGCCCACCATTTTTCCGGATCGGAATCGGCTTTGCCGTCATAGGCATTGATGGGATAGTAGGTGTTGGTCATCTCTATGAGTTCCCCTTCCCTGTCAAAAAGCCCCAGTTTAAAACCTGTGGTGCCGATATCCAAAGCCAGGATGACTCCTTTTCGAGCCATTCATTATCCTCCCTTTACGCCGTTAGAAATTCCCAAAAGAAAATTTCTGACATCCATTTCTAACGGGGCTTTAAAAGTCCTGCCTCCTCGAGGTCTTTTCTCAATTTCTCTTTCTGGTCTTCCTTAAGTCCCAGAAGAGGTTTTCTGGGAAGGCTACCCACGAGTCCCACCAGATCCATTGCCGCCTTCACGCCGGCAACGCCGTAGGCGCCGGATATCTTCTTATTCAGTTCGGAAAGACGCAGGTGAAGTCTTTCTCCCTTTTCCATACTTTTCTCTCTAGCCAGAAGGTAGAGCTCCTGCGTTAAATCGGGAAAATAGTTGCCCATGGAAATCACTCCTCCCACGGCGCCGTAAACAACCGCGGGGAACATGAAGCCAATACTTCCTGCCATCACCACAAAATCGTCGGGAACCGCGTCGATAAACCTCTCGATGCCGCTGGAAGCGCTATCTTTTATCCCCGCTATATTTTCGTGTTCGCTCAGCTTTGCCACCAATTCCGGCGAAAGAGTCACTCCCGAGAATTTCGGCGCATTGTACAGCAGGACCGGTTTTGCCGAACTCTCGGCGCATGCGGTGAAATATCCCGCCAATACCTCATCCGTCATCCGGCTACGAAAATAGAAAGGAGGAAGCAGATTGAAGTAATCTATTTCCATAGAATCAACTTTCTTGATAAAACGGAGGGCCTGCCGCGTAGATTCCACAAAGCAAGCAACTATCACTTTCTGGTGGGGCGCTTTATACTCTAAAACCGTCTCCAGTATTCTTAGCTTCTCGCCTTCATCGAGAGATTTGTTCTCTCCGTTACTGCCCAGGGCCAGAAAGCCAATGGCTTTGGACTTGGCATAAAAATCCATATTGCGTTTGAGACCGTCCCAGTCAATACTCTCATCCTTCAGGAAAGGAGTATTTATGGGAAGAAAAATACCGTCTAAATTCTCTTTGTGCTTTTTCATAGGGCCCCTTTGACTAAATTTTCCTATTTTCCAACCTCTGATTAACGAAATCGACCATCCCCCTGGTAGCATTGGAAAACTCCTCAGCGGTCGCCACAACAGCTGCGTGCGTATTAAACTCTTCCGGCGTAAGACCATCTTCCCTGTAAGCTTTTTCGAAATAAGGAACCGGGAGAAGTTTATCCAGCTCCTCTTTGGGTGGTTCTTCCTCTATGGAGTCCTTGAATTTGATGTTGTCACTGATTTTCATCAGCCCCTTAATATATTTTGGCGGGCAGGTGTAGACAATATCTGCCCCCGCAACCTTCTCTACGTGCCAGGAGGCAATCTGTTTCCCGTTTATCGGCGGACTTATGCGCATAGAACACATAAGCATTTTACTGGGGTAGTTTCTCTCTTTAACGAGCTTGTAGGCTTTCTTAAATATCGCCAGTTCCGCCCACCGCACATCTTCCTCGGAAAGCTCAATTCCTTTCTCTTTTGCTTTTTTCGCCAGGCCTCCCAGATCTCCGTACCTTGCTGTCATATCGGTTATAACCGACCGCCACCGGGATAGATCAACACCGTTCTTCTTGGCAATCTCCACTCCCTCTTTCACCGCCTCAGCGCAAGTCAAAAACTGGGGAATGGTAAAGGCCAGAGTATTATTGGTAGGAATTCCCATAGAAGTCAAAGTTTTGATGACTTTATAACCCTCTTTTGAGCCAGGAATCTTGATCATAACGTTAGGACCAATGCCTGAGAGTTCCTTGGCTTGCTCCAGCATCTTTTGTTCATTGTATACTTCCCGGGGGTCAACCTGGGCCGAAATGTATCCATACTTGTGATTCGATTTTTCAAAAACCCCTGAATACATCCCGGACCCTCTTTTGACTATCTCCTTATAGGTCATCCAGAAGAGGTTTTCCTTATCTATCCCCGGATTCTTCTCAATAAGTCCGTCCACGAACTTCGCCCAGTAATCTCCGTGAATCTTGAATACGTTCAGGCAGAGGGGAGGATTTGTGGTCACGCCTCTAAATAGCGTCTCTTCAGGTTTGTCAGGATTATATAGCCGGGTGAATTGTCTTTTCATTACGTCTCTGTCTTCTTCTTTTGCTTCTTTAAGCATCTCCTCCACCCAGCTCTGGTAAATTAGCGGTGAAGAATCCCACCATATCTCGGCCGCAGGATTTATCTCCGCCAACCTTTCCAAAACGTTCTTCTCTTCCATTACGCCCTCCTTCGGTCAAATCTTTGTCAACAATTCTATCACAATCATATGACGATGTCAAGTACAGACAAAAAATATAGAACTTTACAAATTTTTTCAATTTGCTATAATATTTCAGGAATTTCTGTCATTGCGAACGGAGTGAAGCAATCTATGATTCGCATACAAATCAAATCTCGTAAAAGAGCCATATGGATAATTTCTGCCTCTGTATTTGTAATTTTGGTAATCACCATATTAACTTTGAGGCATTACCTGACGGAGCTACCTCGCATCGATACCCTTGATGAGTATAGACCAAACCTGATTACTCAAATTTACGATATCAACGGGGAAGTTATTGCCGAGCTTTTCGTGGAAAGAAGGGCCCTTGTCCCTCTATCCAAAATTCCCGTAGACCTGCAGAACGCTGTTATCGCTGTTGAAGACCAGCGGTTCTTCAAACACTGGGGAGCAGACCTGCACGCTATTGCCAGGGCTATGCTGGCCAACCTGAAGCACGGTCAGATTGTGGAAGGGGGAAGCACCATAACTCAGCAACTGTCCAAGGCCTTATTCTTAACCAGGGAAAAAACGATTGAAAGAAAGATAAAGGAATTGCTCCTTTCCATCCAGTTAGAAAAAGATTACACCAAAGAAGAAATTTTACAGTTGTATTTAAATCAAGTCTATTTTGGCCAGGCTGCTTACGGAGTTCAAGAAGCCGCCAGTATCTATTTTGGAAAAAATATCGAAGAGTTGAATCTGGCAGAATCGGCTCTCCTGGCAGGACTTCCACGAGCGCCCAACAGGTACTCTCCTTTCGTGGACGTTGCCCGCGCTTATAGGAGGAGGGCCACCGTACTTCATAGAATGGTGGAATGTGGATTTATTACCGAAGACGAGGAAAAAGAGACCAATTACTATCCGCTACCATTCGAAAAACATCAATTGAAAATGTCACAAGGTTCTTATTTCGTGGAGTACGTAAGACAAATATTGGAGCCAAAATATGGGACTAACGCCATATTTAAAGGCGGCCTTAGGATTTACACAACTCTGGACTTGAAAATGCAGAAAATTGCAGAAAAGTTTCTGGCAGAGAAACTGGATGAGTTCGACGAGATGAAAAAGAGAGAAGGCCCGGAACCGGAAGAGATTCAACCAGAGGGAATGGAAAAGGTCGCGGAGAGAAGAGTCCAGGGCGCCATCGTAGCCATCCATCCTGCCACAGGACAGATCAGGGTAATGGTGGGAGGTCGAGAGTTTGAGGAAAGTCAATTCAATAGAGCAGTTCAGGCAAAAAGACAACCGGGAAGTGCGTTTAAGCCATTTATTTATACCGCTGCTATTGATAACGGGTATACAGTAGTGAGTCCCATTGAAGATTCTCCCGTTGCCTATTACAATGATGGCATACACTGGAAACTTCTTTCCAACACTACCGACCTTTCCGACATAGACCCGGAAATTGTCAAGAATATAAACCCTGAAAACATCTGGATTCCCCAGAACTACAAAGAAACTTTCCTCGGGCGAACCTCGGTTCGCGATGCTTTGGCCTATTCCATCAACGTCTGCGCCGTAAAAATATTGGACAGAATCAGACCCACTACTGCCGCCGGTTATGCTAAAAAAATGGGTATAGAAAGTCCCCTGGAGAAAACACTGTCTCTCGCCTTAGGTTCATCGGTACTCACGCCGCTGGAAATAACTTCAGCTTACGGAATCCTGGCAAACCAGGGTATCAGAACCGAGCCTTATGCCGTTATTAGAGTGGAAGATGCCAGTGGAAATGTCCTGGAAGAGAACTTCCCGGAGGAGGAAGCGGTATTATCTTCCCAAACTGCCTACATTATGACGCACCTATTGAAGGAAGTTGCCGAGAGAGGGACCGGTTGGTACACCAAACGCATAGGTCGCCCCAGAGCGGGAAAAACGGGCACAACCAATGAATTTACCGACGCCTGGTTCATCGGGTTTGTCCCCAATCTGGTAACCGGTGTGTGGGTGGGATATGACGATAATCATACCCTGGGAGATAGACAGAGCGGAGCAGTGGCAGCCTGTCCTATGTGGACAGAATTTATGAAAGAGGCCCTGCAGGATACTCCTGTTTTGGAATTCTCCGTTCCCCCCAATATCGTATTCGTGAAGATAGACCCGAGAACAGGGCTTTTGGCCCTGGAAGACTGCCCGGATGCCGTTTTGCTACCATTCGTAAAAGGCACGGAACCGACCGATTATTTCCTGAGTGACAAAACGTCCGAAGAACAAATGGGGCTGCCATTTTCTTCTCCGTCGGAAAGAGAACCTTCCTGGGACTAAATCATAAAAATCTGATAAGAAAAAGTGACAGGTACTTTTTCCGATGGAGTCCTCCCGAAAGGGAGGAATATTTTTTGACAGTGAAAACGAAGTGCTTCGCAAAAAATGCCAAATTGGAAGCATAAATGAAGTATTTCAACTATGAAAAGTTAACTGACATTTTGGATTGCGATTCCTGGCAATCGCAAAAGGAGGAATTATGAAAATACTTCGATTGATTGGCTCCCTGGCTTTCGTGCTCGGGCTATTCACCGCAATATTTGCCGGAATACCCTGGCACATTATCGTTAGTGACGATCCAGTCGTACCCTGGTGGCTCAGGACAGCAATTTTCTGCCTTCTAGGTGGTATCCTGCTAGTCCTTTTGACAGTGGCTATCGAACAAAGGAAAAGCACGACGTCAGGAAAGGAGCTTCCACTTAATCAGTCCCAACCCGGAGTTTTGCTAATGAATTCTACAAATATACCTGGCCGCGAGGTCACCGATATTCTGGGTTTAGTCAAAGGACACACTATTTTTGCCATCTGGCTGGGAAAGGACCTCTCTGCCTTGGTGCGATTGGTCCTTGGCGGTGAGTTGACTGAGTACACGGAGATGATGGGACGGGCCCGCAAGGTAGCTACTGACCGGATGATCGCCCAGGCCGAGAAGCTGGGGGCTGACGCGATTATCAACGTGCGCTATATGACCACTAGCGTCATCGGCAGTGCCGCTGAACTTTTGGCCTACGGCACAGCCATCAAGCTGAGTAAATAAATTACTTTACAGAAGGACACGGAAGGATATTTACTATTTTACTGCGACAAAAAGGAAACGTTAGTTAAGAAAGGAGAACCTTATGGCTAAAACTGGTAAAGATGCTGAGACCGAGGGAGTACTATATGTAGCTAATTTGATGTGCGTGGCAGCCAGGACAGCGCCCAAAGCCCGAGGAATGGACAACATTGTCAGCACTGTTGTAACCGGTAAAGAAAAGGAATCTCTCGCCGGGAAAATGGAACAATTCGGAAAAAAGACGGAACGGGCCGCCGGGTTCGCCCGGGACGCAAATTGCGTCCGCCAGGCGCAAGCCGTGGTTTTAATCGGCACAAAATTTGATCCGGTGGGTCTGGATTGCGGTTTTTGCGGATTTGAGAACTGCCGTAAATGTGAACAGGCTCTTGCTCGCTGCGCCCACAATAGCGGCGATTTGGGAATTGCCATAGGTTCTGCTGTTTCCATTGCCAGCGATAACAGAGTAGATAGCCGCGTTATGTATACAATTGGCTGGACCTCTGTTCAGGCAAAAATACTGGGAGAAAAAGTCAAAATGGTCCTGGGTATCCCTCTCTCTGCCAGTGGAAAGAATATCTTCTTCGACCGAAAATAGTAGAACATATTTCAGCCATCCCAGACCGATAAGGTGGTGAAGTAATGAAAGAACTGTTTACTATGTGGAAACATACCAGAATGGTAGTCTTGACAGCAGTGACCGCCTCAGTTTATGCTGCCGTACTAATTCCATTTAAGCCCATACCAATAATTCCCGGATTTACAGA
>CAYFRM010000071.1:0-19310 GCA_964345635.1 uncultured Clostridia bacterium
AGGAATTAGTCACAAACCATTTTCAGAATATAGAAAAGAAAGAAAAACAGCACGTTTGGAAGAGGCGATATTAATTTTGCGAGGACATAAATCTTTGACTGTAAGCAAGTTTGAAGAGGAATTTAATAAAAAAGCGCAAAGATTAGGGATATCACAAGAAAAGATAAACAACAGAGTTGCAAGGAACATTTTGAATGAATTGGCAAATAAATCACCAGACAAAGTTTCTAAAGTGAAAAAGAATGGAAGAAATCATTACTCATTAAAAGGGACCCCTCCCCAGGTAGCAGAGGGCAAACCATCTGTCGCCAAAGCCCAGACAACCACTCAAAAAGGAGGAGTATTCAGGAGTCTGTTCAGGATGTTCGGCGTAGGTATTATTATTGGGATGGTATGGCCGGCGGTGAGCAAAGGGGCAAGTTCTCCTGTGGCAGAGGCGCTCAAGCAGGCAGTTAACGAGGCCAGTAGATGGGATCTACTCGGTGTTGCGGGGATTGTGCTGGGATTGGTTGCGGGTGGCATAGCGATTAAGTATGGGGTAAGGGCTTTCAGGGGATGGGTTAAAGGACGGGGAGTGTCGGCGGTTGGGGAAGGGGTAAAGAGCGATAGAGAGATTACCTTTAGAGATGCGGGAAAGATAAAGGCAGAGTTGGTGAAGATTGTAGGGGCGACACTCCGTGGTCGCCCAGCGATTGGCACTCTGAAGAGTACCCGACCAGCCGAGAGGATTGTTGAGGACTTCCTGAGAGGAGTTATGCCTGAAATTGACGTGGAGAGAGAAGCGCTGATAAAAGCAGTTACTACGGTACCGGTAGCAACAATAGGAGGAGAGCCTGTGGACTTCAGTCAGATGGTTCTGGGAGAGGTTCCGGGAAGAGAAAAAACAGAGAGGGCACTCCTTGAAGATAGAGGGCCGACATTAGAGGAGTTGTTGCAGGAACTCCTGAGGAATAGGCCGGACTACATGCGAGAGGTTGTCTATTTCTACCAGGGAGTACTAATTCCTGAAGGGGCTACTCTTTCTGAGCCTGAGAAGCAGTTCCTCCGCCAGAGCCTGGTATTGAGAACCCTGAACATTCTCCACGAAATTGCTCCTCCTGAACTTAAGGCAAGATTGAATCTTGCTGCCGAGACTTTGGCTGGACAGATTGCAAACTTAAGAGAGAAGTATGGCGCGGTGTTATTGAAGCAACTGAAACAGCCAGGTAAGATGGAGGAACTGGAGAGGGCAGTCCGGGAAGAGACTAAACGTGTAGGGGTGGAACGCCGTGTCCGCCCGATTGTTAAAGCTATTCGGCAGAATAGCGTCGAAAAGTTATCACTTCCTGAAAAGGAGATAGTGCTAATGGCAGTTATGAGGGCAAAGATATGGAACCATGGCTCATCCATCTGGGAGGTCCTGGAGCAGGTCTTCGGAGTTGTTCCCGGCGAGGCAATGATTAATGAAAAGGATATTAAATTAAGTTATATATCAAAAGTAAACTATGAATGGTTAGAGCGAATGATAGCCGAGAAGGAAGAGAAAGAAGTGTTCACAAAGAGCCGGGCAATGTTGCGAGTAGAGACGGTAGCAGGAGAGTCGCAGGCTGAGGTGATATTGAATGGAGGTTATAACACGCTCAGCGGTCTATTCTATCGGGCTCTCCACGAGTTAGTATACGCGATGATTCTGAATGTCCAGGGAAGACTGCCGGCCGAGGGGCAGGTTAACCGCGAGCTTGCCGGCTTAATCAATTACTATCTGACTGCCGGCGGTATCTTTGAGAGACTGGATAGGGGAGTAGAATATACTTTAAGCCAGGAAATGATCGGGCTGATAAGGGAAGTTCCGGAGAAGGGTTTGACTGAGGGAATCATTCCTTATCTCGTAAAAGCAATGCCCGCTCTGGTTGATAGGGCTCCCGAGATTCCTACCTTTGAGCCGATTGCCGGTTATGAAATCAGGCCCGAAGTCATGGAATTTCAGGGCATGAAGGTATTTGCTCTGGATATGCAGGCACTGTTCAAGGCGAAGGTTAGATTCGGCAAGGTAACCGTTGAGCCAAGGAGCCCTGCCGCATTCAAAGTGATGGAGAATATGGTAAAAGTTGCCGGGAAACAAGGAAAGGGCGACAAGATTAAGTTCGCTTTCATCTCCAATGTCAGAGGCTTGAGCAAAGAAGTAATGGAGCAGATGCTTAAGGACTATATGCTGGATTACGGTTTGTCGCCGGAAGTTGTGCGTCAAGTCATAGATAAGGATTTGATACTGGATAGCCGTACTCTGAGGCAGACTGGGAGACGAATAAATACGAAAGATGTGTATGAGGCAATCAAGGGAGCCCTGGGGAGAAAGACGGAACAGGTCGGTGGAATAGAAGTAACCATACTCACTGACAACAAGGATAGATGGACGAGGAGAAAGATGGAAGATGTCCTGTGGGTCATACTGGATAGACCTCACGAGGGAGAGATGGTATCCACAGGTGTCGGCCTTGTGGTCGCTGTTGAGGGTGGAGTCACGCCATGGCTAAGGGCTTTCATAGAAAAGAACTGGAGTAATGAAGAAGCAGAAAAATTATTAAGGATGGGAACAGAACGCACGTTCTTCGTGCCGGCTACGCCGGTTTCCAGAACATATTTAGACCGAATGGAAACGGAGAAGAAGATATACAGAATCCAGGCATAATAATGTATTTGCTTTCGCGTAGGGGACGGACTCTGTGCCGTCCCTATCGGGTGGCCACGGAGTGTTGCCACTACTGGGCGGGCACAGAGTCCCGCCCCTACATTGGGCGACAGGGTGCCGCCCCTACATTGGGCGACAGGGTCCCGCCCCTACAACATCCTATGAAGCAGAGCTTCGCTCTGCGGCTACAAGATTTAAATTGTTGACAATTATCTTTTTTTGTGGTAAAGTATCGAATATTATAGAAATTCCCGCCTGTCGGTTCTACGTTATGTTGGGTCGATTGGGCAACCATATCTTACTGATTATGTAGGCTGAAAGGGCCAGCCATGAAGCGAACAATTCCGACATTCCTTGGATTGTTTCTTTTTTTGATTTTACTTTGTTCATGTGTGGAAGAAGCAACCTGCCTTCCGGCGGATGCGCCCCAGGGGTCGGTATCTCTTGCCGATTTCGATGATTGTTCTAAGGATAATCTAGAACCCTGTCAGGCAGAGTCAACTCAAGGTTGTGTTCACTCTTTTGGTTCCAATCGCGTGGAAGACAAGAAAGGTTTCTCGCTGAAACTCGACTATGACCTTAACTCTCCCAATAGCGGCGTCAATGGGTTACGCATTAAATTAAGCGAAAAAATAACCGATATTTTTGATGGCATCGTATTCTATGTCAAGGGCGATAAGAAAACGGGATTCACCACTAAGTTCAACGTAGTTTTCAAGGGCGAAAATGAAAATGGAACCTACCCGGTAACGGGAATCAACGGTTCCTGGAAACTGGTTCCCATACTTTTTAGCGAAGTCAAGGGCATCAGTGACTGGTCCAGAATAAGTAAAATGGAGATTCTTTTTGACGCAAAAGTTGTTACCAGTCCCAAGGGGACTATCTATATTGATGATGTTTTTCTTTCCCCGGGTTGCGACCTCAAAACAAAACAGGTAAAGTCATCAGACCTGGTTGTGGGCGATTCTCGCACCCAGATACTGATAGATAATGTGAAGGGATTTCCTGAAAAGGTGGTAATAAAGAGAAATATTCCCAGGGCAGAAAAAGAGTTTCTCAAGACTATAGCCAGGGATACCTGGGGATACTTTCGGGATATAGTGGACAGGAAAAGGAACCTTCCCCTGAACTATATTCAGGTTGCGCCCAAAAAAGCAGCGGGCGACTATGTGAGCACCACAGATTTGGGTCTCTATTTTGTGTCGATTGTTTCTGCTTACGACCTGGGGTTCATAGATAAAAAGGAAGCGATAGAGAGAATAGAGAATAGTCTGGACACGGTGGAGAAGTTAGAAAAAGCGCATGGCTTTATGTACAATTACTACGATACGACCAGACTTAACCCGACGAGTAATTTTATCTCCTTTGTAGATAGCGGATGGCTTATGATGGGTCTAATCATCGTGCGCCAGGCTTTTCCGGGAGAGCTGGCAGATAGGTGTACCAGGATAATAGATTCCCGCGACTTTTCCTTCTTTTATGACCGCGCCCAGGGGCAGATGCGCCACGGGTACCATCTGGATAACGAGAGATATTCCGAGTACCATTACGGGGCTTTTTATACCGAGGCGAGAGCAATCAGTTTGATGGCTATCGGTAAAGGAGACGTTCCGCCGGAGCACTGGTTCAAAATATATCGCACCTTTCCCAGGGAGTGGACGTGGCAGAACAAGACTCCCGGCGGTATATTTAAGAAATATCTGGGTATAGATATCTTTGAAGGTTATTACGAATACGAAGGAATGAAGATAGTTCCCAGCTGGGGCGGAAGTATATTCGAGGGGCTTATGCCTACTATGGTAATCAAGGAGGCGGAGCTGGGCAAGAAGAATCTCGGCTTGAATAACTCAAGGTATGTTGAAGCGCATATCAGATTTGCAAAGAAGAAGGGCTATCCGGTATGGGGGCTCTCTCCGTGCACGATTCCCGGGGAGGGTTATGACGCGTACGGAGTAAAAGACCTGGGAATGAGAGGTTACGAGGGCGGGGTGGTGACTCCCCATGCTACGTTTCTTGCCCTGGAGATTGCGCCGCAGGAGGCAGTGGCCAATCTGAAAAAGTTTCTCCGGGTCTATCCCGATATATATGGAGAGTACGGGTTTTACGATTCGGTAGACGTTGAGACGGGGCAGGTATCCCAGAAGTATCTGTGTCTTGACCAGGCGATGGTGCTGATTCCGCTTAATAATTATCTTAACAAGGGAATAATCAGAAATAGGTTTCATAATGACGAGATTGGCAGGCGAGTGGAGTATCTGCTGGAGATAGAAGAATTCTATTGAGAGCATTCCCGTAGGGGACGGACTCTGTGCCGTCCCATCATTGATGGTTTTCGTAGGGGACGGACTCTGTGCCGTCCCTGTATTCGGGCGGGCAAAGAGTCCCGCCTCTACATTGGGTGGCCACGGAGTGCCACCCCTACAGGACGACCATCCCGATACGTCGGGATCGCCCCTACGATGCAGAGAATTCTATTGAGTTGGCTGGGGATGGGGAAACGAACCGCGCTTAAAAAATCTGCCATATTGATTTCGCTTGGCCTTGTTTTTCTCTTTTGCTCAAGGAATAATAGCCTGGCAAAAGAAGAAAAGGAGACTATTACTATCTGGGCTATGGGCGCCGAGGGAATGAAGATTGCCGAGATGGCTCGGAAATTTGAGGAGGCCAATCCGGGAATCAAGGTTATTACCCAGGCAATTCCCTGGGAGGCGGCGCATGAGAAACTTATCACTTCCGTAGTGGGAGAGATTCCTCCGGACATTTCCCAGCTGGGAACAACCTGGATGGCTGAATTTCAAGCTATGGGAGCCCTGGCGCCTCTCGATGAATTAATTTCCCGGTCGGAAATTATCGGCAAAAATAGATTCTTCCCTGCTTCCTGGGAGACAAATCTCATCGGAGAAAAAGTTTACGGAGTTCCCTGGTATGTGGATACTAGGGTTATTTTTTATAGAAAGGACTTGTTGAAAGAAGCGGGGTTCAACCATCCTCCTCGCACCTGGGAAGAGCTGGAGAGAGTGGGCAAGGCTCTGGTCAAGGATAAGGACGGCGACGGCAAGATCGACCAGTATGGCATGGCTCTTCCGGTCAAAGATTGGAATATCCTGTCAATGTTCATCTGGGAGAATGGTGGCAACATTTTGACTCCCGATAATTCCCAGCCCGACGTGGAGAGCGAAGCAACGCGAGAGGCTTTCCGGTTCTATCACCGGCTCTTCCAGGAGAAGATTGTTCCCACCACCGAGGCTGTGGACGTGGACCTATTCCACGCTTTCCGGACAGGGTTTTATCCCATCTTTATCTCCGGTCCCTGGATGATAGAACTCACGCGGAACGAACTGGGGAAAGAATACGAGGGCAGGTGGGATGTGGCAATGATGCCCAGGAAAAAATTCCCCACGTCATTCGTAGGAGGATGTAATTTAGTCGTTTTCAAAGGGTCAAAACATAAGGAAGCCGCCTGGAAATTTATCGAGTTTATGAGCCAGCCGGATATACAGGTGGAATGGTATAGATTGACCACAGACCTTCCCGCAGTCAAGTCTGCCTGGCAGGACCCCTTCTTCGACGATAAACCGATGCTAAAGGTCTTCGGCCGCCAACTTAATTATACCAAGGCTCCTCCCAATATTCCGGAATGGGAGCAGATTGCCGACGCTATGCAGAGGCGTATGGAAGAGTTGATCCTGGGCAAAATGAACCTGTTCCAAACATTGGGAACATTGACTAATGACATTAACGAGATACTGGAAAAGAAACAGAGAATGGCGAGCAAGGGAAGGTTCTTGTTGAGCCTGGGGGCAATCTTAGTCTTCATATGGGGACTTGTCTTCTTCTGGAAAAAGTATCGCAGTAAAGTAAAAGAAGTAGAAGTGCCGGAAGAAGAAAGAGTTTCCGGTCTCCAAAGAATTATCGGTTCACTAAAGAAATATCGCGCTCCCTATATTTTTATTATCCCCTCATTAACTATTCTTTTTGTCTTCCTTTTTCTTCCGGTTGTTATCTCGTTTATTATGAGTTTAACGAACTGGGATATCTATGGGCTTGCGAACTGGAAGAATATCTCGTTTGTGGGACTGGGGAACTATCAGACACTTCTACAGGATAAGATTTTCTGGAGGTCTCTGTTTAATACATTCTACTTTGTAGTGGTGGGAGTTCCTTTCGCCATCTCCCTGGCTCTTCTTATGGCTATTGTCCTGAATGAAGAATTCATCAGATTCAAATCTTTTTTCCGCGCTTCCTACTTTGCTCCGGTAGTAACCACTCTGGTTGCCGTGGCCGTGGTCTGGCGATGGCTCTATAATCCCGATTATGGCTTGATCAACTGGGCTCTGCAAACGATAGGGCTGCCGCCTCAGAACTGGCTGGGTAATACGAAGCTGGCTATGCCCTGTTTGATTGTTATGGCAGCGTGGAAGAATTTTGGCTATAATATGGTTATTTTTCTCGCCGGCCTTCAGGCGATTCCCGACACACTCTACGATGCAGCCAAAGTGGATGGCGCCAGTTACTGGCAGAGATTTCGTTATGTTACTTTGCCCGGGTTAAAGCCCACCACTTTCTTTGTTACTGTTACCACGATGATAGGATTCTTCCAATTTTTTGCCGAGCCTTACGTGATGACCAAAGGAGGACCATTAAATTCCACAATCTCCGTCGTTCTTCATATGTATAACCAGGCGTTTAAGTTCTTCCGTATGGGTTATGGTTCTGCGATTGGGTATATACTTTTCGGTATTATCGTGGCGTTCACAATTTTGCAGGTAAGATTACAGAAAGGTGCCTACGAGGGAGTTTAAGTGGCGAAACTCCGTGGTCGCCCTGTAGGGGTGGCACTCCGTGGTCGCCCAATGTAGGGGCGGGACTCTGTGCCCGCCCGAATACAGGGACGGCACAGAGTCCGTCCCCTACATGTAATGGTCTAGGGGCGGATATCAAAATCTTTTGGAGTCCTCCCGAAAGGGAGGAAAGGTAAATGAAAATGAAAAGAAGACTGAAGTGGGAAAAGATACCTACATTGATTAGAAGGATCTTTGTTCATCTTCTCTTACTTTTAGGCCTGGCTATCACTCTGGCTCCTTTTATCTGGATGATTTCCACCTCGTTCAAATCCAGTGAGAGCGTATTCACCTTTCCTCCGCAGTGGATTCCGGAGCATCCCACGCTGGGGCAGTACCGGGCGCTATTTCGCGAGGTAAACTTTTTACAGTTTTTCAAAAACAGCGTAATCGTTGCTTTCGGGATAACTTTATTCAGTCTGTTTTTGAATTCTCTCGGCGGTTTTGCCTTTGCCAAATATAAATTCCCGGGAAGAGAAAAAATATTCGCTCTCCTTTTGGCCACATTGATGGTGCCGGCCCAGATAACGATGATACCCGTTTTTCTTATGTTAAAGACTATCGGGCTGATAAACAGCTACTGGGGATTGATAATTCCCGCGGGAGCAAGTGCCTTTGGAATATTCTTGATGAGGCAATTTATTACTACCATTCCCAATGACCTGATCGAATCGGCAAGGATAGACGGTTGCTCCGAATTCAGAATCTACTGGACGATTATCCTGCCTCTTTGTAAACCGGTCGTGGCTGCCCTGGGAATCTTTACTTTTATGGGTTCCTGGAATGCTTTTCTCTGGCCTCTAATCGTAATGATTAAAGAGAATATGTACACATTACCCGTTGCTCTGGCTAATCTTAGTGGTCAATACGCAACAAAATTTGGCCTGCTTATGGCCGGGGCAGTGGTGGTGGTGGCTCCGGTGATTATCGTTTTCATTCTGGCGCAGAGGTACGTCATCAAGGGAGTCGCCGTAACCGGCTTAAAACAGTAGGGGCGACACTCTGTGGTCGCCCAATGTAGGGGCGGGACTCTGTGCCCGCCCGAATACAGGGACGGCACAGAGTCCGTCCCCTACAGTAAACATGAATTACAGGGACGGCACAGAGTCCGTCCCCTACAGTAAACCTGAATTGCAGGGACGGCACAGAGTCCGTCCCCTACAGTAAACCTGAATTACAGGGACGGCACAGAGTCCGTCCCCTACAGTAAACCTGAATTGCAAGGACGGCACAGAGTCCGTCCCCTACGCCACCCACAAATGGATAGACAGGAAATTAAACTGAATGAGGGAGGGTTTGTTCTCAGGGACAAGCCTTTCTTTTTGTATTCGGGAGAAGTCCAGTACTTCAGAATCCCCAGAAGAGAGTGGAGAGACCGCTTAAGAAAGGCTAAGGCTACCGGACTTAATACAATCAGTTCTTATGTCCCCTGGTCGTGGCATGAATTGAAGGAGGGTTCTTTCGATTTCGTGGGAAAGACCCATCCCGAGCGGAACTTGCTGGACTTCATTAAACTTCTACAGGAGTTTGGCCTCTATTTTTTTGCCAGGGTCGGACCGGTAAGTAACGCAGAATTGGTTCACGAGGGGCTTCCCCACTGGCTTTTAGAGAGCCATCCCGAAGTCTATAGTGAAGGCAAAGGATTAAGTGACTTGCCTCACGTGACTCTGGTCTCCTACCTGAATCCCGCATTTCAGAAATACGTAAAAAAATGGTATGAGAACATATTACCCATTGTCGCCGAACACCAGGTTACAAGAGGAGGGAATATCGTCCTCGTCCAGCTATGTAACGAAATAGGGATGGTCCACTGGGTAAACAAGACTGCGGATTATAGCCCAACTGCTACCAAACTATACCGGGATTTCCTGCGGAAAAAATATGGTGACATTAACGGGTTAAATAAGAATTACGGAACAGATTATAAAGACTTCAGTCAAATCGAACAGCTGGATGGTCGTGCAGATTCCGACTGGAAACCAGCGTTCTGGGACTGGGCGAAATTCTATCGCTGGTATCACGCCACGTATTATCAATTCTTGGTTCGCCAGACAATAGCTCATCAAATCAATCTCCCCTTGGTAGCCAATATTCCCCAATTCTACGATTTTGACGTTCGGGGTAGAGGAATCTACAGTCCTATGACCGTATCAATGTTCCGCGATTTTCCCCTGCATGTTCCTGAGGTGATATTCGGGGGAGCTTACCAGCCGCGTCGTCTGGATTACGATAACTTTCATGACGTAGTGCTCACCACGGAGGTAATGAAGATGGTATCCTTTCCGGATGCTCCCACCATCTGCTGCGAACTTCAGACGGGTCTACTGCGGGGCCGTCCCAAAATCGATTCTGCCGATGTAGAGTTACTCCTGAAAAGTTCGGTAAGTCAGGGGTTGAATGGGGTCAACTCTTATTTATTTTGCGGAGGCACAAATCCGGAAGGATTGGGGGTCTTTGGCACTTATCACGACTGGCAGGCGCCGGTCTCTTCGGAGGGCGAGGAGAGACCACATCTGGAGCCTTTGAAATCTTTTGGTAAGTTTATCCAGACGTTCGGAGAAAAGTTGGCATTGACAGAGAAGGAGTTCGATACTGTATTTGGATTCTATACTCCTTACTATGCTACGGAATACCTGAGAGGAAAATTTGTAGAAGAACTGGAGAAGAAGAGAGATCAGCTCTTTTTTGACGGCGTGGCCAGGTTACTTCAGCTTGCTGGAATAAATTATTGCCTGAAGGATTTACAGAGAACTTCTTTGGAGGAGCTTCTTTCCCATCCCACTCTCTGGCTTTTTTGTCTCGATTTTATGGATGGACAGACGCAAATGAAGTTAGCTCAGTACGTGGAAAAGGGAGGAAGACTTATTATCTTCCCCACACTGCCCATAATGGACCTGTCTTACTGGAAAAAAACTCTCTTACTGGATGGTCTGGGAATAGAGATTTCAGGAAAGGTGAGAGAGAATTTAGTTGAAGTGAAAGGAAAAGAGATACTGGGACGGGGAGAGACAACGATTTTTCGTGTCAGTGCACGTTCGGACGCCGTTGTTGCCAGAACCCTTGACGGAAAGCCTTGCGGATTGTTGAAGAAGAAGGGAAAGGGGCGAGTTCTAGCTCTTGGTTTTGGAATTTCTCACGTTTTTGATTACCACGTTGACCTGATAAGAAGTTTTGCCAGCCAGATGGGCGTCAAGCCTTCTATTGCGGTGAAGTTAGGGGAGGTTACGGCGACGGTGAGAAGCACACAGCGGGCAGCGAATAAAAGTAGATATGGATTTCTCTTCCTCAGCAATTATAAAGATGAACCTGAAAACGTGAAGATATCACTGAGGATGCCGGGGGAGAGAAAAATAATCAGTCTGCCCGAGCGAGGACTGATTCATATTCCCCGACGTTCGGCTTCGGTTTTACCATTAAACGTTCCTTTATCAGAAGAGATTAAAATAAGATGGTCCACTGTGGAAATTTTGGAGTACAAGGTTGGTAAACCGGTAACTTTATTGGTGCGAGGAGTAGCAGGAAGGGATGCGGAAATTGTCCTCTCCTGTGTAGGGGCGGCACTCCGTGGCCGCCCAAAGAAGCCAAAAATAGTAAGAATTGACGGAAAGAAAGCCACTTCTAATTATGTTGGCGGTCTATTAAAGATTCATTTTAAACCAAACGGCAAATACCAAAAACTATCCATCCCCTTGTAAAATGTAGGGGCGGGACTCCGTGCCCGCCGCATCCGGGATTGTAGGGGCGGGACTCCGTGCCCGCCCGAAAAGAAGGATTAATGTACAGATGGCAGGATCTATCGAAACGCAGAAAAGCCATACGGTTAAAAAATTTCGATTATAGCAATTCTGATTACGTGTATTTCATAACAATGTGTGCGAGACATTTATCAAGTCCCTTCTTAAGTCGTGGGTTAGCTCAAGAAATATTGAAATCTCTTCTATCTTTGAGAGACGAAGGCAAGATTTTTCTTTATTGCTACTGTCTGATGCCTGACCATTTACACGTCGTTCTATCGCCACGGCCAAGTTGCGGAAGAGAGTCTTCCGAAGACGTTTCGAAGATACTTGGAGATTTCAAGAGCTATACAACGAGGTTGAGTTGGAAGCATGGTATAAAAGGCAAGCTATGGCAGAGAAGTTTTTATGATCATGTGGGGAGAAAAGAAGAAGATTTGACAGCCATCTGCGATTATATTATTGCAAATCCGGTAAGGAAAGGGTTAGTAGGAAATCCAGAGGATTGGTCGCATTCTGGTTTGCTCGACCCATTGCCCTTGTAATGTAGGGGTGACACTCAGTGGTCACCCGAAAGTCAGGGCGGGCACAGAGTCCCGCCCCTACGGTTGCAATGGGCGGGCAGGTAATCTCGCCCGCACGGAAGGGAAAGACATGATAGAAGAGGAGAAAAAGTTTCAGAATCCATATGGTTACTTTACTTCCGACGGGAAGGAGTACGTGATAACCCGTCCGGACACGCCGCGTCCCTGGGTCAACGTAATCTGTCCCGGCGATTACGGATTGGTCGTATCCCAGGCGGGCAGTGGTTTCAGCTGGCGAGGAGATGTCAAGTTGAATATGGTCACTCGCTGGGAACAGGACCTCATCAAGGACGATTGGGGGAAATATCTCTATTTGAAAGATGACGCCAGCGGAAATTATTGGTCGCTCGCCTGGAAGCCGGTGTGCAAACAGCCGGAAAGTTATCAATGCCGTCACGGGATAGGATATACCACAATCAATTCCCTTAACGACGGGATTTCCAGTAGCCTTACTCTTTTCGTTCCTCCGGATGAGCCACTGGAAATCTGGATGGTGAAATTGAAAAATGAATCTTCTGGAAAACGCTCCTTAAGTCTATTCAGTTATCTGGAATGGCGTCTGGGTACGGTGACAGATAGCCATAGAGAATTTCATAAAATTTTTATTGAAACAGAATATATGAAAGAAAAAAGCGCCCTTCTGGCGGGCAAGCGTCTGTGGGAACTGGGAAATAGACGGGGACAGCAATGGAATATGGACTGGGAATATCTCGCCTTCCATTCTTCCAGCATTAAACCGAGCTCCTTTGTAGTCAATAGAGAAGCTTTTCTGGGAAAGTACGGCTCTTTAGAGAGTCCTGCTGTCATAAAAGAAGGCTTCTCGCAACCAATGCCTTTCACTAAAGGGAATTCCCATAAATGGGTTGACCCCATTGCCAGTCTGCAACTCAATATCCGGCTTGAAAGTCACGAAGAGAAGATAATCATCTTTACTATTGGGTGCGCCAAGAATAGAAAGGAAGCATTATCTCTAATCGCGAAGTACGGGAATGCGCAGAAGGGAACGGAGGCCTTGGAGAGAACAAAAAGATTCTGGGATAAATATCTAAGAAGTCCACAAATCCAGACGCCCGATGAAGGCTTCAATTTTATGAACAATACCTGGCTCAAATATCAGGCTCTCTCGGCGCGGCTCTGGGGAAGGACGGGATACTACCAGTTGAGCGGGGCATACGGTTTCCGGGACCAACTTCAGGACAGTCAAATCTTTCTTCCTTTCGAACCGGAATCTACGAGGAAACAGATTCTTCTCCACGCCCGACATCAGTTCAGAGACGGCACGGTCTACCATTGGTGGCATCCTCTTTCCGAGGAGGGAAAAATTACGGGGAAGACTGATGACCTCTTGTGGCTTCCTTATGTGACAATCAATTACTTGCAGGAGACTGAAGATTTTGCCATCCTTTCTCAGAAGGTTCCCTATCTTCCCGAGCCCGGCAAAACGAGTAAGGTGAGAGGAGAAGCCGATACGTTATACAATCATTGTAAGAAAGCAATAGAAAAAGTCCTCAAAAGATGCAGTCAGAGAGGACTTCCTCTTATCGGAGAAGGTGATTGGAACGACGGGATGTCTGCTGTTGGCTGCAGGTGGAAGGGGGAGAGTATCTGGCTGGCGCATTTTCTTTACGGAATTTTGAGAGATTTTGCCGAAGTGGCAAAAAGAAGAAAAGACAAGAACCTCGCCCGAAAGTATATCCAGAAAAGCAAAATTTTGCAAGAAAAGATAAATAAATATGGTTGGGACGGAAACTGGTATATTAGAGCCACAAAAGATAGCGGCGCTCCCATAGGGAGTTCGAAGTGCAAGGAAGGAAAGATATTCCTCAATGCCCAGACCTGGGCAATCATAAACGGAGTAGCTCCCCGGGAGAGAGCCAAGAAGGCCATGGAATCGGTGGAAAAAATGCTGGGAGCAAAGTATGGGCCGCTCGTTTTCTATCCCGCCTACTCCCGGCCAGACGAAACCATAGGTTACCTCACCCGCTACGCGCCCGGGGTAAGAGAGAACGGCGGAGTATATACCCACGCGGCGGTTTGGGCAGTGATTGCGGAATGCATAATGAAAAGACAAGAAAAGGCCTGGCAGTTCTATCTCGGCATATTTCCCATATATCGCGGGATCGATTCTGAACTGTACAAGGCTGAGCCCTACGTAACCCCGGGCAATGTTGATGGTCCTGCTTCACCGAATTTCGGCCGGGCTGGCTGGACATGGTATACCGGTTCTGCTGCCTGGATGTGGAAAGTAGGAATGGAGTGGATTCTGGGAGTAAGAGCGACATTTGACGGTCTAATCGTTGATCCCTGCATTCCCCGGGAATGGAATGGATTTAAGATGGAGAGGAGATTCCGGGGAGCCACGTACCGGATAGAAGTGGATAATAGTAGAGGCGTCTCTTATGGGGTAAGAGAGGTAATCGTGGATGGGAAGAAAATGGACAGAGGCGCAGAAGCCCTTCCTCACGCAATCATTCCCGTTTTTGGCGACGGAAAAACTCACAAAGTTGTAGTCCAACTCGGTTAAAACGAAATTTTACAAAAATTTTACAAATCTTTTACACGTGCGTAATATCTTTAGTATATACTATTGACAAAAGGATATTCCGAAAAGGCAAACTCCGAGAGATCGGAGGGCGCAAAGCTCAGGGACCAATGCAGGGAAGGCCTGAATATTGTGCCTTCTTAAGTTAGGTTTTCCTGTTCAGTCTGCCGAGCTGCCGATAACGCTTCTATAAACGCTATAGGTAGCTCGGCATTTTAATATGCAGGAACCGCAAATAATATCAGAAAGGAGGTGAACAGCAGTAATAGATTTCAGGAATCTTTGAAAAAAAGGAGGGAAGTAATGAAGAGTAAGACTATCTGGTTATCAGGAATGCTAACGCTAGTTCTACTTCTTGCGGGCTTGGCAACTTCTTTAGCAGTAGTGGATGAGACAGGCTCGGTTTCTGCCACAGCTACGCTGGGAGCGTCCACCTCACTATCAGTCCAGGCTAAGAAGATTAGCGACAACGGAACCGTTTCGGGAATCAATTTTGGTTCTCTCCCGGGAGGTACGGGAAATAAGTTGGCTCCCCATTACGTGGAAGTGCAGGTAGCGAGTAATTATGGAGCGTGGGAGCTGGAGGTTTACACCGATAACTTCACCACTCAGCCCGATACTAGCACCTGGGGATACCAGTATGGCGGAATGAAAGGTTCGACTGACGGTAATCGCGTGGCTGTCGCCTGGCAGGCATACAGAGCGACCACAAGTGTATCCGATCCCCCGGCTGCTCTTACTGGCTGGACATATCTCAAGGACAAGAAAGACGTAGATATTCCAGCAACAACCCCGGACGAGAGCTGGGCGAGCGCCCACAGTGATGGCTACAGCAACATTGCTTATGGCGGACCCGATTACGTTATGGTGGTCGAGCCGGGCAGTACCGGAGAGTTGGATAGTGATAATACGCTGGTAGTTTATCTTGGTGGTCTCTTCGGCTCTGCTGCATCCGACTCGTATAACACGGTAATCGGCTTTGACCTTTATCACGAATAAGAGGTGGTTGGTCGCGTAGCTAAAGAGTGATAGCTATGCGTTGTGGGGGTCTCGATAATTCGGGATGGCCGCCATGTAGGGGTGGCACTCCGTGGCCACCCAGCAGGGAAGCCACACAGTCCGTCTCCTACGGTCTGCCAGACAAAGGGACGACACAGAGTCCGTCCCCTACGGCCAATGCGGGATTAGATTTTGCAGAGGAGTTAATGTGAAGAAACTTTTCTACATCTCATTAGCGCTATTGTTTCTCAATCTTTCGCCTTTCCTGGTTAACGCCGGGATTGGCGTAAAACCGACAGTGACCGAACTTAGCCTTTCCGCGGGAAGGAAGAAAGCCGGAATTTTTAAGGTATTGAACGATGGAGATAAGACTGTCAAAGTGAAAGTTGAACTGGAGGATTGGGGGCGAAAAAAGGAAGAAATTAGAGTCGATTCCTGGCTTAAGATTAAGCCGCGTGAATTCGAGCTCGCTCCGGGAAAGGCAAGAAGAGTGAAGTACAAGATAGAAGTGCCGGAGGAAGCAGAAGGCGAAATGGTGGCAATGGTCTTTTTCGGTTCTCTGGCTCCCGCGGGCGGCGGAGTAGGAATAAAGACGCGCTTTGGAGTGAGCATCTATGTGGCTGTTAAAGGAACGGAAGTCGTGGAAGCGAATATTGAGAAGTTCGATGTTACGAAATATGCCGGCGAAGATTCGGATAATTACGGAATCAATTTCGGAGTGACTGTAGAAAATATGGGCAATGTCCATATTCGACCTAAAGGTAAAGTGGCTATAGATGACAAAGAGGGTAACAGAATAAAGGAGGTAGATATTTCCCATGGCTTTCCGGTCTTCCCTCAGGGTAAAAGAGCATTTCCGGCAATCTGGAAAAGAGGAGTGCTCCGTCCCGGCGAATATAAGGCGAAAGCTACTATCAACTACGGCGAACTTTATGGTTTAAAGGATAAAATTTCTTCATATGAGGCTTTTTTTTCCGTAAATAAATGGGGGGAAATATTAGTAGAAGGAAGAAGAAATGATTAAGAAAGTTTTGAACACAGCTACCGTCTTGAGTTTACTTCTTTGGTTATGTGGAATCGTCTTTGCCCAGGTTGACCGCACAGCAGAAGTGAGCGTAAATAGTGTCATAGAGGAACCGATTATTTACGGGCCGGTTCTGGACGATTTCAATGACGGTGGCAAGCTCAATAACTGGGGATATGATACCGGCTCATTTGTTAGTACGGGAGCAGCAAGTTGCGTTGATTCCCGGGACGCGGCTTCCCCCCAGGAGGGTTCCTTCTGTTTAAAACTTGATTACGATGTTTCGCTCGAGGAGAGTTATGCCGGATACTGGAGTCTGTTGCAGGGGGAAGACCTGAGTGGTTATACCTCTATCTCTCTCTGGGTTAAGGGAGCAGCGGGAGGGGAGTATTTTAAAGTAGAACTTAAGAATAATAGCACTGACGCTAATCGTAACCGCGCCGCAGTCTACGTTACCGATTATTTGGACGGCGGAGTAACCACCGCTTGGCAGCAGGTGACTATTCCCTTCCACAACTTCGTTAATCTTGACGGTTGGAATAATATGAAAGAACTGGTCTTTGTTTTTGAGAATTCTCAGAGCGTTACTAACGGAAGTCCCGTCCAGGGGACTATCTATATAGACAAAATATCGTTTGGCAGTTCTGCAGTAGACCACGTTAGAATTGACTACTTCGGGGATAAGTTAGGGACCTGTGCTCTGGGCGGTAATATGGGGGATATGCTCACTACGAAATTTACCCATTCATTTACTACTGACGTCTACAGGTCTTCGCCATATGCTCTGGAATCTACTTACGATGTAACTTCGGATTCATGGGGAGGACAGTTCGTAATATTTGGCGGCGGAGAGAATGGCTGGACTGAAATTCCTCACGATTTCAGTAACTATAACTACGTTAGCGTCTGGATAAAGGCTAAGTCTGCAACCGAGAATCCCAAGATATTAAAGGTAGAAGTTGTGGACCGCACTAGTCCGCCTTTTCCTGCTGTTTATCTGACCATAACTACCAGCTGGTACCGGTACCGCATTCCTTTGAGCGCGTTCGCTGGACTTAATAAGAAGAACCTGAGAAAGATGACTTTCGTTTACGAGCGAGACGGAATAGGGGGAATAGATGCTGCTGGAGGTAGCAGGCAGGGAGTCCTTTATATAGACGATATGCAGTTTGAGAAATAAGTGAATCTATTTCTAGGTAGATAACTAAAATGGTTGCGCCAATTTCACAGAACAGTTTGGCTAAAAGATTACTTTTCAGCTTCCTATTGGTAGCTACTATTCTGATAACAACAGGGAGTTCGACGGTGTCGTATGGCCAGGCTACTCTGTCAGTGCAGGCGAAAAATGTCGGTGACGATAGTAATGCCGCCTCGATAGACTTTGGCCAAATCATTCCCGGGACGAAACTCGGCACACCGGGTCAATATATAGAGATAGGTTATGAATCCGACCAATCTCTCTGGTTTATCGACGTTTACACTGACAACACGAATTGGAGCGGCGGAGGGTACCAGAGGGGAGGTTTGATTACTGCTGACGGGAAGCAGAGGGCGCCTTTATTGTGGCGGGTTTACGATAACGTCCAGACAGGAGGTGTGCCTTTCGACACTACTGATGACTGGGCCTGGCTTAAAGATAAAGGTGACCTGGACGACCCCGATACATCTCAATATGATGAAAGCTGGATCGGGGCTTTCAGCGGTGGTTACGCAAATATCTGTTATGGCGGTCCGGGTTACACCAATCTGTCCCCTTATCCGAATGTTCCTCCCGATGTTAGACCGGGAAGTTCCCCGATATATGTTTACCTGGGAGGGCTCTTTGAAAGCGTTGGAGCGGGAGAATATACAACGATAATTTCATTCGATCTTTACCATCTTGCTCCCGAGGATAAGCCGGTTATTTCTCACAAGCCGATAGAGCAAATCGGGATTATCGGAAATAAAATAATATTTATCGCTAATATTACAGATGATAAGTCGGTAGAGAATGCCACCATTCACTACAAAATAGACAAAAGTGGCAAATGGGAAAGTAAGGCGATGACTTTGCAGGGAAGTCCCGCGGAGAAAACAGCAACTTATATTCTGCCTTCTCAGGTAATATCTCAACCATGCCACATATATTACTGGTTAGAGGCTGGCGACAGCGAAGGTAACATTGGTAGCTGGAGAGACGAAGCCTGGCCGCAGGTAATTGAAGTAACCCAAAGCGTCACGGCTACTGTCGGCTCCAAAGGAGGAAAAATAATTCTCCCCGACGGGAATTTTACTGACGGCGAAGTTATGGTCAACATTCCTGAAGGAGCGCTAAGTGGAACTACTAAAATAACCATAATACAGATTACTGATTTGAACAAGATACCAGGCTATGCTGGAACAGGAGATTGGCAACCCGTAGCAATTTACAACTTTATTCCGGAAGGTACAAGATTCAAGAATCCGGTCACAATCACTCTGCTATACTTCGACATAGATAATGATGGCAGGCCGGAAGATTGGACAGGCAAAGAAATGGAGTTCAACGAGAGGCAACTGGCTTGCTATTGGTGGGACGGAATTAACTGGAGGCCGGTGGGCGGGAAGATTGATGGCGACAGAAATATTACTACGATGAGGGTAAGCCACTTCAGCTACTATGGTCTGTTTAAGGCCCGCCCGATGGGAATTTCCGAATACCGACCCGAGGAGAAAATCATTACCCCCGCCTATGTCGACGGGAAAAATGATATTGCCTATTTCAGTGGTCTAAGCGGACAGATTACGACTATCAGGATTTACGATATTACCGGTAAGAAGATAAGGACAATCGAGGGAGAGCCTTATGAATGGGACGGCAAAGACGAGGATGGCAACGTGGTGGAAAGTGGAGTATATATCTATCAGTTCAAAGCGGAAGTAAACGGAAAGAAAGAATT
>CAYFRM010000072.1:0-22252 GCA_964345635.1 uncultured Clostridia bacterium
TCCTCATAAACTATCTTTTAAATGTGGGGAGCAGTAAAGGAATTGGAGTTAAAGGATGGCCGATCAGAGGGTAAGAATAAGGCTTAAGGCTTATGACCACAAGATGCTTGACCAGTCTCTGAAAGAGATTGTGGCAACGGCTAAAAGGACGGGAGCAAAAATTTCCGGTCCGATTTTGTTGCCCACAAAAATTCGTAAGTATACGGTTCTCAGGTCCACCAATATAGACAAAAAGTCGAGAGAACAGTTTGAAATGCGAATTCACAAGAGGCTCGTGGACATACTTGAGCCGCTTCCTCAAACAATAGACTCACTTATGAAACTAAATCTCCCCGCCGGGGTAGATGTAGAGATAAAACTCTAGAAAAACAGCAAAGAAGGGTGTAAATGATGGTAGGAATTCTTGGTGAGAAAGTGGGAATGTCCCAGGTCTTTTCTGAGAAAGGGGAAGCACTTCCTGTTACAGTGATTAAGGCAGGCCCTTGTTTCATAGTGCAGAAGAAGAGTAATGCAAAAGAAGGTTATAGTGCTATCCAGTTAGGCTACGGGGAAAGAAAAGAAAAAGGTTTAAATAAGCCGGAAAGAGGCCATTTGGAAAAAACAAAGGTTGGCTTTCTGAGACATTTGAGAGAATTTCGCGTAGCCAACGTGGACGAATATCAACTCGGCCAGGAGATCAGGGTAGACGTGTTTAAAGTTGGAGACTACGTTGATGTTAGGGGCACCTCAAAAGGAAAGGGCTTTGCCGGCGGTGTAAAGCGCTGGGGATTTAGAGGCGGCCCCGCTTCTCACGGTTCCAGTCATCACCGGAGAGTGGGTTCGATTGGCGCAAGTTCATTCCCCTCGCGAGTTCTCCCGGGAACGAAGATGGCGGGAAGGATGGGGGGAAATTCCAGCATGGTAAAAAAACTGGAAGTAGTAAGGATTATTCCCGAAGAAAATCTAATTTTGGTTAAGGGATCTATTCCCGGGGTTAAGAGAGGTTTGCTGGTCATATCAAAAAGCAAGAAACAAGTGGCGCGAAAGATAGAGGAAAAACGGGAGATACCAGAGAAGAAGGAGAAAGAAAAGAAAGAAGAGAAGCAGAAAAAACGGGAAACACAGGAGAAACAGGAACCCCAGAAGAAACAAGAGAAACAAGAGAAACAAGAGAAACAAGAGAAACAAGAGAAACAAGAGAAACAAGAGAAACAAGAGAAACAGAAGAAATAGGATTAAACCATAATAATATATAGAAAAGAGAGAGATTAATGCCGGAAGTAGATCTACTTAACTCTAAGGGAGAAAATATGGGCAAGATCAGCTTGCCCGAGGAAATTTTTGGAAAGAAGCTGAATCGAGGATTGGTTCACGAGGCATTGGTCAGTCAGCTGGCGATGGCCAGGCAGGGAACAGCTTCCACCAAGACGAGAGCGGAGGTTTCCGGAGGGGGAGCTAAACCCTGGCGGCAAAAGGGCACGGGCAGGGCGCGGGCGGGAAGCATTCGTTCCCCTCTCTGGCAACACGGAGGGATTACTTTTGGTCCCAAGCCCCGTTCCTTCAGGATAGCTTTGCCTAAAAAGAAAAGAAGAAATGCCGTAAAACAGGTCTTGTCAGAAAAAATCCGCGAAAATAGACTTAGAGTTATGGATTCGTTAATGCTGGAAGAGGGAAGGACCAAGAAAGCAAAAGCGCTATTGGAAAAGATGGGTGCTTTAAGGGGGACTCTGGTGATTGTAAAAGCCAGGGAGGCGAATTTATCCAGGGCCTTCGCTAATTTACCCAGAGTCAAACTGATTCCCGTTCAAAGTATCAATATACACGACCTTTTGAACTATGAGAAGATAATTATTACTCGCGATGCCATAGAAGATATTGTGGAGGGATTATCCTGAATGTTTGACCCATATCAGATAATTAAGGGCCCGGTGATAACGGAAAAATCTACAACCCTGCGGGGAGATGAGAACAAGTATACTCTATTTGTATCTCTCAGGGCCAATAAGACTGAGATTAAGAGGGCTGTAGAAGAACTTTTCAAGGTGGAAGTGATTAAAGTAAATACTTTCAATCTCGGGGGCAAAAAGAAGAGGCTGGGAATTCACGAAGGATATAGACCGAGAAGAAAGAAAGCAGTGGTTACTCTTAAGCCGGGAAATACTATAAGAATTTTCGAGGGAGCATAAGACAATCCCCTCTCCCCGTCGGGGAGAGGGGTTAGGGTGAGGGGAGATAGATGGCAATAAAGAAATATAGACCTACATCGCCAGCTCGCAGATGGGCTACGAGAAGAATGGCCAGAGAGGAAATTACCAGGAACAAGCCCGAGAAATCGCTAACTTTTGGTTTGCGTTCCCGCGGAGGGAGGAGTGCTTCGGGACGGATTACGGCGAGGCACAGGGGAGGCGGTCACAAGCGAAGGTATAGAATTATCGATTTTAAAAGAGATAAGTCTGACATCCCGGCCAAGGTTATTGCCATAGAATACGACCCCAACCGTTCTTGTCGGATTGCTCTTTTGGAATATGCCGACGGAGAGAAGAGATACATCCTTCAGCCTTTGGGCCTGCGCGTCGGCGATACTGTGGAGAGCGGAGATTCTGCCCCTATTACTACGGGTAACAGCCTCCCTTTGAGAAACGTGCCTATTGGCTCGATGGTTCATAATATAGAATTAAGACCGGGTTTCGGCGGACAGATTGCCAGAAGTGCCGGGTCATCTGCCCAGATAATCGCTAAAGAAGACAAATTTGCTCAATTGAAACTACCTTCCGGAGAAATTCGACTTGCCTCTCTCGATTGCAGAGCTACTATCGGGCAATTGGGAAACATCGAACATGCAAGTGTCAAGCTGGGGAGCGCAGGCACCAATCGCCGCTTGGGCATTCGACCGACGGTTAGGGGAGTAGCAATGAATCCTGTTGACCATCCGCTAGGAGGCGGCCGGGGCAAGAGTAAGGGCCGTAATTTGCCTCGCGCCCCCTGGGGACAGCTATCTAAGGGTTTTAAAACGAGAAAAAAGAAAAAATCTGACGCACTGATTTTGAAAAGGAGAAAGTAAAAGTGTCCAGGTCTACGAAAAAAGGGCCCTATGTGGATGAGAAACTTCTGAAAAAGATTGAACAGATGAATGCCTCCGGTCAGAAGAAGGTGATAAAGACATGGGCAAGGAGCTCGGTAATAGCTCCCGAATTTGTCGGGCATACTTTAGCGGTGTATAACGGAAAGAAGTTCATTCCCATCTATTTGGCCGAGAATATGGTGGGGCACCGGTTAGGAGAGTTTACTCCCACAAGATTTTTCAAGGGCCATGGCGCCGCCCATACTAAAGAGATCACGTCACTAACTTAGAATAGGGAACCTTTGTGGAAAGTATCAAGGTATAGGGGAGTAGGGTAGAGTCGTATACGGAGGTTATCAAGTTGGCAACAAGGGCAATAGCCAGATTTGTAAGGTTAGCCCCCAGGAAAGTCGCTCGGGTCTTGGATTTGATTCGGGGCAAAGGAGTATTAGAGGCTTACCAGATTCTGAGATTTACGCGCCGGCGGGCGGCTAAGGCCGTGGAGAAGGTATTAAAGTCGGCAGTGGCAAATACTCGAACACCGGGGGATGAGCCAAATCTATATATCGCGGAAGCGTATGTTGGAGAAGGCCCTGTGTTAAAACGCATGAGACCGCGGGCTATGGGTCGGGGAGCTATCTATAGAAGGAAAACTTGCCATATACATATAGGTGTGGAGAGCCACAAGGCTCTTGCAAGGAGGTAGAAAATTGGGACAGAAAGTTCATCCAGTGGGAAGCCGTCTCGGTTTCATCAAGAGCTGGGATGCAAAATGGTTTGGAGGTAAGAACCTTCGCCAGATGCTCCACGAAGATATAATTATAAGGGAGTTTATCAAAAAGAAGCTTCATCAAAGTGGAGTGGGCAAAGTAAGAATCGAGCGCGCGGGTAAATCTTTGCGGGTCGATATCCATACGGCAAGACCGGGAGTGGTAATTGGCAAGAGAGGGGCTGATATTGAGAATTTAAGAACCGACTTGGAAGAATTAACGGACCAGAAAGTGTTTATTAACATTATTCCTATAAAGAAACCGGAACTGGACGCCCAGGTTGTGGCCGCAGGGATTGCCATGCAGTTGGAGAAGAAAATGCCTTATCGCAGAGTAATGAAGAGAGCAATTTCCCGCGCAATCGACGGCGGAGCAGGGGGAATTAAGGTATGCGTTAGTGGTCGCCTTGGCGGGGCAGAGATAGCCCGTACGGAGTGGCTAAAGGAGGGACGCATTCCTTTGCAGACTTTTCGAGCCGATATCGATTATGGTTTTGCCGAAAGCTTTACCACGTATGGTCAAATCGGAGTTAAGGTTTGGATTTTCAAGGAGGAGCTCACCAAGAAAGTTCAGCAGGAAGAAGTCAGCGAGCCTCCTCATCAAGAAGAGAAAAAGGAAAGGGAAGAGAAAAAAGAGAAGGAAGAGAAAGTAAAGAAAGAAGAGAAAGTAGAGAAGGCTGAGAAAGCAGAGAAGGCTGAGAAGGGTGAGGTGAATACAGATGCTAATGCCCAAGAGAGTTAAATATCGGAAGTCCCAGCGGGGAGGAAGAAAGGGCATAGCTTTACGCGGAAATAAGATAAATTTTGGCGAGTTTGGATTACAAGCTCTCGAGCCCGCCTGGGTGACAGCGCAACAGATTGAGGCTGCGCGAGTAGCTTTGACCCGTGCTTTAAAGAAAGGCGGGAAGGTCTGGATCAGAATTTTTCCGGACAAGGCAATTACCAAGAAACCAGCAGAGACGCGGATGGGAAAAGGAAAGGGTGCCCCGTCCGGCTGGGTAGCTGTGGTTAAGCCAGGAAGGGTTCTATTTGAAATCGAGGGAGTGAAACGGCCTGAGGCAGAAACAGCGATGAATATGGCCAGTCACAAGTTGCCGTTAAAGACAGCGTTTTTGGCAAGGGGTGAATGGTAGAATTTATAATGCGGAAAGGGTTAACGGAAAGGAAATATGAAAGCGAGCAAATTGCGAGAATTGAGCGTAGCCGAATTGGAACAGAGATTAAATGAGACTACGCAGAAACTGTTTCAGTTGAGACTGAAAAACGCTTCCGGTCAATTAAAGAATGCTCTGGAGATCAGACTCGTGCGCAGGGATATTGCGCGGATTAGGACGGTTCTGTCAGAAAGTAAACACTCTAAGGAAAAAGAAAAATAGGGGAAAGATAATGAAAGAAGGTCAGGCGAAACGTAAGATCAGAATTGGAAGAGTGGTCAGTGATAAAATGGAGAAGACCAGAGTGGTAGCGGTGGATAGATTGTTCCGGCATCCCAGATATCAAAAGGTTATTAAAAGAAGAAAGAAATTCATGGCGGATGACCCCAAGAACGAATCGCACGTAGGAGATAAGGTGAGAATTGCCGAGACCAGACCCTTGAGTAAAAGAAAAAGGTGGCGAGTCCTGGAAATTCTGGAGAAGGCAGAGGAAATCTGACATGATACAGATGCGCAGTAGATTAAATATAGCTGACAATACGGGAGCGAGAAAAATTGCCTGTATAGGAGTCCTGGGGGGGAGTAAGAAAAGATACGCAGGAGTGGGTGATATAATTAAGGCTTCGGTAAAAGATGCTTTGCCGGACGCGGCGATCAAGAAGGGTGATGTGGTAAGGGCAGTGGTTGTCAGAATGAGAAAATGGATACGCCGACCCGACGGCACATATGTCAAATTTGACGAAAACGGCGCGGTGATCGTGGACGCCAATAACGAGCCCAGGGGAACCCGAATTTTTGGACCGATTGCTCGTGAACTCAGAGACAAGGGATTTACCAAGATAATCTCTCTGGCTCCGGAAGTAGTATAAGAGGAATTAATATGTTGCCAATCAAAAAGAAAGACAAGGTAATAGTAAAAGCAGGTAAAGACAAGGGGAAAAAAGGCGAAGTCCTGAAAGTGTTTCCCGCAACTTACCGGGTGGTAGTAAGCAAGATAAATTTTATAAAAAGGCACGCCCGGGCAACGCAGACTGCCCCGGGGGGAATTACGGAAAAAGAATCTCCCGTTCATATTTCCAATGTGCAATTGATTTGCCCTAAATGTAGCCAGCCCACGCGAGTAAGGATAGATCACTTAAGCGACGGTAAGAAGATAAGGGTTTGCCGCAGATGCGGAGAAATGATAGTATAGGGAAAGCAAGATGGTACGATTAAGAGAAGTATATAGCAAAAAGATTGTTCCTCAACTCATAGAACGCCTGAAATATGAGAATATTATGGAAGTGCCCAGAATAGATAAGATAGTAATTAATATGGGTGTTTCGGCAGCGAAGGAAGATATCAAGGTTTTGGACGAAGCAGTAGGAGAAATAGCATCAATAACGGGGCAGAAGCCTATTGTGACCAGGGCGAAGAAGTCGATTTCCAACTTCAAACTTCGCAAGGGAATGCCCATCGGCTGCAAAGTCACCCTCCACGGAGCTATTATGTATGAGTTTCTGGACCGTTTGATTAACGCGGCATTGCCCAGGGTGCGTGATTTTCGGGGAGTCTCCCGCGATGGATTTGATGGTCAGGGAAATTATAATCTGGGGATTCAGGAGCATACAATTTTTCCTGAGATTAACATAGACAAAGTTGGTAAAATCAAAGGATTGAACGTAAGCATAGTAACCACGGCCAAGAGCAAAGATGAGGCATATGAGTTATTAAGTCTTTTCGGTATGCCTTTTGGAAAGAAGTAGTTCTTTGAAAATAGTTTGTTTATCGCTTGAGCAATATGCTCGGGATTTGGTTCGCTCGCTGACAATTTTTTGCTCTTTGAGCACCGCCAAAAATCTCAGGAGTTTCCCGAAATTCCCTGCGGTCAGTTTCGGATAAACTCTAATCTTCGATTTTTGGCTAAAAATTCTAATGCTCACTACACCAAATCACCTCCCATTAGGGGCATATGGCTCTTCACAGACTATTTTTAAATGTTGGGAATTAAAGGCAAATTCACATAAGGAGGGTTTTTTGGCGAAGAAGAGTTTAGTTGCTAAGGCCAAACGGGCAGCAAAGTTTGGTACGAGAAAATATAATCGCTGCCGTCTTTGCGGTAGGTCACGAGGATATATGCGCGACTTTGCGCTGTGCAGGATCTGCTTTCGCAAGTTGGCGCGGCAGGGAGAAATCCCGGGCGTGATAAAATCCAGCTGGTAAAAGGAGGAAATAGATTGTCTATTTCTGATCCCATTGCAGATATGCTTACGAGGATTCGCAATGCCAATCAGAAGATGAAGGGAAAAGTAGATATTCCCGCATCAAAGCTGAAAGAGAAAGTAGTAAAAGTTCTAAAAGAAGAGGGATATATAGCTAACTATAAGTTTATCTCCGACCGCAAACAGGGAATTTTGAGGGTTTATCTGAAATATACGCCCGAGCAGGAGAGAGTTATTAAGGGTTTGCGGCGAATCTCTCGGCCGGGAAGAAGATTTTATTGCGCGTCGGATGAGCTTCCCAGAGTATACAGGGGGCTGGGCGTGGCGATTATTTCAACTTCTCAGGGAGTGATGACTGCCAGGAAATGCCGACAGGCAAAACTCGGCGGAGAAGTAATCTGTTATGTGTGGTGAGGGAAATGTCCAGGATAGGTAAGAAACCGATTGTCGTGCCCGAGGGAGTAGAAGTAAAAATAACGGGCGACCTCGTGGAAGTGAGCGGTCCTTTAGGAAAACTAACCCAGAAATTATATCCTAAAATAAAAGTTACCAAAAAGGACGGTCAAATCTTTGTAGAAAGGCTTTCCCATAGTAAATACTTTCGTTCGCTCCACGGATTGGCGCGCAGTCTTATAAATAATCTGGTTATAGGAGTAACCAAGGGCTTCCGGAAAGAACTGGTTATTACCGGCATGGGTTATAGAGCAAAGTTAGAGGGTAGAGTATTGAATTTACAATTGGGTTATTCTCATCCCGTAAAATTTTCCTTACCGGAGGGGATTGAGGTAAAAGTGGAAAAGCAGACGCAAATTATGGTCTCCGGGATTGATAAGCAACTGGTGGGTGAAGTTGCTGCTGAAATAAGGAGATTCCGACCGCCTGAGCCTTATAAGGGGAAAGGAATACGATATAAAGACGAGCATATAAAAAGAAAAGTAGGCAAAGCTGCCGCCGTGAGTGCCGGAGCTGCTAAAGGAGGAAAGTAGTTTGATTACTCGTTCGGAGCGAAGAAAAAGTAGACACCTGAGAATAACAAAGAAGATTTACGGGACGAAATCTCATCCCCGATTATGTGTCTATAGAAGCTTACGGCACATTTATGCCCAGATAGTGGATGACCAGCGGGGCAGGACGATTGTGGCAGCTTCCACGCTTTCTCCGGAAATCAAGAAGAAAGTCGGGAAAATGAAAAAGACCCAGGCGGCAACCGTGGTGGGAGAACTAATCGCCGAGAAGTCGAAAGCCTCGGGTGTTAGCAGGGTATCGTTCGACAAGAGCGGATATGATTACCACGGGAGAATAAAGAGCCTGGCTGAGGCCTGCCGCAAAGGCGGATTGAAGTTTTGAAAAATGTAGCTGCAGAGCGAAAGCTCTGCATTGTAGGGGCGACACTCTGTGGTCGCCCAAAAGGAAGGGACGGCACGGAGTCCGTCCCCTACAGAGAAGCAAAGCTTACGCTTTGCGGCTACAATCGAATATTGAAAGGATAGAGGAGAAACAAGTTGGCAAGGATCAATGCAGAGGGTTCGGAACTAAAACAGATAGTTGTAAGCGTCAATAGAGTAGCTAAAGTAGTTAAGGGAGGCAAAAGGTTCGGGTTTACCGCGCTGGTAGTTGTGGGGGATGGGAATGGTCATGTGGGTTGCGGAATGGGCAAGGCAAGGGAAGTTCAGGCTGCTATTCAGAAGGGAACAGCGAGAGCGGAAAAGAATCTCGTTGCTATTCCTCTTAAGGGCAGTACCATTCCTCATGAGATAATTGGCATATTCGGAGCTGGCCGGGTGCTGCTGAAGCCTGCCAGCCCGGGAACCGGTATAATAGCCGGCGGTCCGGTAAGGGCAGTAGTGGAGGCAGCGGGCATAAAGGATATTCTCACCAAGTCGCTTAAGTCGAAGAATCCTATCAATGTAGTCTATGCCACTATGCAGGGACTGGAGAGTCTCCGGACGAAGGAGATGGTTGCAGACCTTAGAGGCAAGAAGGCAGAAGAATTGTGAAGGGCGGATAAATGAAACTTTCAGAACTCACCCCTGATACCGGCAGTAAACATAAGAAGAAAAGAGTAGGCCGCGGCCCTGGTTCCGGTCATGGTGGCACAAGCGGCCGGGGGACTAAAGGGCAGAGAAGCCGCTCCGGGGGAGGAGTGCGCCTCGGATTCGAAGGGGGCCAGATGCCGCTTATTCGGCGCCTCCCCAAGAGAGGATTTACCAGAATCTTCAAGAAAGAATACAATATAGTAAATTTGAGAAGTCTGGAAGAGAAATTTAGTGATAACGAGGAAGTTACCGCTTCTACCCTTAAAGAGAAGGGACTGGTGAAAAAGGGTTTGCCGGTAAAGATTCTGGGAAGCGGGGAGATAACAAAAAAGTTAAAGGTAAAAGTGGCTGGCTTCAGCAAAAGTGCCAGAGAAAAGATTCTGAAAGCCGGGGGCAGCGCGGAAATTTTGGAGAAATAGGAGAATTATCAATGTTAAAGAGCGTAGGCGATATTTTCAAAATACCGGAATTGAAAAAGAAGATACTGTTTACTCTGGGGATTTTAGCGGTATACAGATTGGGCGCAGCTATACCTACTCCGGGAATCGATGCTTCCGCTTTGAAAGCTTTTTTTGAGACTCAAAGAGGGACGCTGTTCGGCTTTTTGGATATGTTCTCCGGAGGAGCTCTCAACAGGTTATCTATCTTCTCTTTAGGCATTATGCCTTATATTAATGCTTCTATTATTATGTCTCTTCTACAGACAGCCGTTCCCTATCTTGAGAGATTGTCCAAAGAGGGAGAATTTGGCAGAAGAAAGATTACTCAGATAACCCGTTACGCCACGCTGTTCATAGCCGCCATCCAGTCTTTCGGATTGACTTTCTGGATGCAATCGATGAGAGCGCCAGGCGGAGCTGCCGTGGTAAAGAATCCCGGTCTCAGTTTTCAATTAATGACTATTTTGACCTTGACTACCGGGACTGTGTTTATTATGTGGCTGGGAGAGCAGATTACCGAGAGGGGCGTAGGAAACGGGATATCCCTTATCATCTTTGCCGGCATCGTAGACAGGTTGCCGGTAGCAGTGGGAAATACTTTTCGCCTATTCCGCAGTGAAGAGATGACCCTCTTTGGAGTCCTGTTTTTGGCGACATTGGTATTTGCCATTACTGCCGTCGTAGTATGGGTGGAGCAGGCGCAGAGAAAGATTCCCGTCCAGTACGCCAAGAGGATTATCGGACGCAAGATGTACGGAGGGCAGTCCACATTCCTTCCTCTCAAGGTAGACCAGTCGGGAGTAATTGCCGTCATATTTGCTGTGGCCATAATGATGTTCCCGGCAACCGTTGCTCAGTTCTTCCCCAACGTAGAGTTGATGCAGAAAATTGGCGGGTTTCTCAGACCCGGCCGCTGGCTTTATACGGTTATGTATGGCGGTCTGATTATATTCTTCTGTTACTTTTATACCGCAATCACCTTTAATCCCAACGACCTGGCCGAGAATATGAAGAAGTGGGGCGGTTTTATTCCCGGGATAAGGCCGGGACAATCAACAGCCTTCTATATTGACCGGGTATTGACCAGAATCACTCTGGCCGGCGCGTTATTCGTGGTCTGTATTGCGGTTCTTCCGCAATATCCTATAGGATGGGTTAATGCTCCTCCCATGCTTGCCACCATTTTCGGAGGGACTGCCATACTAATCGTGGTGGGCGTTGCTTTGGACACTATAGGGCAGATAGAATCTCATCTGATTATGCGCCATTACGAAGGGTTTATGAAGAAGGGAAGAATCAAAGGAAGATATTTCAACATTAAATAATATGATCGAGATTTTTTGGTTATGAAGTTAGTTCTTTTAGGTCCTCCTGGTAGCGGTAAAGGCACCCAGGCGAAAAGGCTTGCAGAAAAATATGGTCTTCCACATGTTTCCAGCGGAGACATCCTGCGAGCCGGCTTGCAGGAAGAAGGTTATCTGGATGAAGAGACGCGAGAGATTGTCCGCTCGGGCAGGCTGGTTCCTGACAGGATTGCCGTGGAAATTATAAGGAAGCGACTGGGAGAAGAAGATTGCGGGAAAGGGTTCATCCTGGACGGTTTTCCCCGCACGCTTCCCCAGGCAGAATCGTTAAACGGTTTTCTCCAAGAAAACAGTATGCCCATCGATAAAGTTCTTTACCTGGAGCTGAGTCAGGAGGAGGCAGTCAAACGGTTGAGTGGCCGGAGGACTTGTCCCCGCTGCGGAGCCACTTTCCATTTGGTTTTTAATTCGCCGCGTACTGTGGGTTTATGTGACCGCTGTGGGGCGAAACTGTCTCAGCGTGAAGATGACAAGGAGACGACAGTAAGAGAGAGAATGAAGACTTACGAAAAGCAGACTTCTCCTCTTATCGAATATTATCAGAGTCGCGGTCTTCTGGCAAAAATTGATGCCAATAAATCGATAGACGAAGTCTTTGAGGAGTTGTGTGAAGTACTGGACAGGGGCAGTTGAAGAGGGAAGGTGCGGGAAAGTTTATATGATTATATTGAAATCTACTGAGGAAATAGAGAAAATGAGAAGAAGCGGCCGCATTGCTGCCCGGCTTTCTCAGAAGTTAGCAGAAAAAGTAAAACCGGGAATAACTACCGGGGAGCTGGACAGAGTTGCTTCTGCGTTCATAAAAATGCATAAGGCCCGTCCCGCGTTTCTCGGTTTTCGGGGATTTCCCGCCTCCATCTGCACTTCGGTTAACGATCAGATAGTGCACGGAATTCCCGGAAGTTACAGGTTGCGCGGAGGAGATATTATCAGTCTCGACTTTGGAGTTATTCACCAGGGTTACTATAGCGACATGGCCATAACTCTACCTGTGGGAGACATATCCGGAGATGCCCAAAAATTAATAGCGGTTACCAAGAGCGCTTTGGCTAATGGGATTGGCCAAATGGTGCCGGGCAACAGGCTCTACGATATATCTTCAGCAATTCAAGAATGCGCCGAAAGTAACGGCTTTTCTGTAGTGAGGGACCTGGTAGGCCACGGAATCGGACAGAAAATGCATGAAGAGCCCCAGATTCCCAATTTCGGAAAGAGGTCTACCGGCCCCTACTTGAAAGCAGGCATGGTCTTTGCCCTTGAGCCTATGGTAAATATGGGAGGATATGACATAAGAACTCTCGACGACAACTGGACAGTTGTTACTGCTGACGGGAGGCTGTCCTGCCATTTCGAACATACTGTAGCCATCACGGATAACGGCCCGGAGATACTTACCCAACTCCATTAGTCATATTCAGGAGGGGCTATGCCCAAGGAAGAAAAGATCGAAGTAGAAGGGACAGTAGTCGAAGCTTTGCCCAATGCTATGTTCAGGGTTGAGCTGGATAACGGTCATCGAATTTTGGCGCATATTTCCGGCAAGATGAGGATGCATTTCATCAAGATACTGGCGGGAGACAAGGTTAAGGTAGAACTTTCTCCCTACGACCTGACCAGAGGTAGGATAGTTTATCGTCATAAATAGAGGTTGTCAATGAAAGTAAGAGCTTCCGTTAAACCAATATGCAAAAAATGCAAAATAATCAAGAGAAAAGGAGTAATAAAAATAATCTGCAGCAACCCCAGACATAAACAGAAGCAAGGGTAAAAGAGAAAGGAGTAGCGTATGGCTCGTATAGCAGGAGTGGAATTACCATCGCAGAAGAGAGTCGAAATCGGTTTAACTTATATTTACGGAATCGGGAGAACTTCCTCCAACGAGATTCTCCATGAGGCAGGAGTCAACCCTGATACCAGGGTAAAGGACCTGACGGAAAGTGAAATTAACACCATACAAACAATAATCCAGAGAAACTTCCCGGTGGAAGGGGAACTCAGGCGAACTGTTCAGGGGAACATCAAGAGATTGGTTGATATCGGTTCCTATAGAGGTCTGAGGCACCGCCGGGGATTGCCGGTGCGGGGTCAAAGGACAAGGACTAATGCTCGCACCAAGCGAGGCAGAAGAAAGACAGTGGGCACTGTAAAGAAAGAGGTAGTAAAGGAAGGAGAAGAATAAAATATGGCTGACAAGAAAGATACCCCGGGGAAAAAGGCTGTGACTGAGAATAAAACTGCCTCCGCCAAAAAGACTACGGCGGAGAAAAAAGCCGCTCCCACGAAAAAAGTTGTGACTGAGAAGAAGACTGCTCCCCCGAAGGAGAAATTGGTAAAACATATCCTTGAAGGCAGGGCATATATCCAGGCTACCTTCAATAATACTCTAATTACCATAACTGATAAGAGCGGGAACGCTATTGCCTGGGGTTCGGCGGGAATGACCGGGTTTAAAGGAGCCCGTAAGGGGACTCCCTTCGCTGCCCAATTGGCTGCCTCAGCAACTGCCAGAAAGGCAATCGAGCAGGGCATGAAACAGGTCTCTGTATTTGTGAAGGGACCCGGGTCGGGCAGGGAAACGGCTATCCGTTCCTTGCAGGCAGCAGGATTGGAGATTACCAGTATAAAAGACGTAACGCCAATTCCGCATAATGGCTGTCGCCCGCCAAAACAGAGAAGGGTGTAAAGGAGGTTGGAGTGGCTAGATATCGTGGTTCGGTATGTAAATTGTGTCGCCGGGAAAAGATAAAGTTGTTTTTGAAGGGAGAAAGATGTTTTTCCCCTAAGTGTCCGATTGAGAAGCAGGCTTCTGTTTCCGGGGAAAGGGGAGCGGTGCGCGAGAGATTATCCGAGTATGGAATGCAACTGAGAGAGAAACAGAGGGCACGGCTAATGTCGGGAATTCTGGAAAAACAGTTTCGCAAATATTTTGGAACAGCGGAGCGCAGGAAGGGACTACCGGGTGAAAATCTTCTCCGGCTATTGGAATGCCGGCTGGACAACATTGTTTTTCGCCTGGGATTTGCTTCCTCCAGAAATCAGGCCCGCCAGTTAGTCAGGCACCGACATGTCAAAGTGAATGGGCGGCGTGTCAACATTCCGTCTTATCAAGTGAAGATTGGCGATAGAATCTCTCTGGATGAAAAGAGTAGACAGCTGGAAACTGTTAAGGCAGCGCAGGAAAAAGCCAAGGAGAGAGGTTTTCCCGCCTGGATAGAATTCGATGATTCGACCAGTACAGGCAGGATACTGGAATTTCCCAAGAGGGAAGAGATTTCTATTCCGGTTCAGGAACAGCTAATCGTAGAATTATATTCCAAGTAAAAAAAGGGACAGGCTACTTTTTCAGGAGGGTAATATGAGGCTGAAAGATTTCCAGATGCCAAAGAGACTTATCTGTGATGAAGAGAGTGTCACCGATAGTTACAGTAAGTTTAGCGCCGAACCATTCGAGAGGGGCTACGGGCATACGATCGGAAATTCGATACGCAGAATTTTGCTTTCTTCGTTGGAAGGGGCAGCGGTTACTGGTGTAAAAATTAAGGGAGTGATGCATGAGTTTTCCACAATACCCGGGGTGGTCGAAGATGTTACCCAGATAATCCTGAATCTGAAGTCTCTCAGGTTCAAACTCTATAGCGAAGGTCCGGAAAAGATCCATTTAAAGGCGACAAAGAAAGGGGAAGTGACGGCGAAGAACATTGAATTAAATAGTAACATCGAAATCTTAAATCCTTCCACCCACATAGCCACTCTGGACAAAGACACCAACATGGAGATGGAAATAGAAGTTTCTAAGGGGCGTGGATACTTGCCTGCCGAACAGAACCCTCGCGCCAATCAGGAACTGGGGATGATATCCGTTGATGCTATTTTTACTCCGGTGATAAAGGTAAACTATAGTGTGGAAAATGCCCGGGTGGGGCGATCGATCGATTACGATAGATTGATTCTGGAGATATGGACTGACGGCAGCGTAAAACCGGTCGATGCTTTGACGTACGCGTCTAAAATTTTGAAAGATTCGTTGAATATATTTATCGGTTTTGAGGAGCAACCCGAAGAGGAAGAAAAACCACCGGAGAAAGAAAAGTCCGAAGAGGTCCTGGAAAGCGTTTTGGCTCTTCCGGTGAACATAATAGAGTTAACTGTCCGTTCCATAAACTGCCTGAATCGTGCCAAAATCAAGACTATCGGAGATCTGGTAAAACAAACAGAGGATAAGCTTTTGGGTTTTCGAAACTTCGGGAAGAAATCATTGAATGAAATAAAGAAAAAGATTGGCGAATTGGGCAAGCAGAAAGGGGTAGAGCTATCCCTGGGAATGGCTGTTCCCGAAAAGGCCAAGGAGAAAGAAAAATAGAGGAATCGGCATATGCGTGAGGGAAGAGCGGGAAGAAAATTGGGTCGTACTACGAGCGAGCGTAGAGCACTGTTGGTTAGTCTTGCCACAGCACTATTCAAACACGGAGAGATTGTAACCACGGAAGCAAAAGCCAAAGAACTGAGAAGGTTCGCCGAGAGGGTGATTACCAAGGCAAAAAAGGGCGGGTTGAATAGTTTTCGCGAAGTAAACAAAGAGATTAAAGACAAAGAAGCCATCAATAGAATATTTGAGACTCTGGTGCCAAGATTCAAGGGAAGGCCAGGAGGTTATACGAAAATCATCAAATTGGGCTATCGACAAGGGGATAGGGCGAGGGTAGATTTGGTTAAGCTTTGTGGCCCTTTGGAGAAGTCGGAATAGGGGAGAAAGGAATGTTCAATTTCCTTTTAGGATTATTTTCTAATGATATGGGAATAGATCTGGGGACGTCTACAACCCTTGTATACGTGAAAGGCCAGGGTATTGTGCTCTGGGAACCTTCGGTAGTAGCAATCAATCAAGACACGGGAGAGATTTTGGCGGTAGGCACGGAAGCAAAAAAGATGGTAGGCAAAACGCCTGCCAATATAACTGCTTTTCGTCCTATGAGGGACGGAGTTATTGCCGACTTTGAAGTAACGGAAAAAATGATTCGACATTTCATAAAGAAGGTACATAACCGACGGAGCTTGCTCCATCCGCGGATAGTGATCGGAGTTCCCTCCTGTATTACGGAAGTGGAAAGGCGCGCCGTCAGAGATGCTTCCGAACAGGCGGGAGCCCGCGAGATACATTTAATCGATGAACCAATGGCAGCAGCCATCGGTGCGGAAGTTCCCGTTCAGGACCCGGCAGGGAACATGGTAGTCGATATCGGGGGGGGCACTACGGAAGTGGCGGTTATTTCTTTAGGGGGGATGGTGCTTTCCAGGTCAGTTCGCGTAGCTGGCGATGAAGTGGATGAAGCCATCATAAGCTATTTTAAAAAGGAGAGGAATTTATTAATCGGAGAAAGAACGGCCGAAGAGACAAAGATCAGGATTGGTTCTGCTTTGCCGGAAAAGGAAGACAAGACAATTGAAGTCAAGGGGCGCGATCTCGCTACGGGGTTACCCAAAACTGTCAAGGTCTCTTCGGGAGAAATGCACGAGGCACTGAAAGGCCCGATCAGGACCATCGTAGGCCTGATCAAGGACACATTAGAAGATACTCCTGCCGAATTGTCTGCTGACCTTGTTGACCGGGGGATTATTCTGGTAGGAGGGGGAGCTTTGCTCTCCGGGCTTCCTGAATTATTAAGCAGAGAGACTGAACTCCCGGTCAATCTCGCCCCCGATCCGCTCACCTGCGTCGTCCTGGGAGCTGGCACCTATCTGGAAGAACTGGAAAAATTAAGACACAGAAAATAAAAAGTAGAATATTTTCTCACTGCGGTGATTTAGGTGCTACTCAAAGAGAAACATAAATTGCTCAGGCTACTAATAGTCTATGTTTCCATTTCGCTATTACTTCTCATCTTTCGCGCGGGCCGGATAGTTGAAGTGGGGCGGTCTCTTTCCCTGTATCTACTGGCTCCCAACCCCAGGATAGTAAGTAGACTATTGAGTGAAACCGGGCGCATCGGGGAGAGCATATCTCATCTCGTTTCCGCTCGCGAAGAAAACAGAATACTGAAGGAGAGAATAACTTCCCTTCTCCAGGAGAGGGAGAAGCTACGGGAGACCATCTCCGAGATTAAGAGATTAAAGAGAATCCTCAACTACCAGGAGGAAGCGCCTTATGAAGTGGTTTCTGCCAGAGTGGTAGGGTGGACTCCCTCCCTGTTCTCTTCCGCCTTACTCGTTGATAAAGGAACAAGACAGGGATTCAAGAAAGATATACCCGTGGTTGCCTGGCAGGAGGGCAGTAATCTACGGGAGAATGGAATGGCGGTAGTGGGAAGGATCAGCGATTGCGGTCCCGATATGAGCAAGGTTCTGTTGATAACCGATACCAATAGCGAGTTGGCGGCCATGGTTCAGAGGAGTCGGGAGAAAGGAGTGATTGCCGGAACCGGAGAGAGGGCTCTTTTGCTTAAATATTTGTCTCCCACTGCGGACCTGCAAATCGGTGACCTGATTATAACTTCCGGTATGGGAAGAACATTTCCCGCGGGGCTGGTTATTGGCTCGGTGGAAGAAGTTATGACCGGGGTGGGAGGATTGGAGAGGCAGGCCCGGGTAGTTCCCCGCTTGAACATAAATCGGTTAGAGGACGTCCAGATAATCAAAAAAGGTCTCTAAAAAAGTTTTGTTTTAATCTGTCATTGCGAACACAGTGAAGCAATCTCGTAATTTCACATGAGATTGCTTCGTCGCTCTGCTCCTCGCAAAGACATTTAAGGTTGGTAAGATGAAAAAACATATGTTCTTTTTGATATCCCTCCTTTTATTTGTAACAATTCAGATTGTACTTCTCCGTCACTTAGCCATAAAAGACGTCACGCCCGACCTGATACTGATAGGAGTTGTCTACTTCTCGCTGAAGCACGGTTCTGCATTGGGGATTCCCATCGGTTTTTTTTTGGGCTGCTTCAGGACTTCTTTGCTTTTGGGCTCTTCGGGGCTAACAGTTTAATCAAGACCTTGATTGGTTTTTCTGTAGGAACGTTCCAGAAAAGGCTGGTTAGAATGAATCCCCTCAGCCAGATACTGGTGGTATTTTTTGCCTGTCTTTTTCAGTATTGGAGTATGTATTGGATGAAAATCTTCTTTGGTCAACCCCCGCCCCGGGTGCCGCTCTTTGCAGTCATTTTTTATCCCGTTTATAATAGTCTCCTGGCTCCTGTATGGTTCTGGATAATAGAGCAGTGGGAAAAGTTGTGGGGGGGAGGAGTTTATGCACCAGAGCGAAATCGATCGGCAATTTGAGGCGAGACTTCAGAGTTCTCTGGTGTGGTTCAGATATTTCGTAATCGCCACTCTTGCCATTCTTTTAATAAGGCTATTCAGCCTGCAAATAATCAAAAAAGGGGAACTTTACAGACGTTCCGAAGCCAACCGTATCCAGCTTTTTTTCGACCCCGCTCCCCGGGGCATTATCTATGACCGGAATGGCAAAGCCATAGTAGAGAATATAGGGTCTTTTTCGGTTCTTTTCTCGCCCACCAATTTGACCAGCGCGGAGACGGAAGAGACGCTTAAGAGACTGGGCGAGATTTTGAATCTCGATTACCGTTCGATGTTGGCCAAAGTCCGCTCTGCGATTCGCCAGCCGTTAAATAGCATTCTTCTGGCCGAAAATGTCCCCCGCCCCAATGTCTTCTGCCTGGCAGAGGAGAAAGTCAACCTTCCCGGGGTAAATATTGAAGTCCAGCCCAAACGCCATTATCTCCACAATAATTTTGCCAGCCATCTTCTGGGACATCTGGGAGAGATCGGGCCAAAGGAGCTACGCGCGCTCTCCCGCGCCGGATACAGGCTGGGAGATATTATAGGAAAATCGGGCGTGGAGAAAATCTACGATAGTTATTTACGAGGGAAGAGCGGTGGCCGGCAGGTAGAGATGGACGCCGGTGGCCGGCAGCTCAGAATAATAAGTAGCGTCTTGCCTGAAGAAGGCGATAGCGTAATTCTTACACTCGATAAGAGAATCCAGAAACTCTGCGAGGATTCCCTGCGGGGCAAAGCCGGTGCAATCTGTGCCATCAACCCTGCCAATGGTCAAGTTTTGGCCCTGGTAAGTAAACCCGATTTCGACCCCAATCTGTTTACCGAACGTCTCCCTCCCTCCCGCACCCAGGAGTTATTCACTGACCCGGGATTTCCTATGTTCAACAGGGTAATCCAGAGCCAGTATGCTCCCGGTTCTCTGTTCAAAATTATTACCGCCATAGCTGCTCTGGAGGAGGGAGTTATCACCGTAGACGAGACTTTGAGTTGCCGCGGCAGCTTACAAATAGGAAATAGAGAGTTCAAATGTTGGAGAGAAGGAGGGCATGGACGCCTGGACATTGTGCGGGCGATTGCCAAATCCTGCGACGTATTTTTTTATCAGGTCGGTTTGAGAGTGGGAGGAGAGAAGCTGGCAAAGTACGCTCGCATGCTGGGATTGGCGAGAGAGATTGGCATTTCCCTGCCTTCCGAGGCAAAGGGTCTCGTGCCCGATTCCGGCTGGAAAAAGATAAATTTTGGCGAACAATGGTATCCTGGGGACACAGCTAATATGAGCATTGGTCAGGGTTATCTGGAGGTTAGCCCTCTGCAGATGGCGAGTCTAATCAGTCTGGTAGCTAACGGAGGTGTAATTTACAAACCTTTTATTGTGGAGAAAATAATCGATGCGCAGGGGAATGTAATTAAGACTTTCCTCCCCAGAGTGATGGGAAAGCCGAAGATTTCTCCCGAGACACTTTCCGTAGTAAAAAAGGGACTTAGAGAAGCCGTTCTCTCGGGAACTTCTCAGGTACTAAAGTTTAAAAGATTGAGCGTGGCGGGCAAGACGGGAACTGCTCAGAACCCTCACGGAGAAGACCACGCCTGGTTTATCTGCTACGCGCCGGAAGAGGCTCCCATAATTGCTTTATCTGTCCTGGTGGAACACGGCGGGCACGGAGCCAGCGCCGCCGCACCCTTAGCCAGAAAGATATTGAACGGAGTATTTACTCTTAAAGGAGAGAAAGAACCGGAAATCTTCGTCCTCTATGAGGATTAATGTTAAAAGAGTAGCAGCTATCTGGTAGGTCACCATTTATAGTGCCGTTTGGTCGGGCACTCTTCAGAGTGCCGCCTGGAATAGGAGGAGCTCCAATTCATCGGAGCTTTTAGAAGATGCGCCTTAAAGACATTTCGATAAGATTCGATTATTATCTATTTTTCGCCATGGTTCTCCTTATTGCCATCGGCTGTCTGATGATTTATAGCGCAGTGTACGGGAGCCCGTCCCGAACTCCTCTTTATGCAAGACAGGGTCTTTACGCTATCCTGGGTATAGGAGTGATAATATTCATAATGGGGATAAACTACCGCTTATTCCACCAGTACGCGAAATGGATATACCTATTTTCACTTCTTCTACTAACACTAACCCTATTTTTCGGTAAGAGTGTGCGTGGCGCCCGGAGCTGGTTCCCTGTCGGTAATCTCGTCTTTCAGCCTGCTGAGTTCGCCAAGCTCGGTCTGATTGTCGCGCTCGCTCAATACTTCACCAATTATACTGAAGCGGTAAAAAGATTTTCCGGACTGATAGTTCCTTTCTTGTTAACTTTCGCCCCTGTGGCGCTTATCGTATTGCAGCCCGACCCCGGCTCGGCCCTGGTATATCTGGCAATATTTTTGGCAATGCTATATCTTGCAGGAGCGAGGCGAATCTATCTCTTATCTTTTGTCTCTGCAGGCATTCTGGCTCTGGGAATCCCTCTGCTTCTGGCTCTGGACTCGCAAAACAAGACTTTTTTCTCCCGAGTTTTCACTAACCCTTCGTCGACTCTTGCATTTATGATAGTCGTTATTGCAGTTATCGGGGTCATCTGTCACATTTTATACAGACTTAAATTTCGCGTCAGGGTCAACCATTTTCTCCTTGCTTCTTTAATTGTCTCCGGCGGAATTATGCTCTCTTATCCTTTAGACCTTTTTCTAAAAGAGTATCAGAAGATGAGATTAGTCTGCTTCATTAAACCGTCGATTGACCCATTGGGTGCAGGATACCACATAATCCAATCCCAGATCTCCATCGGTTCCGGTGGGTTCCTCGGCAAGGGGCTACTAACAGGAACGCAAGGGAGACTGGGCTTTCTACCCGCGCAGCATACGGATTTCATCTTCTCCCTCCTTTCGGAGGAAGCGGGATTTATCGGCGCTGGCTTGTTGATTTTACTCTTCTCCATTTTGCTTTTGCGGGCAATAAAAATAGCTTCTCTGGCAAGGAACCGTTTTGGCAGCCTGTTGGCAGGGGGCATCGTGGCTATGTTCCTTTTCCAGATTATCGTCAATCTGGGAATGACGATGGGAATTATGCCGGTCACGGGGTTACCTTTACCTTTTGTAAGTTGCGGAGGCTCATCCCTGATTACTTCCATGGTCGCAGCAGGAATTCTTCTGAATATCTACAGTCGCCGCTTTATGTATTGGTAAACTATTTTTGGGAAATCCCTTCTGCCCTTCGGGGAGAGGGTTAGGGTGAGGGGTCCGTGGTATCTTCCCTCTACCCTTCGGGGAGAGGGTCAAGGTGAGGGGGAGTTCGAATTTGGAAAAGACTCTGCTGGACGACATTTTGCCATTTGTTTCTAAACCGGGCAGGTATCTGGGCAATGAGTGGAATGTAATTCATAAAGATTGGGAAAGCGCCCGGGTAAAAGTTGTTCTATGTTACCCCGATATCTACGAACTGGGTATGTCTAACCTGGGATTGCAGATTCTCTATTCTATCATTAACCGGAGACAAGATTCACTCGCCGAAAGGGTCTACGCCCCGGGATTAGATGCGGAAAAAGTATTAAGGGAGAGAGGAATTCCCCTTTTTTCCCTGGAGTCAAAAAGACCTCTTAAAGATTTCGATATCATTGGTTTTACTTTGCAGCACGAGTTATCCTATACTAATATTTTGAATATCCTGAGTTTAGCAGAGATTCCTCTCCGTTCCCGGAACCGAAATGGGAAGTTTCCTCTGATAATAGCCGGTGGACCTTCTGCTTCCAACCCCGAACCCTTAGCCGATTTTATTGATGCTTTTGTCCTGGGAGACGGCGAGGAGGTAATAGGAGAAATTATAGAGATTTATAAGAAATATAAGGGGAGCCGACTCCTAAAAGCGCTGGCAAAGATTCCCGGAGTCTACGTGCCATCGTTATATGAAGTAGATTATAAGGAAGACGGCACCATCCAGGGGATAGAGGGGAAGGGAGAC
>CAYFRM010000073.1:0-5140 GCA_964345635.1 uncultured Clostridia bacterium
CCAGGTCAAGGAAGATATATTAGGGTACAAAAACATAGGTGACGTTGATATACTTAAGGGCTTCCTGGAAGATGGAGACCAGAGAGTAATAGATGCAGCCGGGGCGCAGATAGCCATGGTAACCGAAAACGAAGAAAAGAGAGTAGCCCAGGTCAAGGAAGATATATTAGGGTACAAAAACATAGGTGACGTTGATATACTTAAGAGCTTCCTGGAAGATGGAGACCAGAGAGTAATAGATGCAGCCGGGGCGCAGATAGCTGAGGTAACCGGGCGAGAAAAGGGGTTGCCGAGACTAAAAGGAAAAGGAAATAGAGAAGAAAGAAGAAAAGCGCGTTTGGAAGAGGCAATGCTAATTTTGCGAGAACATGAAACTTTGACTGTAAGCGAGTTTGAAAAGGAATTTAATCAAAAAGCAGAAAGTTTAGAGATACCACAGGAAAAAATTAGCAACACTGTTGCAAGGAACATTTTGAATAAATTAGTAGAGGAATCACAGGGTAAAGTCTCTAAAGAGAAAAGGAATGGAAGAAATTATTACTCATTACGAAAGCCCACTTCGTCACCTGGACAGGTTACGACTGGCGACCTTAACAAACTTGGGGCGCCAGCAGATACAGTTATTGAGGCTCTTAAATCAGGAAAGTTAGTATTGAATGTTGGTGTTGAAAATGGACGTGTTATAATGGAAGAGACCACTGTTAATATAAATGGAACACAAATTAGAACAAGAATTAATAATACACAGAAAAAATATGGAGATTGTAGTCTTGATGGCAAGACCGTGTCTATCAATCTTAATAAAATGAATTCGCTTCTCAAAGATTCAAATCTTACTGATGAAGAAAAAATTGCTGCGACGGAAAGAATCTTAATCCACGACATAGCTGAAGGCTATGCTTTACAGCAAGGATTCATTGATCCGGAAGCACACCATGCGGGAATGATGGCAGAGGCTATGCATCCTGCAAACTCTCAGAGGATACGTGATGCACTGGCACCTGTCCTTGCTACAAGAGACCAGCGTCAAGCAAGGGAATTAAAAGATGGGATAGGCTTTGAAGGAGAAGATGTAAAAACGGATAGAGATTTCGGAAGTCCATTGGAATTGAGTGAAACTGCGATTGGTCAGTTAAACAAAGAGATAGGTGCTCCAGGGAGCAAAGAAAGGAGTAAGTTTGAAAGGATAATTGGAACTATGGCGAATGATGGTGCTATTGAGATAGTCGGACCGAGTTATTCGGACAGAAGAGTAGTAGTAATAGCAACCAAACGAGATAAAGATACCTATGCACTAAAGTATAAGAGATTTCTGATAATTTATGATGGAGATGAAATAGTCAGGATTGCTGTGGGAATCGGGTTTGACAAATATGAGGATTGGGGTAAGCCACTGGAAGGTTTTGGGAAATATGTTGATCTGCCAGAACAGTATTACGAAACAGTCCGTCGTCAACTCTGTGGGGATTCGTTAAAGGGACATATATTCGAAAGATTTACAGTTAAAGGTCACACACTGGTATCGGATAGACTTTTCCTGAAATCTTTCGATGAGCAAGAACTGACAATTTTGGGTGGATATCTCCCTGGCGAAATTGAAGAGATGAGAAAAGAGATTAAAGAGAATCCTATTTTAAAGCATATGTTTGAATTTCTCCATATAAATTATCCTGGTTTGAGTTTTATTGGTACCTACACAACGGGATATCCGGACGATATCGGCGGAAAGTACAGTAAAGGGACAGTACAGAAAGTTCTATGGGCCCCTTTCAGTACGGAAGTTACTGCCCACGAAGCTGCTCATCATCTGAAAGAAAAAGAGTTTGAACAGATTTCGCAACATTTTGATAAGAACCATAATGGATTCTGGGATTGGTTAGAAAAACATCCTCTCTACGGAAGAAAGAGCCTGACAGAAGCTGTGGCATATCCTTTGGGAGCACTTGCTGACCTCAAAATAAGAGATGTTCACAGTGGTTATCAAATAACATACGGAGATGTTAAGCTATTTGTAGATATAGGCATCCTGCCTCAATATATGTTCCCCAAGGAATTTGAGAATAAGCTTGAGGGTGAAGACTTAGATAATATACCTTTAGAGAAGAACTATTTCTGGCAGGTTATCGAATATCTGGTTAGTCAGGGAGAGATGGATACTGCGCGTCAATTATCCGATAGGTTGCTTAAGGATAGGCTGTATTATACTTCGTGTCTTGAACGGGCCAGAGCCCATGAAGAAACAGGTGACTTACAGATGGCTGACTTTACATATGGAACTATGGTATGGCACTACGAAAGAGAGCCAAGGAGTTTAACAGAGTACTACGAGGGGAAAGGTATTCACGTCACCGAAGCATTACTTAATGCAGCCAAATTTTATAGCAGAATGGGCAAAGAAGAAGAGGTTTTGAATATAGTTAGGTTGTTAAGAAATAAGCCATTGAACGATGAAATAAACGCGCAATTAGCTTTGGCTGAGTTCTATGCCAATAAAGGGAGAAATTATAAGATAATTTCTGCTCTTAGAAAAGCGTTTGAACTAGCAGAACAGAAAGGCAAAGGAGTTCCATGGATTACACAATACTTCAGCTGGTCAGAAAATAAAAATTATTTATTGGCATACAAATTATTAAGAAGAGTATTTGTCTCTGATTTACCTGCGGTAATCAAGTCTCTTATTCTAAATGCAGTTGTATTAATGGGAGCGGTTGATTTGTCTCTTGGGACTGTCACCGCTCGAGTAGTCACCCGGGTGTCAGAGTCGGCCTTCGCATGGATAAAGAAAATTAGCAATCTATTGAATATAGTTAGAAGGTATAGAATTAGAAGAAGATTTGCATCTTCTCCAGAGGAGATAGAGAAGCTGGCTAGATATCTGGTGGTTTCAGAGGGAGGGCCCAGACTGGCCCCCGAACGTGTCATCGGTGGAAATCTAGACCTTCGAGAATTTCGGAATTCGTTCCAGATAGTAAGTAAGGATTTATCAACAAGACAAATTGAAGTTCCACGGATTCCTATAAAACCAGAATTACTCCAAGGAGCTAAATTACCTCGGTTGGAAATTGAGAAAATTGAGATTCCACGGATTCAGAAAATTCAAATAAGACCGTTGGAATTAGGAACATTAAAATCTACCAGAACAAATGTTTTTACTCGCATATTTAGATGGATAATTAGATATGCAAAGCATTCTATACCTGGAATATTGGGAAGTATATTCATATTGAGTAGTATGGGAATGCATGGTGGAGGAGAGATAGGAATACCTGAGGCTATAATGATAGCGGGCGTTGCAGGTCTAGGATTTATAGGAGGATCCGCATTATGGAAGAGATTAGCTAGGGGGCGAGGGGATGATGCAACAGATGAGGATGATACTTCTGCTTTGCAAGAAACGCCCGGGGCCTCCGGTGTTACTGAAACGCAGATGGGACGAAGAAAATTTTTGGCAGGAGCTGTTGCGGGTTTATGTTTTGCTATTAGTTTTCTTAGTGGCTGTAATATAGACTTGTCCCATAAGGAGACAATTACAGAGCAGGAGGAAAGCCCTGTTGTGGTCGTACAAGAAGAGAGAGAAGAAGGGTCCACGCAAAGAGTTGATGAGAGCCTGAGACCAAAGGCGCCTGAAATTGCTGAAACCGAGGAGGTTGACTTCCCGGATGATTGGGATAGTGCGATAGATCTAAAACAAAGGAAGAGTGCAGGCGTAGGTGCTACCATGCCGCACCAGCCAGGAGTTGGGGCAGAAACCATAGTCTGCGGGATAGAAGGAGAAGTATATAGTCCACTGTTTAGAACCGTATTTACGAATTTTCAGAAAAATGGTGAATTACTGGAACCAGAGGATTTAAGGTTTGTACCTCAAGGGGAACCAAACGGAAGATCTGGTATTATGACTTATAAGACCCGGTTAGACGGAGAAACAATTTTAACCCCGCTTGTTCATATGAGAGGAATCATAGATGTAAATAGAATTAAGATAAATGGATTAGATAATAATGGGAATGTCGTTGAGAGAGAAAGTGTAGCTTTTGAAGTAATCAACGGCCATAAAATAAGAATAAACTACCAAGGTAGAGTTCAAATAAGTGTTCCTATTACTAATTATGATTCTAATGTTTCATTAGAATATTCGCAGAGTGAGTTGCCAGATAATGAGATAAGAGATTTTCCGGATAAATTTGCAATGGGGATTATAAGAGGTGTAAGAGAGCAGTTATCAGGAGAGGCGTTAGAAAAGTTTCAAGATATGATAGATGTAGATGGTTTAAGTTTAAGAGACAAATTAGACATAATTGCAGATGCAAACGATATACCTGATTCTGTAAAAGTAAAAGCTATTGAGGACGTTATGAAAGAATACTGTCTTTACAACGGTTCTACTGCAATAATGACTCATAATGGGAGGAGCTGGGGAAGCACCTGGCAGGCAATTCTCAATGATGGCGAAAAAATTAGATTAATCTGTGATACATCTACGCGCATGTTTGTCCTGATGTGTCAAAGAGTGGGAGTGAAAGCAGGATATGTAAAATTGGATGGTATACTCGGGAGGAAAGGAGATTATCTTATTGGAGGAGGAATACCTCACGCGAAGGCACTTGCTGAAATAGATGGTAGATGGGAATCTATAGAAACTACACAGTTAATGCCTGAAGAAGAAGGTATTGTTTCTGGAAATCTTGCCAGGCGGTTCAAGGGCGAACTTCAAGGATTGCCTCCCACCGATAGAAGTATGATAGAAAGCGAAATATCGGAAGAAACAGTAAAAGAAGAAGAGGATATGACGGAAGCAGGTAAGGATATTATTAGTTCTGAAGAAACTCATAAGCTTGAAAAAGGTGCAAAAACAGAAGTTGGTAAAAGTGTCAAACCGGACGTATCTAAAGTTAACGCTACAAGAAAAAAGCAAGCTCCCAATTTGATGATAGGCCTCCTTATAGTATTGATAGTGATTGGGAAAGAACTGGTATCGAGCATTCCTTCATTAAAACGGTTAAAGTTTGATGTTCTGCTTAGAAATTCCCTGAAGAGAATATTTGCTTTGTTAACGCGAGACACCCGGCAATTAGTATCTCCTTTATTTTATGGAACAATATTGACAGAAAAATATGGCTTGCTGAGACTACAAGGAATTAGT
>CAYFRM010000074.1:0-6638 GCA_964345635.1 uncultured Clostridia bacterium
GACGCCCCCGTTACTACTTTATCCGGGGGTGAGAAGCAATCCGTCACAATTGCTCGAGCCATGTATTTTAAAGCGCACGTTTTGATTTTGGATGAACCGACAAACCAACTTTCCGTTAAAGAAAGTAAGTACGTATTCGATTTTGTCAAAAGCTTGAAGAAACAAGGCGTTTCCAACATTTTCATCACACACAATATATATCAGGTATTTCAAGTGGCCGATAGAATTATGGTTCTTAGTCATGGCAGGAAAATAGCCGATTTGGATAGTAAGCAAACTTCGCCCGAGGATATTTCGGAAATGATTCTCAAATCTTAGAAAATATTTTAGGTAGATGAACATGGGAAAAGATAGCTATGAAGATAAACCCAGTAACGTTTGAAGTTCTCCGAAATAATTTCACATCTATATGCACCGAAATGAATACGATAATGTATCGAACTTCCTTCTCCCCAGTTATAACAGAAGGCCGAGACATAGGTTGTTGTCTCTTGGATAACGAAGGTAACTTGGTGAGTCAAGGTGAATGGGACTTGGCCGTATTTGTGGGCATGACTGAATTCTCAACAAAACACATCCTAAAAAAATTTAAGGGAAAAATAGAACCAGGAGATGTATTCATAACTAACGATCCATTTATCGGGGGTACTCATTTTAACGATGTGTCCATGATTAAGCCAATCTTCTACAAGGACAAATTGGTGAGTTTTGCAAATGTTTGTGGGCACTGGTCTGACATTGGAGGAAGAAGTCCCGGGAGCTTGATTCAAATAGCTAAAGAATATTTTGAAGAGGGATTAAGGATTGTACCAGTTAAGATATATTCTAAAGGTAAGCTTGACCCAGGTGTTCAAGAGCTAATTCTTTTTAACAGCAGATTACCGGAGGAGAGAAAGGGGGACATTCGCGCGGGGGTTAGCGCCCTAGAAATGGCAGAAAAACGGATTTTGGAACTCATAGAGAAATACGGCCTCAGGAACGTTAAAAATGCTATGATCGAGGAGCAGAAATACTCTGAAAAGCTGTTGAGGTCTGAGATAAGGAAAATGAAGGATGGCACGTACGAAGGGGAGGACTTCGTAGATATGGAATCCATGGAAAAGACCAATCGCAAAAAAATACATGTTAAGATGAGAATAAAGGGAGATAAAATAACATTCGATTTTTCAAAATCTGATCCACAATCAGAGAGCGCGGCCAACTGTACTTTGAGTTCCACCGCCTCTGCAGTTTTCGTCATCGTCAAATCCCTTTTTCCTGAGATTCCCCCAAACCATGGTATCTTTGAAACAATGGAGATAATCGCTCCAGAAGGCACCATAGTCAACGCAAAACCGCCTGCGGCAGTAAGCGCGGCGGCCTGTACGGTATACGAAAAAGTGATTGGTTCGGTATTGATGGCTTTCTCCAACGTAATGCCGAAGAGGGTTACCGGTTGCCCATACAATCTGGTGAATCTAACCATCGGAGGAAAGGACCCATTAAGGGGAGAGGATTTCGTTGCTTACCTTTATGCCGAGGGAGGTTTCGGTGGTAGAGTGGACAGCGATGGAAGCGATGCCTTGGTCTCGCTTTACGGAGGAGGGGCAACAATCACTCCAGTAGAGGTTTTTGAGAGAAGATGTCCCCTCCTGTTTAAGGAATGGACATTGGACACGGACTCAGGCGGGCCCGGAAAGTACAGAGGCGGTTTAGGGGTGAGGAAAAGGATTCTACTGACTAGGGGCACGGCCAGACTTTCCGCCCTTGGGGATCGTGAAAAGTATCCATCTCCCGGTATCTTCGGAGGTAAACCCGGAGCTAAACAGGCGTTGAAGCTGAATGTGGGGAGTGAAAATGAGAAAAATCTCACGACCAGGGTGATGGACTACCTGTTGAAGGAAGAGGACGAGTTTACAATAATTAGCGGAGGGGGAGGAGGATACGGAAATCCTTTCGAGAGGGATATCGAACTTATCCGGCAGGATGTGGAAAATGGGTACGTTTCTCCGGTTGCAGCTGAGAAGGAGTATGGTGTAATAATCGATCCAAATTCCTTAGTTGTGGACTTTCAGGCAACCGAGAAATTACGTGAAAAAATGAAGGGAAGAGAATGATCAAGACGGGTGTAGATATAGGAGGTACATTCACCGATATAGTTGTAGTAGATGAGTCGGAAATTAAGATTAACAAGTTACTCTCAACCCCTCAGAACCCAAAGGAAGCCGTCATCTCCGGAATAAATGAAATGAAAGTAGATTTATCTGATATAGAACTTTTCGAGCATGGAACAACGGTTACGACGAACGCCCTTATAGAGAAAAAAGGTGGTAAAGCTGGCTTGGTGACAACCAAGGGTTTTAGGGATATTTTGAAGATAAGAAGAACTACTAGGGGGGAGCTCTATAATTTGCATTGGGGCCCCCCACCGGAGATAATTCCTCGAAGCCGCAGAAAAGAGATAAATGAGAGAATCGACTATGTGGGAAAAATTCTCCAAGATGTTGATGAAGAAGATGTCAAGCATGTAGTAAGAGAACTGGTCGAGAAAGAGGGGATAGAGTCCCTAGCTGTGATTTTCATTAACTCTTACGTGAATCCCGAGAACGAGTTTAAAGTTAAGAAAATAATAGAGCGAGAGTTTCCAAATCTAATCGTCTGTACCTCCGCCGAAATAATGTCTGAGTGGAGAGAATATGAGAGGACAAGTACTACCGCAATCAATGTTTACGTTACCCCAATTCTAAGAAAATATCTAACCGAGATGGAAACAGAGCTAAAGTCTAAAGGCTACAGGTCGCCCTTGCTCATCATGCTTGTTAATGGTGGATTGACCTCAGCAAAGTTGGCCAAAAAAATGGCGATCCTCACTATAGGCTCTGGCCCAGCTGCGGGAGTAACCTCTGTGGTGGAGATCGGGAAAAAGGCTGGGTTTCAAAATCTAATCGGTTTGGACATCGGGGGCACAAGTGCCGACGTTTCTTTAGTTTATAAAGGGGAGGCTCGAACCACGGTGGAAAAGGAAGTAGAGTTCGGCGCAGCGATCAGACTTCCGACAATAGACATAACATCAATTGGTGCCGGTGGGGGATCCATAGCCTGGATTGACAAGGGAGGAGCCCTAAAGGTGGGGCCCCAAAGTGCCGGCGCTGTCCCCGGGCCAGTTTGCGTAGATAGAGGCGGCGAAGAGCCCACAGTAACGGATGCGAACATGGTGCTTGGTCGGTTAAATCCAAGCTATCTCCTAGGCGGCGCCTTACCTGTAAACAAGGAGAAGGCGGCCCAATTTATCAGTAAAAAAATAGCGAAGCCTTTTGGAATGAATCTTTATGATGCGGCTAAGGGAATAATAAAAATAGTCAACAACAACATGGCAAATGCCATACGTAGGATCAGCGTCCAGAGGGGCTACGATCCGCGGGAGTTTGTCCTCTTTGTTTTTGGGGGAGCAGGTCCACTACACGCAGCCGAGTTAGCAAAAGAGCTGGCGATACCAAAAGTTCTCGTACCACCCCATCCCGGAATAACCTCAGCCCTAGGCCTTCTCTTTTCCGATATAAGACATGATTTTGTTAAGACACTTTTAATAAGATCAGACGAGTTAGACAAAGAAGTTTTCAGTAAGATCGAAAGCTCGTTCAAAAGCTTAGAGAAAAAAGCCAAGGAATTTCTAAGGGAAGAAGAAATAGACTTGAAAAATTTTGAACTTCAAAGGAGCGTGGACATAAGATATTGGGCACAAACTCATGAGTTAAATGTTCCTCTCCACAAAGAATTTGCCCTGAATACATTTGATCAGTTGAAAAGGGACTTCCAAAAAAAGCACGAAAAGGAGTTTGGGCATGCCGGTGGTTTAGAAGACCTTATTGAGCTGGTAAGCGCTAGGATAAGGATTTTGGGCAAGCTGAGGAAACCCCGCCCATGGTTTAAGTTTAGTAAGGATGGGAGCGTGAAGAAAGCCTTTCTGGACAAAAGGAAGGTATACTGGAAAGACGGTTTTATGCCCACTTCTGTTTATCAGAGGGAACTACTTCCCATGAGGGCGTTAATTCGAGGACCGGCCATAATAGAGGAGATGGACTCCACGACAATCATCCCTCCAAAAAGAAAGGCCAAGTTGGATAAGTGGGGCAATATCCTCATAACCTAAACGCGGAGACAAGGTGGATAAAAGATCTTACCCCCGATGATTGTATATTGAACATTGAAATCTTTATCGAAGATAACTATATCAGCGTCCTTCCCCTTTTCGATACTCCCCTTTCTATCGTCCAGCCCCAAGAGTCTAGCCGGGTTTAAGCTAGCAACTCTTACAGCTTCTAGAATGCCCAGTCCGGTGAACTCCTTGAAATTCTTCACAGCTTGGTTCATGGTTAGGGTGCTGCCCGCCATAGTACCATCGCGCAGAACTGCCTTTCCGCATTTAACAAAAACTCTTTTTCCACAAAATTCATAAGTGCCATCTCCCATTCCGGCAGCTCTGATTGCATCGGTCACCAAGCAAATAGCTGAAATTCCTCTTAGCCTAACCAGAAGTTTTATCGCTGCGGGATGAACATGAATACCGTCAACTATTAGCTCCATGGTGGTAGATTCAGACTCTAGACCTGCTCCAACTGCCCCCGGTTCCCTGTGGTGAAGCTCGCGCATAGCATTAAGAAAATGGGTAAAGTGATTCAGCCCCCACTCCATGGCCTTTTTAGTTTCTTCATAAGTGGCGTTAGAATGGCCCAAAGAGGCGATTATCCCTTTGCGTCTAAGCTCTTGGATGAACATCTTCGCTCCTCGCCTTTCTGGAGCGAGCGTAATTATTTTAATCACATCTTGGAAACCCGAAGTAACTTTATTCAGATTTTTTAAAGTGAGCGGCAGAATATACCTTGAGGGAATTGCACAGCTTTTTTCTTTAGAAATAAATGGGCCATTCAAATGGGCTCCGAGCACCATTGGATTTCTATACATTAATTTTTTAACTAACACGAGGAATTTTCTTATTTTTTGAATAGGGAAAGCAACAGCGGTAGGTAGCAGACCTGTGGTGCCGTGCTCTGCATGGAATCTTAAAATATTACTAAAAGCCTCCTCGCTATTGTCAAGAAAATTGTATCCAGCTCCACCATTGACATGGGAATCAATAAAGCCAGGAGAGACGTAGAGATCCTCTGCATCGATTGTGTGGAGTTTTTTCTTTGGTGGAGAAATTTTCCCCAGCTCCGAGATTTTTGTTCCTGTGAGAAGCACATCTTTCCTCTCGATAGTTTGATTTTGAATAATTGAGCCGTTTTTAATGAGAATTTTTTCCATTGATATACCTCGAATTATTTTAGACTACTTCCACACAATTTTTCCCAAGATAACAGGTCTTCTTGCTCCAGTTGCACTTGGGACATTATTTGGATATTTTTTTAATGCGCAATAACCAAGTAAAGCGAAACCCATAGCTTCCTTCGTCTTTATGGGGATGCCATACTGCTCGGTCGTTGTGACCATAGCTTTTGGCATCCTTTGTTCGAGCATGGATAGCAGAGTTTTGTTGTAGGCGCCCCCGCCACTCGCTATTATCTCGTCAATCGAGCCCAAGTACTTTTTACAGTTCACAGCAATAGCTTCAGTAGTGAAAGCCGTTGCCGTGGCGACGATATCCTCCCTTGAAATACCGTAGCTCTTCGCACGTTTGAGAAATTTTTGCAAGAAATCTTTTCCAAATTCCTCGCGTCCTGCGCTTTTGGGAGGCGTTTTTTCCACGAAGGGATGTTCCATCAATTCACGTAGAAGTTCTTCTTTGACCTTACCTCTAGCTGCCATCTTTCCCTCTTTGTCATATTTTTTCTTTCCATTAGTCAGGTAATTGACAACACCGTCGATCAACATATTGCCCGGGCCCGTATCAAAAGCCCTAACTTCATCAAGCTTTGCTCCAGCGGGTATGTAAGTAACGTTAGCTATGCCGCCGATGTTCAGTACAGCCTTACATTGCTTAGGGTCCCTAAAGGTGTGATAATCGAAGAAAGACAATAAGGGAGCACCTTCGCCCCCCGCTGCGACTTCGCGTGGCCTGAAATCGCCAACCGTGGTAATGTTCGTTCTTTCCGCAATAACAGAAATTTCACCAATTTGCAACCTAACCCTCGGAATTAAAGGGCTCAATCCTTCCAGATTACAAACTGTTTGCCCACTACTTGCAATTAGATCAATATCTGAAGGTTTAAGGCGGGCTTTCTTGATTAATTGCAGGGCTGCTTCAGCATTTTTTTCACCTAAATAGTAGTGAATACGGGCGAGTTGTGGGACATTTCCTAAATTGGGGGGCAAAAGTTCTCTTAATTTATTTTTGGTCTCTTCATCGTAGGGCAAAGCACTATATTCTAGGAGCCTTGTCTTAAAAAAATTGCCTTCCTTTTTTATTCTAACTAGAACCGCATCTATTCCGTCCATAGAGGTGCCCGACATTAGTCCGATTACCAGCACTCTTGCCACCTGTTCTCCACTCAATTTTCTCATTTTTCTATAAGTCTTCTTAAAATAATCACGGCTACTAATAATCCACCGATAAATGCATCGAGAGCATCACCAGGAGCACGGAGTAAAAGAAGCCCTGATTCTAAAACCATAAAGAGCATCACCGCGAAGAAAGTTCCCAAAATGGTTCCGCGACCACC
>CAYFRM010000075.1:0-89021 GCA_964345635.1 uncultured Clostridia bacterium
AAGAGACAGAAACCATAACCGATGTTTATGAGCCCTTCCTGATACAATCCGGATTTCTGGAGCGCACTCCCCGGGGGAGAGTGGCGACTAAATCAGCCTACGAACATTTGAAACTGCTAAAGAATTCCATTAAAGACCAACGGGAGCTATTTTAAGAGTCCCGGTCAGAATAGTTGCAGGGTTTGTGATAAATCGGGACCTGTGATTGAGTCGATTACAATAATATAGAGTGAACATCAAAGCCTGTAAGTTAAGACAGGCTTTATTTAAATTATCAATAGGAAAGAAACTTAACATGAGACTGTTACTACATGTATGTTGTGCCGGTTGCGCCTGCTATCCGTTAAAGAAACTGCGGGAAGTGAAAGAGGAAGGAAAAGATTTAGAAATCGCCGGGTTCTGGTATAATCCCAACATCCACCCTTACAGCGAGTACCAGAACAGGATGATGACCATGGGTTATTTTTCCCAGAAAGAAAAGCTACCGATGATCTGGAAAGACGAGTATGCCCTGGAGGAGTGGTTGGAAGCAACCAGAGAAGAATCAGATTTGCCCGGACACTGGGCGAAAGAGAAAAGATGTAAAAAGTGTTATGCTTTAAGGTTAAATGAATTGGTAAAGGAGGCAAAGGAGAAAGGCTACGACTATTTTTCTACAACGCTATTGTATAGTAAGTTTCAGGAACACGAGATAATAAAAGAGATTTGCCAGGGATTAAAAAATAAGTATAATATAAATTTCTATTATACAGACTTTCGCGCCGGGTGGAAAGAAGGCATAGAGATTTCGCGGAAGATGGACCTTTATCGACAGCACTATTGCGGATGCATTTTCAGTGAAAAAGAAAAATATTTTCCGGCGTCAGAGCAAACGAGAAAATAGATGAATATTGCAGGAAAAGTTCTTATCATTTTTGGAATAGTCCTCGTACTGGTCGGACTGGTTCTCACTTTGGGAGTCAAGATTCCTTATCTGGGCAAGTTACCGGGAGACATCTCTATAAGAAAGCCGGGCTTCACTTTCTATTTTCCCTTGACAACCTGTATTCTTTTGAGCATAATTCTTTCCTTAATCTTCTGGCTTGTGGGGAGAAAATAGATGAGAAAAGAATCTGTTCTATTTTTTCCAATAATCTTTTTAATCATCCCCGCGCTTTTGTTTTCTCCCGCCTTGGCGGGGAATCGTTTGCCGGAAACAATTATTCGCGTTGGCATTTTGCAGAACGTCTATTCGTTCAATATCGGCGCCGAGGGCGGTTTTGAAGCCATCGATTTAAGAACGGGCAGGCACGTTAAATTGCAGAGCAGCGATATATATTTGGTCTTGTCTACGTCCGAGGGAATTAGAATTGGAGATAAAATGTTCGGGCCGCAGCTCAGGTTCAATTCGCTTCATGATAATGAGATGCTCAGGGTTAACGGCAGGAGATACAGGGATGGGATTAAGGTTTCGTTGAACAATAAAGGCAATTTGAACGTGATAAACGAACTGGGAGTAGAAGGATACCTTTACGGAGTAATGACCCGGGAAGTCTCTCCCGAATGGTCTATAGAAGCGCTTAAGGCCCAGGCAGTCGTTTCCCGCACCTACGTTATGAAAAATCTGGGAAAGCACGACAAAGAAGGCTTTGACCTTTCGGCCACGATAACCTCTCAGGTATATGGCGGGGGGGAAGCAGAGGACCCGCGCACGTCTCGAGCAGTCGACCTGACCAGGGGAGAGGTGCTTACTTACAAAGGAGAACTTATCAAAAGCTTCTTTCACAGCAATTGTGGAGGACACACGGAAGACGTGACCAACGCCTGGGAAGGAGAAGAGCGATTTCCTTATTTGAAAGGGCGTGTCTGTTACTTTTGCAAGAAGACTCACCAGTACTACTGGGAAAAGACGATAAAGAAAAGAATGCTGGAACAGAAACTAAATGAAAATGGATATAATGTGGGAGAAATCAAAAAAATTAAAATTCTGGGGAGAAGTTCCTCGGGTAGGGTAACTTATTTGAAAATCTTTCACCAGCGCGGCCACCTCAAAATTAGAGCAAGCACCTTCAGGATGGCTATGGGGCCTAACCTTATCAAAAGCACTCTGTTGGCGATGGAACATATGGGTAACAGAATAAAGTTTTACGGACGAGGGTGGGGGCACGGCGTGGGTATGTGTCAATGGGGCGCCAAGGGAATGGCAGAACGGGGAGCTAATTATAGACAGATTTTGCGGTACTATTATCCGGCAACAAGGATTGAGAGATGGGAAGATTGACGGAACTTCGGGAATACGATTACTACCTGCCGGGAGAGCTTATTGCCCAGACGCCGGCTAAACCCAGAGACCACTGTAGACTGATGGTACTATCCAGAAGGACGGGACAGATAGAACACAAGAGGTTCGTTGATATAGTCGGGCTGATTGAGCCGGGCGATCTACTGGTAATCAATAATACAAAAGTAATAAAAGCCAGGCTACGGGGAAGAAAAAGAGATAGCGAGGGAAAAGTAGAAATTCTTCTTCTAAGGCAGTTGGCAAAGCGGGAAAAGTCAACTACAGGCTCTGGTGAAAAAAGGGAGAATTTCAGAGAGGTCTGGGAGACAATAGTCAGGCCGGCAAGAAGAATAAGAGAAGGGACGGAAGTCGTTTTCGGGAAGAATGGCCGGGCAAGCTCGTCTTCTCCGGAAGCTCCCTTTTTGCTGGGCAAGGTATTATCCAGAGAAAAAGGCAAATTTATTTTCGGATTCGATTTTGCAGGGACTTTTCAGCATAATCTGGAAAAGGTCGGTGAAGTCCCCTTGCCCCCTTACATTAAAAGGAATCATCACGATAAACTTAAACTACAGGATAGGAAGTGGTATCAGACGGTATTTGCAAGAAAGGAAGGAGCAGTGGCAGCTCCCACGGCAGGTCTCCACTTCACCAGGAGGCTATTAGACAGAATCGGAACTAAGGGAGCAAAGGTTGTGTCCCTCACTTTGCACGTCAGCTGGGGCACTTTCAGGCCAGTAAGAGAGGCTGAAATTACCAGGCATAGACTGGATGCCGAATACTTTGAATTAAGTGAAGCTACTGCCAGGGCAATTAATCGGGCTATAGAAAAAAGAAAGCGAATCATTGCCGTGGGAACCACCACAGTAAGAGTCCTGGAATCGTGCTGTGTGGAGAAAAAGTTAACGCCGTTTCCCAGGCAGTCGGGAAAGAAAGTGGCAGTAAAACCGGGAAAGGGCTGGACGGAACTATTCATTTACCCCGGCTATGAATTCAAAGTGGTAGACGGGTTAATTACGAATTTCCATTTGCCGGAATCTACCCTGTTGATGCTCGCGGCGGCATTTGCAGGAAAAGAGAATATTTTCCGGGCATACGAAGAAGCGATAAAGAAAAAATACCGTTTTTATAGTTACGGCGATGCTATGTTCATCATTTGAAGTATTAAAAAAGAGTAAGAAAGCGAGAATAGGTAGAATCGTAACTCCCCACGGCACAATTACTACTCCCGTGTTTATTCCCGTAGGGACTCAGGGCACGGTAAAAACTCTATCCCCCAAGGAACTGGAGGAGGCAGGAGTAGAGATAGTTCTGGGCAATACTTACTATCTATTCTTGAGGCCGGGAGTGGAAATAATAGAGAAGGCGGGTGGTATCCATAAGTTTATGGGCTGGAACAGACCGATCATAAGCGATAGCGGAGGATATCAGGTTTTCAGTCTTGCCGACCGGAGAAAGATAAGTAAGGAAGGGGTAGAATTCCAGTCGCATATAGACGGCGCCAGCCATTTTTTTTCACCGGAAAGAATAATCGAGATTCAGATTGGTTTGGCTTCCGATATTATAACCTGTTTTGACGAGTGCATTCCTTACCCCTGCGAGAAAGATTACGCCCGGCAGTCGATGGAATTGACTTTGGAATGGGCCAGACGATGCAAGAAGGAATTCCAAAATCACCAATCATCGCCAAATCCACAATGGCTTTTCGGCATTATCCAGGGAGGGATGCATAAGGATTTAAGGAAGAAAAGTACAGAAGAGACGATAAAGATTGGATTTGCAGGTTACGCTATAGGCGGGCTGAGCGTGGGAGAACCGCGGGATTTACGGGATGAAATTCTGGACTACACTGCGCCATTACTTCCCGAGGACAAGCCGCGCTATTTAATGGGAGTGGGAGAGCCGCAGGAATTATGGGGAGCTGTGGAAAAAGGTGTCGATATGTTCGATTGCGCTATGCCTACGAGGAACGCGCGCAATGGGCAGGTGTTCACCTCCCGGGGGAAAATAGTGATAAAAAACGCTCAATACAAAGACGATTTTGGACCCCTCGATCCGGAATGCGAATGTTATGCCTGTGGGCACTTTTCCCGGGCTTACCTCTGCCATCTTTTTCGCGCCGGAGAGATTTTGGCATTAAGATTAAACACTTTACATAATATGCATTTTATGGTAAAATTATTCGAGCAAATTCGCCAGGCTATTGAAGAAAACCGCTACCAGGAAGCAAAAAGAGAATTTTTGAGAAAGTGGCATAATGAAAGTGAATGAATTCACTAATCGATATGAATATGGAGGTAACTAATGGATCTTGTTTACGCTTTGGGTCAACGTCCAGGGGGAGCGGGTGAGGCTCCCAGAGGGGGAGCGTTCGGAGGCTTATTGCCTCTGATTCTCATCTTTTTTGTTTTCTATTTTCTTCTGATCCGTCCTCAACAAAAGAAAGTCAGAGAACACCAGAAGCTTCTTGACGCCTTAAAAAGGGGAGATGAGATTATTACTTCTGGCGGAATTCACGGGACGATAAGTGCAATCAAAGGCAATGTAGTGGATTTGAAAATCGCTGAAGGAGTAAAAGTGGTCATCTCCAAAAGCGCAATTTCCGCAGTGGTAAAATCGCCTGCCGGTTCCGAGCCAGGAAAAGAGACAAGATGAGCAGAGTGACAATTAAAGAAGTCAAAGAGCACCCCCGGGTGATTGCTTTCCTGGGAGCAGCAGACCAATATATGAGCGCTATGGGTTACACTGAGCATGGGCAGCGCCACGCTAATTTGGTCTCCAGTATTGCTCATAATATCTTGAGCCACCTGGAATATAATCAGCGGTTACCGGAACTGGCGGCAATTGCCGGTTATCTTCACGACATGGGAAATATGGTCGGCAGGACGCGCCATGAGCAGAGCGGGGCATTGTTGGCGGTTGAAATTTTGGAAAGCTTGAATATGGGCAGCGATGAGATTGCCCTGATTGCCGGGGCGATTGGTAACCACGAAGAGGAGACCGGTGATCCCATCAATGACATTGCGGCAGCCGTCATTTTGGCCGACAAGTCGGATGTCCATCAATCGAGAGTGCGTCCCAATCTAAAAAGGTTCGATATTCACGACCGCGTAAATTATGCCTCGAAGAAATCATTTTTGAGAGTCAACGACAATAAGAAGGTAATTACGCTGGAACTCACCATTGATACCGAAGTTTCCCAGGTTATGGAGTACTTTGAGATATTCTTGACAAGAATGATAATGTGTCGCCGGGCAGCAAAATTTTTGAAATGCAATTTTGAACTGCTTATTAATAAAATCAAATTACTGTAACCACTTTTCCAACAGGAGATATTTATGCAGAAATCGATCCAATGGAAGGCAATCATCACGGCAGTAATAGTCATACTGGCACTGGCATATCTATATCCCACATACCAGTGGTATCGTAAATCTCCTGAGGAAAGAGCAAAATTGGAAGAGAGTAAAGATAAGATTCTGGGCAAAATCCTCAAGCTGGGCCTCGATTTGAAAGGAGGAATGCATCTGGTTCTGGAAGTCGATTTAAATAGACTTCCCGAAGGAACTCCCCCCGGCGACGCCATGGAAAGAGCTCTGGAGGTGATACGCAATCGGGTAGACCAATTCGGCGTAGCCGAACCGTTGATTACCCGTCAGGGGGACAGGTGGGTTGTCGTGGAACTGCCCGGGGTGAAAGACCCCGCAAGGGCAATTGAGCTTATAGGAAAAACGGCATTACTCGAGTTCAAATTGGTCAATGACGGAGTCAGAATAAGCGAGGTATTGGATTCTGAGGGAAAAGTCGATCCCGGCAAGATTCCCGCTGGCTATGAAATCCTGCCCGGCAGGGAAGAGGCATTATTTTTATTGAAGGAAGAGCCGGAAATTACCGGTGCCGCATTGACCAACGCAAAGGTAAAAATAGGCGGCCAGTATAATATGCCTTACGTGGCAATCGATTTCAACAAGGAAGGCGCCAAAAAATTTGCCCGGATAACGGAAGTCAACATTGAGAGAAACCTGGCCATTGTCCTTGATGAGCGAGTGCAGTCAGCTCCGGTAATAAAGAGCAAGATTCCCGACGGCCACGCAATAATTGAAGGAAATTTCACCATGGAGAAAGCCAGGGACTTAGCCCTGGTATTAAGGGCCGGCGCATTACCCGCGCCAGTTAACATCATAGAGACTAGAACGGTCGGTCCCCGTCTGGGAAGAGACTCGATTCGGGCGGGAGTAGTGGCAGCGGTAATTGGTCTGGTTTGCGTAATGTGTTTTATGTTAATCTACTACAAATTATCCGGTTTGGTTGCCAATTTAGCTATTATTCTAAATTTGATTATACTTTTGGGAATGATGGCTTACCTGGGACGTACTTTTGTGCGGGCGACCCTGACTTTACCCGGCATTGCCGGTATCATCTTAATAATTGGTATGTCGGTAGATGCCAATGTTTTGATTTTTGAGAGAATCAGGGAAGAGTTAAGAGCAGGGAAAACGGTCAGGGTAGCAATTGATTCCGGATACCAGAAGGCATTCAGGACAATTCTCGATTCCAATTTAACTACGTTGATAGCGGCAGCATTCCTGTTTCAATTCGGCTCGGGCCCGGTAAAAGGTTTTGCGGTCACGCTTTCTTTGGGCATATTAATCAGCATGTTTACAGCCATAGTTGTTACGCATATGGTTTTCGATATGGTTTTGATGGGCAAGAGAGTGGAGAAGTTAAGTATATAGGAATGTAGCTGCAGAGCGATAGTTCTGCATTGTAGGGGCGACACTCTGTGGTCGCCCAAAGAAAGGGACGGCACGGAGTCCGTCCCCTGCAGAGAAGCAAAGCTTGCGCTTTGCGGCTACAAGCTATCTTTTACTTATGAGTGAATAGGAGAGAAGGATGCAATTTTTTAGTAAAGCGAACTTCAAGTTTATTGAAAAGAGAAAAAAAGCTTTTATCTTTTCGGGGCTTATGATTCTGGTCTCGGGGTATGCCGTTTTTCACAAAGGAGTGAACCTGGGAATCGACTTTTCCGGAGGCACGCTGGTGCAAATAGATTTCTCCCGGGAAATCACCGTGGGAGAGATGAGAGAAACATTGTCCAGGCACGAGGTATCCGGGGCTACCATTCAGAAATTTCCCAATAGTAATGCGCTGGTCATCAGGGTAAAAACACTGGATGTGGGACCGCAGGAGATTGCCGAAAAGCTGAGTTCCATTTTCCGGGAAGAGTTTCCGGAAAATCAATTTACCGTCGAGCGGAACGAGGTAGTGGGACCCGTGGTCGGCGAGTATTTGAAAAAACGGGGTATGAAGGCTTTCTTATTAGCCTTCCTGGGCATCGTTATTTACATTGGCTGGCGCTTTATAGGCGGTATCTGGGGCCTTGCCGGGGTGGCAGCCTTAATTCACGATGTATTCATCACTCTTGGCATATTTGCCATATTGGGAAAAGAGATTACTCTTCCCATTGTTGCTGCCCTGCTTACGTTAGCGGGATATTCCATAAACGATACCATCGTGGTCTACGACAGGATAAGGGAGAATATAAGATTACAATATAAAAAGCCTTTGGCAGAAGTGATGAATTGCAGCATTAATGAAACACTGTCCCGCACTATGATGACTTCCCTGACTACTCTATTGGTGGTCTTATCAATATTCATTCTGGGCGGTCCCGTTATTCACGATTTTTCTTTTGCCATTTTAATCGGGATATTTATCGGAACATATTCGTCCATATTCATAGCCAGTCCCCTCGTTTATGAGTGGAGGGTGAAAAAGAGCGGGTAAGAACATGTAATGAGAGAGAAAGTAATAACCTTCTATCTAGCCTGCATAAATAACGAAAGAGGGAAAATATATTCTCTTTTTCGTTCTTTATTTTTTATCTTATCTCGATTCTACTATTTAGCTATCAAGCTTCGCTGGCTTATCTACAAGCTGGGAGTTCTACCGCGGGCCAAGCTACCCTGCACTACAATTAGCGTGGGCAATATTACCTGGGGTGGCACGGGAAAGACTCCCGCCGTAATTATGATAGCTGAAATGCTCAGAGAGATGGGAAAGAGAGTCGCCATCCTGTCGCGAGGGTACGGAAGGAGTAAAAAAAGTGATAGGAATAACAAGACATCCATGGTATCCGACGGAAAAAGATTAATCCTCTCTTCCCGGGAAGCAGGAGATGAACCTTATCTCCTTGCGAGAAATTTACCGGATGTTCCCGTAATTGTTGGGAAAAATAGAATATGCGGTGGAAAAGACGCGATAAAGAAATTTGCCAGTGAAGTTGTGGTTTTGGATGATGGTTTTCAATACTGGCCCTTGAACCGGGACATAGATATTGTAACCATAGATTGTTTAAGTCCTTATGGTAACGGCTACTTGATTCCTCGCGGGTCATTAAGAGAGCCTATATCGCATCTATCCCGGGCAGACATTTTTCTTTTGACTAAGGCGAATTTTGTTTCCCGGGATAATGTGCAGAGGATAACCGGGGATTTAGTACGGCTCAACCCTCAATCCACAATCCTGGAAAGTGTACACCGCCCGAAATATCTACGGGGCACTTTCTCGGGAGAGAAGAAAAGTCTCGCTTTTGTCAAGGATAGAAAAGTAGTTACTTTTTCCAGTATCGGCAATCCCTACTCCTTTGAGAAGACATTAGAAGAGCTGGGAGCAAAGATCGTCAAAAATTTCCGCTTTCCCGACCATCACGTTTACCAGCGGAATGACCTTGGAGAAATAGAATCCGCGCGGAGAGCCGAACTGTATAAAGGAGAGGTAATCGCGGTTACCACGGAAAAGGATGGAGTGCGACTGGAAAGACTTATTTCTTGGGAAAGCGATAGAATCCCGTGGGAAATCTGGATACTGAAAATAGAACTGGAAATTATTAAAGGCAGAGAAGAATGGCAAAGAAAAATAGAATCATATATCTGATTTTTGTGCTGTTTTTTGTTTTCTACGTTAGTCTAATAGACTGCCTGGCAAATTCTCCCTGGCGCAAAGTAGATAACAAGGCTTTCCGGGTGGGAGAAAAATTAACCTATGTGGTCAAGTGGAAAGGAGTGGTAGGGGGAACTGCGGTGATGCATGTAAAGAAGATAGTAAAGATTTTCGGCAGGGATGCTTATTACGTAACTCTTTCTACCCGCAGCTCGAGATTTTTCGACATTTTTTACAAAATCAGGGATGTTATAGAATCGTACATCGACAAAGAGGGCATATTCACCTGGAAGCAGGGAAAAAAATTGAGAGGGGGTAAGTACCGCTCAAATAAAGAAACGATTTACGACCAGGAAAAACATCAGGCTTCGTATAAAAAGAAAAAGATTGAAATTCCCGCTTATGTTCAGGATTCTCTCTCTTCCGTATATTACCTGAGAACACAGAGTTTGGAGAAGGGAGATTCGCTGATTATTGATGCCAATGATGACGGCAAGAACTATTTGGCAGAAGTAAAAGTTACGGGGATGGAAAAAGTTACCACTCCTTCCGGCAAATACGAGACACTTAAGACGGAAGTGATATGGAAAAGAAAAGAAAAAATCCACGCAGAGAGCTCTCGGATATGGTTCAGTAATGACGAACGGAAGATCCCGGTAAAAATAGAGAGGCAAGGAACGATTACTATGCTTTTGAAGAAAGCGAAATTATGAGTGGTAAAGCACGTGCCGAAGAAAATTAGAAAGTTCGATTTTTTCTGGATTTTTTACCAGGTTATTCTGGTTTTATTCTTTTTTATTCTCTGGCCATTTTTTATTCAAAAAATAAGAAAAGGGTTAAAACAGAGACTAGGTTTTTTGCATCAAAACACAAGCAAGGGGGAAGGAGATAAACTCATCTGGGCCCATGCCGCTTCTGTGGGTGAGGTAGTGGCAGTGGGAAATCTAATAAGAGCACTTAAAAAGGAATGCCCCGAATACGATTTTGTTATTTCCACTTTAACCGCCACGGGCCAGGCTACGGCGAGAAGGATAGTTCCCGATGCCCGGGCGTTCATCTATTTTCCTGTCGATTTCTCGTGCGTGGCGGGAAGAGTTCTGGATAGAATCGGGCCGGAAATATTTATTATAACGGAAACGGAGCTCTGGCCTAATTTCATAAGAGAGGCAAAAAAAAGAGCAATTCCCGTAATCGTAACCAATGGCAGAATTTCCGCCAAATCTTTCAGAAGGTACAGAATGGTTAAGTTCTTGATGAGGAGAGTTCTAAAAAATATCGACGCATTTGTTATGCAGAGCCAGATAGACGCACAGAGAATCGTTTCGTTGGGGGCTAATCCGTCTCAAGTCACCGTGACGGGGAACCTAAAGTTTGACGTGGAGACGAACATCCCTCCCTTTCAAGAGGACTCCCAAGAATTCCGGAGTCCCCCGCTGAAATCGGGGGTAGTTTTTGTTGCCGGTAGCACGCATAGAGGAGAGGAAGAGGTGATCGTCGATGTCTATAGAGAAATTAGAAAGTCTTATCCTCATTTAGTACTGATTCTTGCCCCCCGGCACCTGCAGAGAATAGGAGAAGTGGAGAAGTTGCTAAATAGCAAGAATCTAAAATTCTCCCGAAGGTCAAGACTTTCTTCTCCCTTTCGAGGGGACGGTTTAAATCAGATAGTTCTTCTGGACACCATCGGCGAGCTTACTCGTTTCTATGCTCTGGCAACGATCGTCTTTGTGGGCGGAAGCCTGGTTCCTGTGGGAGGGCACAATATTCTCGAGCCGGCCAGTTTGGGGAAAGGGGTCCTGTTCGGCCCTTATATGGACAATTTTGGGGAGATAGCTCGCTCCTTTGTCTTGCGCCAAGCGGGGAGAGTGGTATCCAATAAAAGGGAACTGCTTGATAATATTCTCGAACTGTTATCGCATCCGGAAGAATTGAAGAGAATGGGAAAGACTGCCCGGGAAATAATCGAGGCTAATAAGGGATCTGCCGAAAAGAGCGCCAAATTAGTAAGAAATCTGCTCATTCATGACCGAGTAAAGGATCAGAATAGATGAAAAAGAAGAAAAAGAAAAAAAGTAAATGGAAAAAGAGATTTGAACTCGACGCATCCTGGATTACGTTTTCAATTATGCGCGCGTTATTTATGTTTATGCCGGCAAAGACATTTCCCTCTGTTGCCCGCTATTTGGAAGTCATCTCTCGCCCGTTTACCAGAAAGTACCGAAAGACAGCCCTGGAAAACCTCACTTTGAGTTTAGGTAAGGAGAAGAGCAGGGAAGAAATCGTATATATTTATCGTGCCTGCCTTCTGGAGGTTGCCCAGAGTTTTTGTGAGCTGATTTCGGCAATGGTTTATGCTTTCCGGAACTCTTCACACCTGAAACATCTAAGAGAAAAGTTTGTCCTGGAGGGAGAAGAAAATTTGCAGCGGGCTCTGTCGGAGGGGAAAGGGGCAATAGGACTTTGCGCTCACTTTGGCAATTTTACGCTGATGGGAACAGGACTTACCTCCCGCGGGTATCCATATGCATTGATCGTGAGGCCGGCAGATGAATCAAGAGTGGAAACGTACTTCCAGAAGTGGAGAGACAGGTTAGGATACGATTCCATACCCGCTTATCCCCGGTCTACGGCTGTGCGTAGGTCTCTGGGCGCTTTGCGTCAGAACAAGATACTTGCTCTATTTGCCGATCAGAACAAGGCAAAAGGCGGAGTATTTGTCGAATTTTTTGGCCGTCCCGCAGGAACTGTTGTGGGACCTGCAGTCATGGCCTTAAGGACAGGTGCACCGGTAGTTCCCATATTCAACGTGCGGCAGGGGGTAGATAGACATAAAGTGATCATCGGTCCCCCGGTCGAATTTGAGATAACAGGTAATCAGGATAAGGATATTCTCATCGTTACCGCTAAAATTACCAAGGTGATAGAAGAGTTCGTGCGGCGGTATCCCACGCATTGGTGGTGGTTTCACAACCGGTGGAAAGCCAAGCCTAAGAAGGAAGAGGAAGCAGAGACGGCGGAATCTTCTACTCCCTTTCTTTAAAAAGATAAGGATTTAAAAGATAGTTTGTTCATCTTCACAAACTATCTTTTGAACGTAAGTAATGACAGAGAGAAGTTTTGCTTTAAAGATAGGAAAGGGTTTGGGAAATGGCCAAAATTTTAGTTAAGGGTGTAAATTGGATTGGAGATTCGCTATTTATGACCCCGGCCTTATCTGCCTTGAGAAAAGGATTTCCCGATTCTCATATAAGCCTTCTGATTAATCCCTGGGTGAAGGAAATATTTGATGGCAATCCGGATTTTGATGAGACGATTATTTATGATGAAAAAGGCAAGGAAAAAAGCCTGAAAGGAAAGATTAGATTTATTCGCTCATTAAGGGATAGAAATTTTGACACGGGCATAGTTATGCAGCCACGTTCCTACAAGGCTGCTTTTTTCGTCTATTTAAGTAGAATTCCCGAGCGAATTGGTTATGGTCATTCACTGAGAAATCTACTCCTGACCAGAATAGTGAAGCCTCCCAAAGTTTCCCTTCACGCCGTAGATATGTTCCTGAATATTGTCTTTTCTCTGGGAGTGGAACCTGCGAGAAAGGAACCCTACTTGCCGTCAAGCCCGCAAGCAAACGATTGGGCCGACAGCTTTTTGGAGAAAAGGGGAGTTAACCTGGGAGAATTATTGATCGGTATCAATCCCGGAGCGTTCAAGCAATCCAAGCGGTGGCCGGAGTCAAGATACGCCGAGCTATCCGATAAAATGACCGAGGAGTTCAGGGCAAAAGTTATTGTTTTCCAGGGACCGGGAGAAGATAAGATTGTAGGAAAAGTAGTGAATTTGATGAGAGAAAAAGCGATAATAGCGAATACAGGTATCAAGGAATTGGCTGCGCTCTCCCGCAGGTGCAAGTTATTCGTGGCTAACGATACAGGTCCTATGCACGTGGCTGCTGCCAGCGGTACTCGGGTAATTGCTCTATTTGGCCCTGCCGACCCGCAACGGAGCCGTCCCTGGGGCAGGGATCATACGGTAATAAAGAAAGACCTGCCGTGCAGTCCTTGTTCGCGGATAGTCTGCAAAGAACTGAACTGTATGAAAGCGATTACCGTGGAAGAAGTCTTTCGGGCGGTTCGGGTCCAGCTGGAAAGAATCGAGGAACCGAAGAGCTAACACTGGCCATCAAAAGAGGTTAAGAAGGAAGTTGAACAGGGAGATTCCACCACAGTTTGAGAAGGTAGTAATAGGCAAGAGTACCATATTCGTAAAAAGTAAATATAAAGACCCGATATTAAGTCAAAAAGCTACTCTCTTGCGAAAAGTAAACGAACGAGGATTGTCTCCGGGAGTCAGTTTACTCAAAGGCAGAAACGTAATCCCCTGCATTCCCATCAAGGGCTCTGATGAAAGAATGATCATAAAACATTATGAGCACGGAGGATTGTTACGCAAGATAACAAGAGACATCTTATGGGGAAGTTCCCGGCCGTTTCGGGAGCTGGTGGTCCTGGAAAAGGCGTCCCCAAGGGGCGTCCCTGTCCCCGAGGTACTTGCTGCCAGAGTGGATAAGATTTTTGGCCCATTCTATAGGGGAGAGATAGCATATAAAGAGATTCCTGATGGTAGTAATTTGTTGGAATATTTGAAGGGGCTTAACCGGAGAACGAGAGAGGAAAAGATATCTGCAAAGAGAAAAATAATTCCTTCCCTGGCAGAAGCCATTAAAAAAATGCACGCCGCGGGAATATACCACGGGGACTTGAATATTAAGAACATATTGGTGAGGAACGAAGGGAAGAGAATTAAAGTGTACCTTCTGGACTTCGATTGTTCGAGGATTAGGGAGAATATTTCACTGAGAGCAAGAATCAAGAACCTGGCTCGTCTCAACAGGTCCTGCGAAAAATGGAGAGCCGAGATAACCGATAGGGACAAACTCAGATTCTTCCTTTCCTATTTTAAGGGAAATAAATTAATAAAAGCTAATACCCAAAAATATATTCGCCAGTGCTCACGTTTCCACTGGGGGCACAGGATATACTGGAAATTTTTCGGATAATTTATCCAGAATCGCAGGGCAATCCCGATGAATCGGGATGGTCGCCCAAAAAGAGAGGGACGGCACGGAGTCCGTCCCCTACGTGGAAGCAAAGCTTGCGCTTTGCGGCTACAATTTGTGGCAGCAGAGCGATAGCTCTGCATTGTAGGGGCGACACTCTGTGGTCGCCCGCCAGGATCGGAAATAACGATGAACAGACTTTCAGTAATTATCATTACCTACAACGAAGAAGAAAATATTGGAGACTGTCTGGAAAACGTCAAGTGGTCTGACGAGATTGTAATTGTTGACGCTTTCAGTAGTGATAGGACTGTGGAGATAGCCCGAGAATTCACCCCCCGGGTATTCCGGAACAGATGGACCGACTTTTCTCAGCAAAAGAACTTAGCCTTGGGAAAAGCAAGCAACGACTGGGTATTAAGTATAGATGCTGACGAACGCGTTACGCCAGAATTGAAGGAAGAAATCATCAACATCCTCAATTCCCCGTCTCCACCGTTCAATGGTTACTATATAGCGAGAAGAAGTCACTATCTGGGAAAATGGATCAAGCATTGTGGATGGTATCCCGACTATAAGTTACGCCTGTTTCTGAGAGAAAAAGGGAAATTTAACGAAAGGATGGTGCATGAATCTGTACTGGTAGAAGGCAGGAAAGGCCGCCTTAAGTCCTGCCTGGACCATTATTCATATAAAAACTTATCCGACCATTTAAGCAAAATTGATAAGTTCACTTCCCTCTCTGCCGGGGAAATGTTTACAAAAGGTAAGAAAGGGACAACATTCGATTTGCTTTTTCGGCCGCCGGTCAAGTTTATCAATATGTACCTGATAAAGAAAGGTTTTCTGGACGGCATATATGGGTTTATTGTTTGCATTATCGGGAGCTTCTACGTGTTTATGAAATATCTGAAACTCTGGCTGCTGTCGAGGGAGAGAATCGATTGAGAATAGCCGCTATACTTCCCCATGTTGAGGTTTTTGGTGGGGTGAGAAGGTATATTGAAATAGGCAACAATTTTGTAAAAAGAGGCCACTCTTTCAAGATATACCACACAAACGGAACTCCTCCCGTCTGGCTGGAGTTTTTCGGCGAGACAAGACCTTTAAGACAGGTAACTTTAGAAGAAAATGACATTGCCATATCCAGCGACTACTCGGTTCTCGATTATTTGGAAAGAGCCAATGCCCGGAAAAAAATCTTCTATTGCCTGCGCGAGCACAAGAATAATAGAAAAGTATGCAAAACTAAGGAATTTCTCGTTATGGGCAACTCTACCGGAATATGCGAGATGGTAAGAAGAAAGTATCGAAGGGAATGCATCGAAGGAATTGGCGGGATAAATGCCGAGCTGTTCCGTCCCGAAGAGGAAAACAAGGACAGCCGCCAGATAAGAATCCTCTGTTACGGGAGAATATACAAGAAGAGGAAAGGAATCCAGAAGGCAATCAAGGCGACTGAGCTATTGTACGGGAGATATCCTTCGCTAAGGCTAATGCTATTTGATACTCCCGTAGGCAGTCCCAGACGAGACGCCCGCCAGATGGTTCACAGCAGAGTCCCCGTTACCTTCTACACGTCTATCCCTCAGGAGAGAATGGCCCAGCTTTATTCGCAAGCAGATATTTTCGTTAGCGCGGAGAAGAGAGCGGGATGGAGCAATCCTTGTGCGGAAGCAATGGCTTGTAAAGTTCCCGTTGTCTGCTCGCCTTCCGGGACCAGGGATTTTGCTGTGGACGGGGAGACGGCTCTGGTTTTTCATTTAAGATGTCCCTTTCTGATTGCCCAGAGGATAAAGAGATTAATCGAAGACAGAGACCTGAGAGAACGGATAAGAGAGAAAGGTTATAGAAAAATTCAAGAATATACATGGTCGAATCTTGTGGACAGGTTAGAAAAAGAATTCACGAATCTTCTGTGATGGGAAAAAAGGGGACAGGTACTTTTTTTCCTTTCACCGTGCGGCGCCCAAAACTGACGATCCTCTTTTTTAGAAAAAGTAGCCTGTCCCCTTTTTTGAGGAAGGACGATGAGAGTCTGCTTTTTTGGAGGTTACAATCCCGGGTATATACGGAATGTAATTATCAAGGAAGGTCTGATAAAGAACGGCGTGGAAGTGGTAGAATGCCGCACAAAATCGAAATTTAAATTCTGGCTCAGATATCCCATACTTTTTTTTCGGCAGCTTAGATTTTTTCCTGTAAAATACGATTTTATTTTTGTTCCTGCTTTTCGACACAAAGATGTTCCCCTGGCCAAGCTCATGGGAATCCTGACCAATAAGCCTGTAGTTTTTGACCCTTTTGTCTCCCGCTACGAAACCAAAGTAGTCGACCAGAAGAAGGTGACGCCATATTCTCTGCAGGCAAAGCATAATTTCAGAATAGATAAATGGTCTTTTAGACTTGCAGATATAATTCTCACCGATACTCTGGCTCATGCGGACTATTACGCCAGAGAGTTCGGCATAAAGAAGGGTAAATTTGAAAGGGTTCCGGTGGGGGTACCCGACCGAATTTTTTCTCCCTCCCGAATGGAGAAGGAAGAGAAGAATAGAAGAAAAAGTTATTTCCTCGTTCAGTTTTACGGTTCCTTCCTTCCCCTGCAGGGAATAGAGCATATTGTGCAGGCCGCCAGAATAGTGGAGAAGAGAGATACGTCCGTTCGCTTCGAATTGATAGGCTCGGGCCAGACTTTTCCCATGATTAGAAGGTTGGTCGAGGAACTGGGATTAAGAAATATGATTCTGCGGGACTGGATTCCTTTCAAGGAGTTACTGGAAGCAGTCTCCTATGCAGACGTCTGTCTGGGAATATTCGGTGATACGGAGAAAGCGTTCCGCATAGTTCCGAACAAAGTTTTTCAATGTTTATCTCTGGAAAAACCCGTGATTACCGGAAGAACCCCGGCAATCACAGAGTATTTTGTGGATAAAGAAGATATCTTCCTTTGCGAAGCGGCAAATGCTGAATCCCTGGCTGAGGCAATTATGCTATTGAAAAATAATGAACGATTACGGGAGAAAATAGCCAGAAACGGATATAGATCAATACAGGAAAACTTCACTTCGGAAACAATCGGCAGGCAAATAAGGAAAATCTTAAGTAAAGCTTTGGCGTAAAAAGATTGAATACTGTATTACATATCGATTCAGCAAAAACCTGGAGGGGTGGCCAGCAGCAAGTTCTCTATCTTGCCCAGAAGCTAGGAGACTACCATAACATAATTGCCTGCCCTCCTCAAAGCCCTCTGGCAGAAAGAGCGAAAGATGCAGGATTAAAAGTCTTCCCCGTCAACATGCGCGGGGAATGGGATCTTGGGGCAGTATGCAAATTAAGAAAGATAATAAGAAAAAACTCTATTAAAATAGTCCATCTCCATTCTCCCCACGCCCACGCGTTGGGCCTGCTGGCGGCAAAAAGTGGGGGAAATTGCAAAGTCGTTCTGTCGCGCAGAGTCGATTTTCCCATTAAGAAGAATCTGCCCAGTCGCCTGAAGTATTCAAAGGTTGACGGGGTAATAGCAATTTCTGAGAGAGTTAAAAGAGTTTTACTTGCCGACGGATTATCGGAAGAGAAAATCGATGTTGTCTACAGCGGGATAGATATGGACAGATTTCAAGATACAAAGGGAGACTATCTTATTTCTGAATTGGCACTAAATAGAAATAGTTTACGCATAGGGAATATTGCTGCTCTTGCCTGGCATAAAGACCACAAAACTCTTATTGCAGCGGCAAGAGTTGTGATAGATGAATTTCCTCAGGCGGTATTTTTAATAGCAGGAGAAGGCCCTCTTCGCGAAGAGTTAGAGATTTTAGTCAAAAAATTGGATTTACAAGAAAAGGTGAAATTATTGGGATTTCGCCAGGATATTCCGGAAATACTCTCTATTTTCGATATTTTCGTGCTATCTTCCAGCTGGGAAGGGTTAGGCACTTCGCTTCTGGATGCTTTTGCTTCGCGAGTACCCGTAATAGCCACCAACGTGGGAGGAATCCCCGAGATTGTCAGAGACGGGGTAAATGGAATCCTGGTTCCTCCCGGAGATCCGAAAGCCTTATCCAGAGCCATCATTTCTCTTCTGAAGAACAAAGACCTTGCGGGTCGAATAGCAAAAGAAGGTTTTCACCTGGCAAAAGAGAAGTTCAGTGTAGAAAGAATGGCCCGGGACACAAAAAAGATTTACGACCGCCTGGTAATTTAGGTTTTACCCCGTTAGAAATGGATGTTACAAATTCTCCTGAGGGAATTTCTAACGGGGTTTATGCCCGTAATGTTTTCAGGATATCTCGATGAACATCTTCCATTATTATCCCAAAGTTTTGCCGGTGAAAAAGTATGGGGGAACCCAGAGGATAGCTGTTAATTTAATGAAAGAACAGGTAAAGATGGGACATAAGGTGTATCTACTGAGCCTGGTGGGCACGCATCTACCTTCTATAAACGTCAAGACGATAAAGAAGCCGATACAAAATTTTCAAGATTGTGTTCCCGATAACATAGACATTGTCCAATTATATGCTACACCGCGAGAGATTCCTCATAGACCCTATCTGGTAAGGATCGGAGGGAATGGCAAGCCGGGGGAAAAGTTTCTTACCAATACAGTATTTGTGAGTGAGAACCACGGTATGCGTCACGGAAGCAGACATTATATCTACAGCGGAATCAACCTGGATGATTTTATTTATAGAGAGAAAAAGGAAGACTACTTTCTCTTTCTGGCAAAGGTCTCATGGAAAGTTAAGAATGTGAAGTTAGCCATAAGATTAGCAAAGGTGATGGGATTCAGACTGATCGTCGCCGGAGGGTGGAGACTTTCTTTCAGAAGAAACATCAAATTCGTAGGAGAAGTGGATGATAAAGAAAAAGCAGAGCTTCTGGCAGGAGCAAAAGCCCTCATTTTTCCCACAAACTGGCAGGAGCCCATCGGTAACGTGACGCTGGAGGCGATGGCTTCAGGGACACCCGTAATTACCACTAACCAAGGAGCGATGCCCGAGATAATTACTTCCGGGGTCGGTTTTCGCTGCGATACTTTTGAACAGTTCAAGGAAGCCGTAAACAGAATCGACCAAATCAGTCCCCGAAAATGTAGAGAGAGAGTGGAAGAGAATTTTACGGCCGAAATTATGGCCCGCAACTACCTAAAAGCGTATGAAAGAATAATTCAGACGGGCAACCTGTAGTCTCTTTTCTTTGCTGCTGCGAAAAGAAATGTAGCTTGAGAGCGATAGCTCTGCATTGTAGGGGCGACACTCCGTGGTCGCCCAAAGGAAGGGACGGCACAGAGTCCGTCCCCTACAGACAGGCAAAGCTTACGCTTTGCTGCTACAAAATTGGTTGGCAGTGTAGGGCTTTACGTCCGTAATGGCTTTAAGCAGGGGAGAAGAAAGTTGAAGGTAAGTGGATTTACTTTTGTAAAAGACGCCATAAGATTTTCGTTTCCCTTGGCGGAATCGATAAAATCGATACTGCCCATCTGTGATGAGTTCATAATAAACGTAGGTAAGTCCGATGACGGAACTCTCAACCTGGTCAGGTCGATTAAGAACGGAAAAATCAAGATAATCGAAACGGAATGGGATAAAGACTTCAAATATAAGGGCCGAATTCTGGCGCAGCAAACAAACATTGCCCTGGAAAAATGTACGGGCGATTGGTGTTTCTATCTGCAAGCTGACGAGGTGGTTCACGAGAAAGACCTGGAGAAGATATCCCGGCGTATGGAGAAGGAACTTCCCCATGAAAACGTGGAAGGGCTCATATTTAACTGGATACATTTTTATGGAGACTACTCGACTTTCATAAGCTCATACCACTGGTATCAACGAGAGGTGAGGATAATCAGGAATTTTCGCGGCATATGCTCCTGGAGTAGTGCCCAGGGTTTCCGGCTGAAGGGAAGGAAATTGAAAGTAAAAGATACCGGCGCTCACGTTTACCATTATGGTTGGGTACGACCTCCCGAAGTAATGGCCGCAAAGAAACGGTATCACGACTCTCTGCACCACGGTAACGGGTGGGAGAAGGAATATAAGAAAGAAAAATTTGACTACCTCAACCATATTGACCCGGCGATACTCAAGAAATATGAGGGAAGCCATCCCGGAGTAATGGAAAAAAGAATCGGCGAATGGCAGGGAGAATTCGATATTGCAAAAAGTACCCACAGATTAACATTTAAAGATATAAGAAACAGGATTTCCGATTCCATTGCCCGCAAGACGGGCTGGAGAATAGGAGAGTACAAAAATTTCATTCTGATAAAATAGGATTCCTTCTCCTCTAGGGGAGAGGGTGGGAGTGAAGGGGAAAAGGAGGTTCAACTTGGCCGAGACACTGGGAAGTCTGGTTGACAAATTGACTATCAAGAATATCAGGGTTGACAACTTAAGGAAAAAAGGGAAAAAGAGCAGAGAAAAGATAAGTATAGTTCAGTCCCAGCGCAGAAGATTGATTGAAGAAATGGATCATTTTTTGGTCCAGGCATTGAAGGGAAAAGTAAAGTTGAAAGACGAAAAGGTGAAGCTATACAGAAAGTCCGGAAGGGGAGAGAAGATTTCCGGAACGCTGGGAGCATTGGTAGATTCCTTATGTCAGAAGAACATGGAACTCTGGCATCTGGAAGACGAAGCCCGCAGGTCCGACGTGGGCGACGCCTATATCGGAAGGGTCAAAAGAAAAATAGATGTCGCCAATCTAAATCGTAATGACCTGATCGACCGCATTGACGAATTGCTGGAGAGAAAAGTCAAGAAAGGAAAATGATATCACAGGAATTCCGTAGAATATTGATCGTAAGGCTAAGCGGGATAGGCGACGTGGTACACACCCTTCCCCTCCTGGGAGCTTTGCGCAAGAGGTATCCCCACGCGTATATTGCCTGGCTGGTGCAGAAAAAAGCAGAGGGAATTTTACTGGGACATCCCTATCTGGATGAAGTCATTACTTTTGACAGGAAGAAGTGGATCAGTAGATTATGGCCGCTCATAAAGAGGTTAAGAAACAGAAGATTCGACCTTGTAATAGACGCCCATGGCCAATTCCGCAGCGGACTTTTTGCCTGGATAACAGGGGTAAAGACGAGACTGGGCTTTAACGCTAAGGACGGCAAGGAATGCAACTCGCTATTTATTAATTTTAAGGCCCCCCCGTTTCCCGAAGATTGGCACGCAGTGGACAGGTATCTCGGGCTGGCCAGTCTTTTGGGAGGAGATACAGAAAAGAGAGAATTTCTGATTCAAATCGGAGAACGGGAGAAGGAAAACGGGGAACGATTTTTGGAAAGAAAAGGGATAGCAAAAGGAGAATTTCTCATTGTTCTAAATCCCGGCTCAAGCTGGAAGAGCAAAATTTGGCCAGGCAAGAACTATGCCCGCCTGGCAGATATTCTGATAAAGAAGTTGCAGGCAAAAGTATTGCTCCTCTGGGGTCCCGGGGAAGAGGATCTAATCGAATCCATAACTAATGCGATGAAAGAAGAACCTCTAATTGCTCCCAGAACAGATTTAAAGGAATTGGCACATATGATTTCCCGCTCGACACTGTTCATAGGGAGCGACAGTGCGCCGCTACATATTGCCGCGGCTTTCTCTGTTCCCGCAATCGGACTTTACGGGCCCACCGATCCCCGCAGAAATGGACCTTACGGCCCGGGAAATATTGTTATCAAGAAGGACTTAAGAATCTTGTCCTGCCGCAAAAAGGGTTGCCGGAAATGCAAGACCCAGGAGTGCATGGAGCTCATAAGCGTGGAAGAAGTTGTGGAGCAGGTGGAAAATAAGATGAAAGAATTAGAAGTCGTGGGAACAAGAAATGGATGTAGAAGAGTATAGAAGAACCAGATATAAAGGTGTGGACCAGAAGATAGTTAACCGGAAGGAAAGGAAGATACTGGAGAAAATTTTCCGGACTACCGGAGGTAATGCTATTTCCATACTGGACGTCCCCTGTGGCTACGGGCGCTTTACCGAGTTGCTCCAGGAAAGAAGTCACAAACTGGCCAGCGCAGACGTCTCTTTTCCCATGGTCCTGACTGCGAAAAAATATTCTCCTTCCCCTGATTCCTCTCACCACTTCCTGGTAGGAGATATAAATCACCTACCCTTAAAAGAAAATTCCTTCGATTGCACCGTGACTGTCAGGTTGTTCCAGCATATCCTTAGTTCCGACACCCGCCTGCAGATTTTGCGGGAGCTCCATAGAGTGTCAAAAAAAATCGTGATAGTCTCATTTTACCGCTATAATCTATTACACAGTATCGAAAGATGGGTGAGATGCCGTATCAAGAATGTTAGCAAAAAGATAAATATGCTGCCCTTTGGTGATTTTGAGAAAGAATTAAGTTCCATTGGATTCAAAGTGTTAAATATTTTTCCTGTGATAAAATACTTCCACGCTCACAATATTGTATTGCTACAAAAGCTTTGATTGCAGTTTATATTAGCAATTATTTCAATTATATGCTAAAATAAGGTCTGGTCTTGCGGAGAGTATCTCTTTTCAACGTTTCTCTGTGTCCCCAGGGGAGGGCCGCGGGCTCTTTTTGCGGAAAGATGAAAATTATCGGTATTATTCCAGCTCGTTACGATTCTAAACGATTTCCCGGCAAAGTATTAGCCGAGGTCGCGGGGAAATCTTTGATTCAGAGAGTCTACGAACAGGCAAGTAAAGCTAAAGTCCTGGATGGCGTCCTGGTAGCAACGGATAATGAAGAAATTTCCAAAGCAGTCAAAAATTTTAGAGGCAAAGCAATAATGACCTCTTCTACTTGCAGAAGTGGTACGGACAGAGTGGCGGAAGTGGCAAAGAAACTGGATGGAGATATCTTCGTAAATATTCAAGGGGATGAACCCCTGATTTCCCCGAAAGTCGTATCGGAAGTGGCGCGGGTATTGATTGAGGATAAAACCATCAACGTAGCCACGGTTGCCCGCAGGATAATGGCACAAGGGGAACTCAATAATCCCAATGTAGTTAAAGTGGTAATAGACAAGGACGGATTTGCTCTCTACTTTTCCCGCGCGCAAATCCCTTACGTCAGGGATTCGTTGGAGTTGGAGAGTCTCGGTTCGGTCTGTTGCAAACACATCGGCCTGTACGCTTACCGGAGAGATTTTCTTCTCGATTTTGTCCGGATGGAGCAGACGCCTCTGGAGAAAGTTGAGGATCTGGAACAATTGAGGGTCCTGGAGAATGGCTACAGGATAAAAGTGGTAATTACAGAGCACGACTCTGTTGGCGTGGACACACGGGAAGACCTGGAAAAGGTTAGAAGAATATTGAGAGAGTGTGGATAAGGGGGTATTATGGCCATTAACAAAGAGCTATTGGATATCTTAGCCTGCCCCAAATGCAAGGGCGATGTCCATTTAAACGAGAAAGAAGACGGGATAATATGTGATAACTGTAAACTGATTTATCCTATTAAAGACGACATTCCCATAATGTTGATCGATGAAGCCATCCCGTTAAAGTAATTTGAAATCTGTAATCTGTAATTTGTGGGTGTTTTTTCCCTTAGTTACTTGTGAGAGAATTAGATGGTAAAAATAGTGAAAATTGGCGATATTGAAATCGGAGGAAACAGACCTCTGGTTCTGATTGCCGGGCCTTGCGTTATCGAATCGGAAGACCAGATCAGAAAGACAGTAAAAGAATTAAAAGATATTGCAGAGAAAATTAAGATTCCCTTTATTTTCAAGTCTTCCTATGATAAAGCCAATCGGACCTCCATCAAGTCCTATCGGGGCCCGGGGTTAAAGAAAGGGCTGGAAATTTTGGAGAAAGTCAAGAGAGAATTCGATATTCCATTGTTAATCGATGTTCACCAAATCGAAGAAGTGAAAGCGGTTAGTGAAGTGGCCGATATTTTGCAGGTGCCGGCATTCTTATGTCGGCAGACTGACCTTGTCACGTCCATAGCCCGGGCGGGAAAACCGGTAAATGTGAAGAAAGGGCAATTCCTTGCCCCCTGGGATATGAAGAATGTAATAGAAAAGATAGAATCGACCGGAAACAATAATATACTTTTGACCGAAAGAGGAAGCTGCTTTGGTTATAATAATTTGGTCGTAGACATGAAGTCTTTGCCCGTAATGAGATCCTTTGGTTACCCCGTGGTTTTTGACGCCACCCACAGCGTGCAAAAACCCGGCGGGAAAGGAACCGCCACCGGCGGGGAAAGAGAATATGTCTCTTCCCTGGCGCAGGCGGCAGTAGCAACGGGCATTGACGGACTTTTTTTGGAGGTTCACCCGCAACCGGAGAAAGCTCTGAGCGACGGCCCCAATATGGTTAAATTAAATGAAGTAAAAGAGTTATTGGAAAGACTGATAAGAATAGATAATATAGTCAAAAAGACTGGAAAAATATGAGACTCTGGAGGTGTGCATGCGTTGTCCAAAATGTGGGTATGATAACAAAGAAGATGCCAAAGTCTGCGTAAAATGTAAGGCGGATCTTAAGTCAAATCTCATAGAAGAGCCAACCTGGAAATGGCATCTGAAAGTTTTGGCGATCATCTATGCTATCCTGGGTATTGCCTATATTTTATTGCGCATATTTCTAAAAGATTAACTTTCCATCCTCTGGGGCTATGATGATAAATTCCCTTCTTCCCGGGAGGGATAATGCGAGGAGGAGTATCTCGTGGGAAGTATTGAAGAGGCAAAGAAGGTCTTGAAAATCGAAGCCAGGACTATAGAGAATCTTATTCCCGCTATCGGCCGCAATTTTGAAAAGGCCGTGGAAATGGTAGCTTCCTGTAAGGGAAGAGTTGTAGTTATGGGCATGGGAAAATCGGGATTGATCGGGAAAAAGATCGCCGCCACCCTGGCTTCCACGGGCACTCCCGCATTTTTCCTTCATCCCGCAGAGGGGATTCTTGGCGACGTGGGAATGATGACCGAAGGAGACCTGGTGTTAGCTCTCTCACATAGCGGGGAAACCGCAGAGATTGAGAAACTCTTGCCGCTGATAAAGAAAATGAATCTAAAATTAATAGCCATCACCGGGAGAGCGGAATCGAAACTGGCAAAAAAGAGCGATTTGGTCATTAAAGTGAAAGTGGCAGAGGAAGCCTGCCCTTACAATCTTGTTCCTACAGCAAGCACCACGGCGATGTTAGCCATGGGCGACGCTTTGGCGATTTCCCTGCTGAAAAGAAAGAAGTTCAAAAAGGAGGACTTTGCCCGTCTTCATCCCGGGGGAATCCTGGGCAAAAGGTTACTGCTCAAGGTTGAAGACATAATGAGAAAAGGTAAAGACAATCCCGTAATCAATCAGAGAAAGACGGTTAGAGAAGCGCTGCTGGTAATGACTAAAACCCGCCTCGGCGCAACCAGTGTCGTTGACGGTTCCGGTAGATTGGTGGGGTTCTTTACCGATGGGGATTTGCGACGCAGATTACAGAAAGACGAGAAGATTCTGGATAAGAAAATTCATGCCATAATGACCAGAAATCCCAAGACCATTACCCGTGAGCGGCTGGCTATAGAGGCAGCAAAAATGATGCGGGATAAGAAGTTCGATAATATGCCTGTGGTAGATGGCAAAGGCTATCCCGTGGGGATCGTGGATGAAAGGGACCTTCTTTCCCAGGGCATCCTTTAAGTAGTGTAGGGCTTTACCCCGTTAGAAATTCCCTCAGCAGAATTTGTAACAGCCATTTCTAACGAGGTTTATGCCCGTAATATTTTGAGGTGCGGCAAAATGGAGAAGAAAATCAAGTCAAAAGCCCGGAATATAAAAATGTTAGGAATGGACGTAGATGGCGTACTAACACCGGGCGATATTGTGATCATGGAGTCGGGAGAGGAGATAAAGAGCTGGAACGTCAAAGACCGCATGGGATTCAATCTTGCCCGGCGATCGGGAAATTTGAAGTTTGCCTGGATTTCCGGAAGAGGGTGCAAGCAGGTTGAAAAAACGGCAGAAGACCTAAAGATAGAAGCCGTCCGTCTTAAGAGAATGGATAAGAATGAAGCCCTGCAGGAGATTTTGCAAGAATTTGCACTTAAAAGGGAAAACTTCGCTTATATTGGCGATGACCTTGTGGATATCCCCGTGCTAAAGAGGGCGGGACTCTCTTTCTGTCCCAAAGATGCGCCGCCAGAAGTAAAGGAAGTAGTGGATTACGTGACCAAAACGGAAGGTGGCCGGGGCGTCTTGCGGGAAGTGGTGGAACTGATACTGAAATTGCAGGGGAAATGGGAAGAAACTACCAGAGAGTACTGTAACAAATGAAAAATAAAATTTTGCAGAACAGGAGTTTTCTATGGCTATTTGCTTTTCTCATTATTCTTGGTTTATCGAGTTGTGGAAAAGAAGAACCGCAAAAAACAAAGATAACCGGAGAAAAATCTTTCCCTGACCAGGCTATACAAGACTTTACCCTCACTCATACGAATCAGGGAGAAAAGGAGTGGGAGCTGGAGGCAGAGAGAGCAGAAGTTTATGATAAAGAAGGGAAGACAATTGTACACAAACTTAAACTCAAATTTTATGAGCAGGGAAAGGTTGCTTCCGTTCTGACTGCCAGGCGAGGAGAAATCAGTTCTCCCTCAGGGGACATCGAGGTGAAGGGAGACGTAGTAGTCACTTCTCAAAAAGAGAAAATGACGTTAAACACAAATAGCCTGAAATGGGATGCCCGGCGAAACAGAATATTTACCGATGATTTCGTTCGCCAGGAAAAAGTTGACACAATAGTCACCGGGCAAGGATTGGAATCAGATCCGGAATTGGAAAGGCTGGTAATAAAAAAGGACGTAAAAGTAATTCATAAATCGGAAAAATAACATGAAGAAAAGTATTGCACTTTTTTTGCCGTTCGTTTTTGTAAGCGTAGTTCTAGCGGAGAACCCGAAACAAACAGTGAACATCGCCGGAGAGAGGATGGAAGTATTGAAAAAAGGGGAAATCACCCGTTTTCTGGGGAATGTAAGATTGGTCAGGCACACAGATACAATAACTTCCGATATAATGGAACGTTATGAGAAAAAAAACTACGTGGTAGGAAAAGGAAACGTGCATCTTACGGCCTATCCGAAAAAATCCTTAAGGATGGAAGCTTTTTCTGACCGATTAACTTATAACGTAGACGGCAAGAAAAGTGTTCTTACCGGCAATCCAAGGCTTATCCGAATCGATGAAGATAATCCCGAAGACAGAATAAAAATGGAAGGACAGGTAATAAAGCTGTCGGGTAATGAGAAAAAAATAAATGTGCAGGGCGATACCAGGGTAGAACACGGAAGAATAACTGCTACAGGCAAACTTCTCGACTACGATTATGAAATAAAGAAAATTGTTCTTACCGGAGATTCTCCCCGTATTTACCAGGATGACGAACAGGTAAAGGCTGACTACGCGGCAGAAACCATTACCATATTCATCGATGAAGAGAGAGTCATTATGGAGGGGAATGTAAAAGCATCTATTTATCCCAAGAAACGGTAGTGTGACCCTTTACGGGCATAAATCTCGTTAGAAATGGATGTTACAAATTCTCCTGAGGGAATTTCTAACGGGGTAAAGCCCTGTACCACGAAATGTTTATATTGCATGGTGAAAAATGAGCCTATTGGCAAGAGGTCTGGTCAAAACCTATTCCCGTCGCAAAATTGTCGATGATGTAGGAATAGAGATAAATGCCGGTGAGATTGTGGGTCTGCTTGGTCCAAACGGGGCTGGTAAGACTACCACCTTTTATATGATTGTGGGTCTGCTTCGTCCGGACCAGGGCAGGATATTTCTGGAAGGAAAGGACATAACGGAGCTGCCGATGTATAAACGAGCCAGACTAGGTATCGGCTATTTGTCCCAGGAACCTTCCATATTCAGGCGACTTTCGGTCAGGGAAAACATATGGGCCATTTTGGAAACAACCGCGTTAACGCAGTCCCAGAAGAAACAAAAATTGCAGAGTCTACTAGGAGAATTGGGAGTGGAGCATTTAGCGGAAAATAAGGCCTGCTTACTATCCGGCGGGGAAAAAAGAAGAGTGGAAATTTCGCGTGCCCTGGTGACCACTCCTCACTACATTCTCCTGGACGAACCGTTTGTAGGCATTGATCCCATAACCACCGCGGAAATTCAACAGATTGTTGCCCGGCTCAAGAATAACGGATTGGGAGTGCTGGTTACAGACCACAACGTCAGAGAGACACTGGAAATCATCGATAGGGCCTATATTATGTACGAGGGAAAAATCTTGCTTTCGGGAACTGCGAAGGAGTTACTGGAATCGGAAGAAGCCCGAAAAGTTTACCTGGGCAAAGAATTCAGGATGTAAAAGCGAGAAATTGACAAAATCATAAAAATATAGTTTAATTGTAAAGCAAAAAAGCGAAAAAAAAGACCATTTTTCATAGGAGGAGAGAGAAAGATGAAGATTATGGGGTTTCTTTGCAAGGAAGCGATTGAAGTCGATTTGCAGGCAATCAAGAAGAAAGAAGCGTTAAAAGAACTAATTGATAAACTGATAGCCGCCAAGAGGATAAAGGAAAATGCAAGAGACAAAATACTGCAGGCTTTATTGGACAGAGAAAAATTAGGCTCCACGGGAATTGGACAGGGGGTGGCGATTCCCCACGCAAAAACAGATAGAGTAGCGGATATCGTCTGCGCATTTGGTACGTCCAGCAAGGGAATAGAATTTAATGCACTGGACGGAGAAAAGGTATACATAATTTTTCTCCTCATCGCTCCCCAGGAGTCAGCGGGAATGCATCTGAAGGTTCTGGCAAAGATATCCCGGCTTCTTAAAGATAAGTTCTTTCGCCAGGCACTACGAGAGGCAAAGGCGCCTGGTGAAGTAATTAAGATCATAAAGGAATAAGATACTTACTAGTTACGGGACGGCAAAAAGATTAATGGGTAATTGACAATGGCAAGACTTCTGGTCAAAGAACTATTTGCAGAGAAAGGTGCGGATTTGGACTTGCATCTTGTGGCGGGGAAAGAAGGTTTAGACCGGAAAATAACCAGCTGGGAAATTCATAGTCTGGGACTTGCGCTATCCGGGAAGATGGGTGTTTTACCTCCCGGTCAACTTCAGATTTTAGACCGGGAAGAACTCGATTATTTAAGAAAGTTAAATGTGCGGGAGAAGAGTATCGCGCTACGGGGAATCTTTTCCGGGGACGTTCCTTGTTTTATCGTTACCAGCAATTTTGTTCCTCCTCAAGGATTTGTAAAAATGGCCCGGAAAGCGAAAATACCGATCTTTAAGAGTCGCATATCTTTTTCTACATTTGTGAATCGCCTTTTGCCTTTTCTGGAAGATAAACTTACAGTCACTGAATCTGTTCCGGGAGTGATGGTCGAAGTTTATGGCCTGGGGATTCTGATATTGGGAGTAACCGGCATCGGCAAAAGCGAGTGCGCCCTGGAACTTGTCAATAGAGGACATCGATTAATTGCCGGGGAAGTGGTGGGAATTAAACAGCGCCGGAGGAATATTCTCATCGGCTTTGCCCGGGAACCGATTCGTTACTATTTGGAAGTTCAGGGACTGGGAATAATAGACGTGGAAAGATTATTTGGAGCAAGCGCGGTAAGGAATTCAGCAAAGATTGACCTGGTAATTAGACTTGAGGAATGGGACAAAGCCAGGGACTACGAACTGCTCGGTTTCGATGAGAAGCATACGGCGATTCTGCAAGTCAGTGTTCCGGAACTGGTAATTCCTATTCGGCCGGGGAGAAACATAGCCAGCATCGTTGAAGTGGCAGCGATGAATCAGCGGCTAAGAAGAGAGGGATATTCCGCAATTAGTAAACTGGATAGGGAAATAATAAAAATCACGCGGCAAAAAAGAAAAAACAAGTAGCTCGGGATTTTCTTCGCTCGCTGCACCACAAAGCTTTGCGTTGGGGAAAGGAAGGGAAATAGAAATATATGGCCAAGGGTAACTTTGTCATAGTAACCGGGCTTTCGGGAGCAGGGAGAAGTACGGCCCTGAAGAATCTCGAGGATTTGGGATATTTCTGCGTGGATAATCTACCCACTACGCTGATACCTAAATTTGCCGAAATTTGTTTACAGTTAAAATATAAGATAAAGAAAGTCGCTTTGGGCATTGACATCAGGGAAGGGGATTTTTTGGACGACCTCTTTGGTTCCTTGGAGGAGCTGGGGAAAATGGGGTTCGTTTATCAGATTCTTTTCCTGGAAGCCAGTAATTCCGTCCTGGTTAGAAGATATAGTGAAACCCGCAGGAAACATCCTCTGGATACGGAAGGCAGAAGCATGCTGGAAGTTATCGTCAAGGAGAGGAAGCGACTTATGGGCATAAAAGAACGGGCTGATAAGATTATTGATACTACGGCCCTCACGCCTCAGGAATTCAAACAAGTAATCTTCTCCAGTTTCAAAGAGGCAGCGAAACCGGATACGATGAGTGTTAGCTTAGTCTCTTTTGGCTATAAGTACGGTATCCCGGTGGACGCCGATCTGGTAATCGACACTCGCTTTCTGCCCAATCCCCATTATGTGGAAAGACTGAGACCGTCAACGGGGAACGACCCGGAAGTTACTCGTTTCGTCTTGAAGTCGACCGTTACCCAGAAGTTTTTGAGAAAATATTTTGGATTATTGAAATTTTTGATACCTTACTATATCAGGGAAGGAAAGTCTTATTTGACCATAGCTGTGGGGTGCACGGGAGGCCGCCATCGTTCAGTAATTATTGTTAACGAATTAAAGAAATTTCTAAAGAAGAAATATCCCGTTAAGACTCAGTACCGCGATATAGAGAAAGGAACAGCTTAAGAACGGATTGACAGATGATTGGATTCATAATCATGACACACGGCGATTTTGGCCGGCAATTGGTTAAAGCAGCGGAAATTATTTTGGGGGAGCAAAAGGAAGTATGGGCAATATCGTTGCATGAAAATGACGGGTTGGGTACATTAACCGAAAAAATAGAGAAGATACTGAAGGAGGAAAACAGACGGTCGGAGGGTAAAATCATTTTCGTAGATATGTTCGGAGGTACGCCAGCAAACGCCAGCCTAAAGTTTGTTAAAGAGGAAAAGATGGAAATCATTAGTGGCGTTAACCTGCCGATGTTAATTGCGGGCATAAACTATCGGCAGTCTCTGCCCATTAAAGAATTGGCCGAGCGCATCCGCCAGAAGGGTAAAGAGAGCATTCTCGACGTAAAACAAAAGTTTGTTAATAAAATTTCAAAGGAGAAAAATAAGTAATGGGCGTGGTGCTGGTACGAATTGATGACCGATTGATTCACGGTCAAGTAGTTGAGAACTGGATGAAATTCCTCAAAATCGATCACGTGGTTGTAGTTAACGATTTTGTTGCCAGTGACCGAATGCAAAGAACTCTGTTTTCAATGGCAGTTCCAGACCACATTAGGATATCTATTTTGGCTATAGCCGAGGCAAGAAAAGCAATACGGAATGGCCGATTCCAAGAACAGAGGGCGATGCTTCTCCTCGTCTCACCCGAGGATGTCCTGAATTTGATCAAGGGAGGAGTTAGAATAAGAGAGGTAAATGTGGGAGGAATGCACTATTCGCCTGAAAAGAAACAGATCCTCAAAGCCGTATCAGTCGGCAAAAAAGACGTTCGCGCCTTTCAGGAACTGGACAAACTGGGAGTCCGTTTAGAGGCAAGAATGGTTCCCGATGATGAGAAAATTGACATAATGAAAATCATCAACAGAGAGAGATGGTAATTGTGCAAGGCATAGTTTTCGGAAAGGTCTCAGGAATATGAAGAAAATAAACTTCGTGTTGGGTATTCATAACCATCAGCCGGTCGGTAATTTTGCAAACATTTTCGAGGAGGCTTACCAGAAGGCGTACCTTCCCTTTGTGGAAATTTTGACAAAACATCCCGGCGTAAAAGTCACATTCCATTTTAGCGGGGTCCTTCTGGAGTGGATTGTTAAACATCATCCAGAATTTATTTCCATAATAAAAAACCTCTTACAAACGGAGCAGATTGAACTTATGACCGGTGGCTACTACGAGCCAATTCTGGCTATGTTATACGATCGTGATGGAATCGGTCAAATATTGAAATTGAACAAATACATCAAAGATTTATTTGATTACAAACCAAGAGGGATGTGGCTGGCGGAACGTGTCTGGGAGCCGCACCTGGCAAAGTCAATTTCCCAGGCAGGTGTAGAATATACTGTCATTGACGACTTGCCTTTCCAGTCCGCCGGGCTTTTTGAGGAAGAACTTTTCGGGTACTACCTCACCGAGGAACAAGGTTATCCGCTGAAAGTTTTTCCCATTAGTGAAAGGCTGCGATTTCTCATACCTTTCCAACCCGTGGAAGAAGTTATTAAGTATTTTAAATCCCAGGCTACGGAGAAGGAAGAGAGACTGGCAGTAATGGCTGATGACGGGGAGAAATTTGGCATCTGGCCCGGAACCCATGAGCTGTCGTACGAACAGAATTGGCTGGAACAGTTCTTCAGCGAGCTGGAGAAAAATAGAAAATGGATTAAAATGTTTACGTTTTCCGAATATATTTCACAGTTTGAACCTAAAGGAAGAATATATCTTCCTACGGGTTCCTATTCCCAGATGATGGAATGGGTCTTGCCCACCAAGGCGAGAAAGGAATTCAATGATATCCAGAGAGAAGTGGAAAAATTGCCTCAGAGCGAACGCTATGCAAGGTTTTTGAAAGGAGGCTTCTGGAGAAACTTCTTTGTGAAGTATGCTGAAAGCAACTTGATGCAGAAGAAGATGCTTCTGGTCAGTAACAAGATTTTTAAGGCAATGCAAAACTTGCAAACGTCGCCGGCCGGATCCGGTAAGGAAAATACGAAACTTCCCGATTGGTTGGAAGAAGCGAGGAATGAACTGTGGAAAGGGCAGTGCAACTGCGCTTACTGGCACGGCGTTTTCGGAGGACTATACTTTCCCCACCTCAGAAGAGCGGCTTATGAACATCTTATTAATGCGGAAAAAGCTGTTGACGGCAAAGGCCAATCAGGTTCCCAATCTGTGGAAGCGCAAGAGTTAGATTTTGATTTGGATGGAAATCCGGAGCTTTTGGTCAGTACTCCCTTACTCAATGCTTATTTCAGGCCGTCTGCGGGAGCGTCTCTTTTCGAATTGGATTATAAACCCCGGAACCTGAATCTTTTGACTACTCTGACTCGCAGGAAAGAAGCCTACCACGAAGAAATTATTCGTGCCAGTCTTTTTGATTCCCGGGCTAGCGAGGAGAAAAAAGGCGTAAAATCAATTCACAATATGGAAAAAGTAAAGGACAGGAACTTGGCAAAATATCTTCACTATGATTGGTACGAGAGGGTATCTTTGGTGGACCATTTCCTGCATCCCGATACGGAGATTTTTGATTTCTCCACTTGCCAGTACGGGGAACAGGGAGATTTCGTCGACCAACCTTATATGTACAGGATTGAAGCAGGCGGGATAAACTTTGTCAGGGAAGGATTCGTGTGGGTAGGAGATTTCCAGCAACCCGTGAAAGTGGAGAAAAAAATAACAGTGTCGGCAGACGCGGGGGAGATTCTCGCTATTTATAAAATTGTCAATAAAGGCGAGAACTCCGCAGAATTATGGTTTGGCTCTGAATTTAATTTCTCTTTTTCCTCGCCAGAGGATAAAGAATGTTATTACTCGGTCCCCGATAGAAAAGAGAGGAAATATTTCTCTTCATTTGGAGAAATTTCTGACTTGAAGGAAATCAGTATGCACGATGGGCATTACGGAGTAAACGTGATTTTGCAATTCAACCCCGATTGTCGCTTGTGGCATTTTCCCATAGAGACAATTTCGGAGGGGGATGCGGCCTACGAGCGTATGTATCAGCAATCGGTTGTATTTCCTCACTGGAAATTGAATTTAAGATCAAAAGAAGAACGGACTATAACGTGTAAACTAAAAATCGCAAGTATATAATTGAGTTTGAGGTGTTTATCCCGATCGATATCGCCTCTGGATCGTCGTAATGATTGCTGAAATCCTTTTGGTTAGTTTCCTGGGAGGACTGTTAAGTTTGGATGTGAGTGCCTGGGGACAGATAATGGTCTCCCGACCTGTTATTTCAGGGGCGATCATAGGTTTATTGTTAGGGGATCTCAAGACAGGATTAATAATCGGTGTTCTTTTAGAACTGGTGTGGATCAATGTGATATCGGTGGGCGCAGCCATTCCGCCTAATGCGACAATAGTAGCTGTCGCTTGCGCGGCTCTGGTAATCTTAACTGAGAGAACGCTCCCTGTGGGTAATAACTTTCAGGGTTCTTACAGAATGGTCGTCCTGACCCTGACGATGCCCCTGGGAGAAATTTTTAGAAGAATAGACGTTAAGCAGAGAAAACTGAATGCAAGTTTCGGGCACTATTTGGATAGAGAAATCATTAAGGGTAATTTTAGGGCCGTGGAAAAAGTCAACTATTTAAGCTTATTTCTGTTTTTTCTTAAAGGATTAGTTTTCTCTCTGGTCGCAATTAGCTTGGGTTTATATATTCTACCTAAACTATTTTCTTGTTTACCGTTTGCCATATTAATAGGTTTGAACTTTGCGTACAGGCTGTTACCGGCTCTGGGTTTGGCAATAGCTTTCAACACATTCAGGGGTTTGTAGACACTGATTTTGGGATTGTGAATGGGGATGCATAAGCGCATGAGGAATAGAATAATCAACAAGCTCGACTTATGGCGTCTGTTCTGGCGGTCCTTCTGTCTGCAAGCCGTATGGAATTTCGAGCGGATGCAAAATCTGGGATTTCTTTACATATTGGCACCGGTTTTGAATAAACTATATCCTGAAAGAGAGAAAAGGATTCAGTCTTACCGGCGACATTTGGAGTTCTTCAATACCCACCCATATTTTGCAAATGTTCTGGCCGGGATAGTCGCGCGTATGGAGGAAGAGATGGCGGAAGGAGGAGAAGTCAATCCGGAAGAGATTAGCGCAGTAAAAATGAGCATGGGCGGAGCATTGGGAGGCATTGGCGATTCGCTGTTTTGGGGGGCGTGGCGACCCTTTACTGCACTGATAGCCTGCGTTCTGGTGATTGTATATTTGAGAAGGTGGGAAGGAGCCTGGCTGGCGCCGGTATTTTTTCTTTTTCTCTATAATTTTTTGCACTTTCATACGCGCATTAAGGGAGTGATGGAAGGTTACGAGAGAAAGACCAAAGTAGTAAGACTTCTGAAGAAGATGTATTATCTTCGCACAATATGGAGTAGCCATATTATTGGTTTGGCTCTCGTTTTACTTACTGTTTTGGTATTAACGTTTCGGGACTGGCAAGCGATAGAAAGACTGTACTTTTTGGCATTCTTTCTCTCTATTGTGTTACTGAATCGCTGGCGAATTTCTTCCGCAAAGCTTCTGTATTTGCTCGTCGGAATTTCCTGTGCGGGAGCTTATATATTTTGATATCGGGAAACATAAATGATACAAAAAAATTTTAAGGTCAAGAATAAGTTAGGAATGCACGCAAGACCTGCGGCACTTCTCGCCCAGACTGTTGCTAAATTCCAATCAAAAGTATCCATAATTAAAAATGGCCAGGAAGTCGAGGGAGATAGTATTTTGGGAATCATGATGTTAGCGGCAGAGTTCGGCTCCGAGATAACGGTAATTGTTAATGGAAGCGACGAAAAGGAAGCAATAGAAAAAATCGAAGATTTATTTAAGAAGAAATTTGATGAGGAGTAGAAATTATGTTAAAGGGAATTGCTGCTTCGCCGGGTATTGTCATCGGGCGAGCTTTCCTTCTGGAAGAAGAGGAATTCTATATTTCCAAGAGATCAATTGACCCTGCGGACATAAAACAGGAGATTATTCGCTTTCGCAAAGCAGTTGCCGAGACAAGAGAGGAAATGGACGGAATAAGGCAGAAGGTTTTGAAACAACTGGGCAAGAGACACGTACGCCTCTTTGATGCCTATCTTCTGATTTTGCAGGATCCTATGCTCCGCAATGACGTGACGAAGATGGTTACGGAACAAGGAGTAAATGCCGAATATGCTCTGCAGATGGTAATTGATAAGATAACAAAGACGTTTAATATAATAGACGACGGGTACCTGCGAGACCGCGGCCGCGACATTCTGGATGTGGGGAAAAGAGTGCTGAAGCGCCTACTGGGCAGAGAAAGGGAAGAACTGGCCACTCTGGCCTCACCTGTAATTGTAATCGCTCATAATCTTACTCCTGCAGACACGATCGCTATGCGCAAAGAGAACGTGATAGGGTTTGCCACGGATATTGGAGGAAGGACTTCGCACACTGCGATTATGGCGCAGTCTTTGGAAATTCCTGCTGTGGTCGGTTTGAAAAATGTAACCAAGAAAGTAAAGCCAGGTGACACAATAATCGTAGACGGAATAGAAGGGATTGTGGTTATCGACCCGGATTCGGTGACGGTGGAAAATTATGAACGGCAAAAGCTAAAATATTCCAATGTGGAAGAAGCGTTGAAAAAGCTGACAGATCTTCCCGCAGTTACGTCCGATGAGCACGCGATTGAATTGCAGGCAAACATCGAAGTTCCGGAAGAGATTCCCTCGGTTCACGCTCATGGAGCAACAGGAATCGGGTTATTCCGCACCGAGTATATCTATTTAAATCGAGTCGACCTGCCTCCGGAAGAAGAGCAATATCAACAATATGTCTCTGTCGCGCAAAAAATGATGCCCTATCCGGTAATAATCAGAACGATGGATCTGGGAGCAGATAGATTTGTGGGCGAATTTGGCATTTCTCCCGAGCGAAATCCGTTTATGGGTTTGCGGGCAATTCGGCTCTGCTTCCGATATCCCCATGTGTTTAAGACTCAATTGAGAGCCATTCTTCGCGCCTCAGCGGAAGGGAATTTGAAGATAATGTATCCTATGATATGTTGCGTGGAAGAATTGAGACACGCCAATGAGCTGCTGAAAGAAGTGAAGAATGAGCTAAGAGAAGAAAAAATATCTTTCGACGAAAATATAGAAGTAGGGGTAATGATTGAGACTCCTTCTTCTGCCTTGATTGCGGATATTTTGGCCCAGGAAGCAGATTTCCTGAGCATTGGAACAAACGATTTAATACAATATACCCTGGCCGTAGACCGCGTTAACGAAAATGTCACTCACCTTTATAGACCGTTGCATTTATCCATTTTGCGCCTGGTCAAAAGAATAATAGATGCCGGACATCAAGCCGGCAAGCGCGTGGGAATGTGCGGGGAAATGGCTGCCGACCCTTCTTTCACCAAGATTCTCCTGGGCATGGGTCTTGATGAATTCAGTATGTCTCCGTTATCCATCCCCAAAATTAAGAAAATCGTGCGCGCCACGAACCTGACCGCAGCCCGGGAACTAGCCAATCAGGTTTTAGCTGCTTCAAAACAGGAAGAAATAGACAAAATCATAGGGAAATTCCAAACCCTACCATAATTTCTCCAATGTAGGGGTTTGATTTATCGAACCCGACTGCAGCGAGCAGTAAGGAATTAATGCCGAGATGAGCGAAATGTTTAGATATCTGGAAGATTTTCCAGTTCAATGCGAACAGGCAGTCCAAATTGCCAGGAAATTTCCCGTTGATGTAAAAAGATACGATTCCATCCAACAGGTAGTGGTCTGTGGAATGGGAGGCTCGGCGGCAGGTGGCGACCTGTTGAAGTCCTATCTAGAGGGAGAAGCAGCTATTCCCATTGAAGTTAACAGGGATTATCTCCTTCCGCAGTATGCGGGAAAGAGAACCTTGGTATTCGCCATCAGCTATTCCGGTAATACGGAAGAGACCCTATCCGCCTATCAGGATGCTCTTTCTCGCTCGGCAAAGATTATAGCTATTACCAGCGGGGGAAAGTTAAAAGAACTGTGTGAGAAGGACGGCATTGATGTAATCGAAATCGTAAAAGGCATGCCGCCACGGGCAACTTTTGGGTATCTATTTTTTCCCATGGTTACCCTGCTGGAAAGATTGGGATTGATTGACTCTAAAGAAAAAGAGATTAAAGAGACAATTCAGAATTTGAGAATGCTGTGTAAGCAATATAACCCTGAGAGTAAAACCAATTTAGCAAAGGATATATCAGAGACAATAAAAGGGCATCTTCTTCTCATATATGCTCCCCGGCATCTGGCTGCCTGTGCTGTTCGCTGGAAGAACCAATTAAATGAGAATAGCAAGGTTATGGCTTTCTTCAGCCTCTTGCCGGAAATGAACCATAATGAGATTGAAGTCTGGGCCAGTAGTAGCGAATTTACTAAGAAATTCTACTTGATTTTTTTGAGAGATAATGCGGAAAACGAAAGAATTAAAAGTAGAATATTGATTACAGAAGGTATTCTTAAAGACAAAGTAGCAGGCATCCAGCACGTGAGTTCCAGCGGGGAATCTCTCCTATCTCGTTTGCATTCTTTGATATATCTTGGTGATTGGGTGAGCACCTATTTAGCTTTAACCAACTCCATAGACCCCATTCCCACCCCCATGATTAACTTACTGAAAAAACAGCTCTCCCAGGCGTAATATTCAGCCACATTTTTCCCTTGACAATTATCAATTTTTATGATATCTTAAAAGTTTGATATTTAGACTATGTTCTGCCTTAATTTTAAGGCAAAACAAAGGTCCGGGAGAGAAATGGAAGGGTGTCTTTTTTGTGACATCGTAAGCAAGAAAATCCCGGCAAGTGTCGTTTATGAGAATGACCGGGTAATAGCCTTCAGGGACATTAATCCCCAGGCCCCGGTGCACCTTTTGATCGTGCCTAAAAAGCACATTCCCACAATCCTAGACTTAAAGTCAGAAGATAAGGATCTAATAGGAGAAATCTACCTGGTTGCCCAAGAATTGGCTTCCCGGGAGAGTATCGCGCAATGTGGCTTCCGTATTATAGCAAACTGCAACGCCGATGCCGGCCAGGCAGTGTTCCACGTACATTTCCACTTGCTGGGGGGTCGAAAATTGGGCTGGCCTCCGGGCTGAAACCTAACGAGACCGATTCACGTAAGGGGTGAAAACATGTGACCGAAGTAAAAGTCAGAGAAGATGAATCTATAGACGCGGCTTTACGGCGATTTAAGCGCGAATGCGAAAGAGCGGGGCTTATGACGGAAATAAAAAGAAGGGAATATTATGAAAGTCCCAGCGTTCGCAGAAAGAGAAAAGCCGCCGAGGCAAAAAGGAAACAGAGGAGAAGGCAGCTAAAGCTTTTGAATCGTTTAAAAAGAAAAAGATAATTGCTGAGTAGACTATCACGAAAATTCTATTCCCGCAACACGGGAATCGTAGCCAAAGAATTATTGGGTAAGACCCTTGTCCACAAAACGGATGAGGGCATAATTTCGGGTAAAATTGTCGAAACAGAAGCCTATCTTGGCCAGAAGGACCCGGGAAGCCATGCTTACAGGGGAGTGACCAAGCGCAACCGGATAATGTTTGGTCCGGCAGGAAAAGCGTATGTCTATCTGGTATACGGGAACCACTATTGCTTTAACGTGGTCACGGAAAAGGATGGTGAAGCCGGCGCGGTTCTAATCAGGGCCTTAGAACCCCGGGAAGGCATAAGACTAATGAAAAAACACAGAAGAATAGACGGCCCCCTGACTTGCCTCACCAATGGCCCGGGCAAGTTGACCAAGGCTTTAGGCATTACGGGGTCGATGAACGGGATTGACTTAACGGGAAACAGACTGTTTGTCTCTCAAATTGCTTCCCCAAAGAATAAAAGCGCCTCAAAAGACTCTAACGTCATCGCTACGGGTCGTGTGGGCATAAGAAGAGGAAAGAATTTTCCCTATCGGTATTATATTGAAGGAAGTAAGTTCGTATCCCGCACCATCGTCATTCGCAAAAAACCACTCACCCGGGATAGTCGTGAATAGCCTGAGGGGGAGATTAGAAAGGAAACGATAATTTGAACCTTACAGAATTTTACAAATTTGTTGTAGAAGAAGGAATTTCTCAGGACCCTCGCGGGGTGGAGAGAGTTAAACTCGATATGAAGAGGAGAAAAGAAGAGTTTGAAAAAATGGAAGGAGCGAAAAAGAGAGGGTTTGACCAGGAAACCCTTACCAATCCTTACAGCGATACCAGAATATTAAACGATACCAAAAAAGAAGTAAAAAACATTCTCGTAGGAATCGATATCGAAACCCCGGAACTACTACTGGCCGATCGCCTGAAGTCGCAAGGGAAAAAGATCGATTTAGTCCTCGCTCACCATCCCGAGGGCCGCGCCTATGCCAATTTCTATGAAGTTATGGGCATGCAAGCAGACATTCTTAACAAGTATGGTGTTCCTATAAACATAGCGGAGGACCTTCTGGCAAAGAGAATGAAGGATGTCAGCCGCAAGGTAATGCCGGTAAACCACTTCCGGGCAGTGGATGCGGCAGAGTTACTCGATATTTCCTTTATTTGTGTGCATACTCCCGCAGATAATTTTGTAACTTCGTATTTACAGGAGTTAATGGATAAGAAAGAACCGGAAAGAGTAGAAGATACTATTGGGCTGTTGCAGGACGTACCGGAATATGAACAGGCCACCGCGAGAGGCAGTGGACCTAAGGTCACGGTTGGTTCTGAAAAGAGGCGGGCAGGAAAGATATTCGTGGATATGACCGGTGGCACCGAAGGGTCGGAAGAAGCTTTGGAAAAACTGAGTGATTCGGGAGTGGGAACCATAGTGGGAATGCATATGAGCGAGAAACATTATCATAACGCAGAAAAATTCCACATAAATGTAGTAATTGCCGGTCATATGGCCTCCGATACTCTGGGGCTTAATCTACTGTTAGACCGGGCTATAAAGAAGTTCGGCCCTCTGAACGTCATTTCCTGCTCAGGTTTTTACCGCGTCGATAGATAGACTTTCCAGGATAAAAAAGAAAAGCTTCCTTTCCCCGCGGGGGAGAGGCTTGGAATGAGGGGGTAGCGGTTACTTTGGCTATTCCGGGTTATTTAATAGACCAGATACGGCAAAGCAATAATATCGTAGAGATCATTTCTGGATATCTACCGCTAAGGAAGACAGGAAGCAATTTTAAAGCGCTCTGTCCGTTTCATCAGGAAAAGACGCCTTCTTTCATCGTTTCGCCGCAAAAAGAGATATTCCATTGCTTCGGTTGCGGAGAAGGAGGGAACGTCTTCAATTTCCTGATGAAGCACGAGAAGATAAGTTTTATGGAGGCTGTGGAAAGATTGGCTGAGCGGGCAGGGATTACTCTTCCCCAAGATAGAGCCAGCTCGGAGCAAGCTTCCAGGATTTCTCAGGAGAGAAAGAGTCTTTTTGAAATCAATTATAATGCCGCCGACTTTTTTCATCGCTGTTTAAAGAGTTCCCCATCCGCTCAAAAGGCGCGGGAATATCTCAAAAAGAGAGGATTGAAAGAAGAGACTATTAATAAATTCAGGATGGGCTATGCCCCTGGGAGAGGAGGTCTCCTGGCGGCGGCTGTAAAAAAAGGCTATTCCCGGGAGCTCTTGAAGAAGGCCGGGTTAGTCACTTTTTCCGAAAAAGTAAACGATTATCGCGACCTGTTTTTCGAGCGGATTATTTTTCCCATTTCCGACGTTCAGTCCAGGATAATTGCCTTTGGCGGCAGGACTTTGGGAGAACGACAACCCAAATACCTGAATTCTCCCGAAACCACGGTCTTTTATAAAGGAAAGACTCTTTACGCGCTCAATCTCGCCAGGGAGTCTATTCAGAAAAAGAATCAGATTGTGGTTCTTGAGGGATATACAGATGTTCTCTCTTGCCACCAGTTTGGAGTAGAGAACAGCGTGGCCACTCTGGGAACCGCTTTGACCGGAGACCATGTTTCCATAATATCACGCTACGCCGAAGAGGTAGTAATAGTCTACGATGCCGATACCGCGGGGGTTAAGGCCGCGTTAAGAGGGCTGGACCTATTGATAGGGAGTGGACTGAAAGTGAAAGTAGTAGCCCTCCCGCAAGGCACCGACCCTGACGATTTCCTCCGCTCTCAAGGGGCAGCAAGATTTCAAAGAGAAATTTCCCGGGCACTCTCTCTAGTCGATTATCGCATTAAGTTGGTTTCCCAGGATACCGATATGAATAGTTCCGAAGGAAGGGTTGCCGTGGTGGAAGAGGTGTTGCCCACCATTGCCAGAATAAAGAATCTGGTGGAGCAGAAAGAAGAAGTTAAGAAGTTATCCCGCTTAATTTCCGTGGATGAAGAGACGTTACTGTTGGAACTGGGGAGGATAAACAAGAAGACGTACCGCTGGGAAGAGCCTTCTTATAAAAAGGAACTGGCCAGAGATTTTTCCGGCACCACTTCCGAACAAGGCATCCTCAAGGCGGAAAAAGGGTTGGTACAGGTAATGCTTAATTATCCTGAAGAAATTGAGACGATCAAAGCGGAAATCGCAGCCGAAGACTTTTTTATCGACGAGCTTTGCAAAATTGTGAAGGTTATATACGAATTATATGACAAGAGAAAATCTGTAAACCCGGCGATAATTATGGATAGAATTTACAGCCGGGACCTGCAATTTTCAGCCAGGATCAATCAGGTTATCGCCTCCCTGGCTATGGAAGAGAAAAAAGCAGAATACTCGCCGGAGACGGTTAACGCATTGATCTGTAGGGTAAAGATGCACAAGCCGGAAGAGGAATACAGAAGAATAGGAGAAGAGGTTGCAACTTTGATAGATAAAGGATTACCGGTAGGACGAAAAAAAATAGAAAAGCTTCAAAAACTAACAAAGCAACTCAAGGGAAGCAAAAATGAAAGAATATAAAGAAAAAATTTCCGAGTTGATCGAACAGGGAAAAGAGACGGGAAAACTAACCTATCAGGAGATAAACGAGCAACTTCCCGAAAGTATAGTCGATTCTGACGAAATAGACGATATTCTCAGTAAACTTGACGAGCTGGGAATCGATGTCGTAGATAAAATTGCCCTGATTGAAAGGCCGGAGAAAGCAGAGGAGGAAAAGGGAGGTTTAGTCCCCATAACTCCCGCTACCGAAATAGAGACGAGCGATTCCATAAAGATGTACCTGAACGAGATGGGCAAGGTTTCTCTGCTCAGTCGCGCTCAGGAGATGCATTTAGCCAAGAGCATAAAGGACAATGAAAAAAAGCTGAAACAAGTAGCGTTAGAATCACCTATAGCTTTAAGGGAGATAAAGCTAATGGGTAAGATGTTAGAGAAACGCGAAATTACTCCCAAGGAGTTGATGCCGCGGGGTCGAAAGACCGGCGCGGCTTTGGCCAGAATGAGGCAGAAGATGAAAAGGGTCGTTCGGGAAATCACCAAAGGCGAGAGAAAAATCCTGGCCTACGAGAAGAGATTGAAAGCGAAGAGAATTACTCCTAAGTCAAGAGAGAAAGTGGAGAAATTATTGTCCCAGGAAAAGAAGAAAATTCTGCAGCAAATTCTGGATTTGAACTTGAAAGCAGATAAGATTAAGAAAATAATTATAAAAATCAAACACACGGGTCTAAGATTGAGACAGATAGAAAAAGAAAGCGCTTACTATCAACGAAAGCTTAAACTTTCCTTTCCTGAGGCTAGGAAACTATGGCGCAGAGCCAGGGCGAGGAAAATGTCCCGGGTGGAATTCAAGAAGAAAACGGGAGTAACCATAAAAGAGATCAAGGGAATACACAAGAATTTGAGGAACGTGTCTCAGCGTCTCCTGCAGCTGCAGCGAGCGGTGGGAATGGACTTCTTGGCGATAAAGGAGCTGCACAAGCAGGTTATGCAACTGGAGTCAGAAATTCTCGACGGTAAACTGAAACTGGTTAAGGCAAACTTGAGGCTGGTGGTCAGTATTGCCAAGAAACATATCAATCCCAACCTTTCTTTGTTAGATTTGATTCAGGAGGGCAGTATCGGGCTGATGAAAGCGGTTGACAAATTCGAATATAAGAGGGGGTTTAAGTTTTCCACGTATGCAACCTGGTGGATCAGGCAGTCTATAAATCGGGCAATAGCCGACCAGGCCCGCACTATTAGAATTCCTGTACATATGAAAGAGATTATTAGCAAATTGACCAAAATTGCCCGGCGCTATCGTCAGAAATACGGGCGCGATCCTCTAATTGAAGAATATGCCAAGGAAATGAAGATGGCGCCGGAAAGAATACGCGCCGTGCTGAAGATAATGCAAGAGCCGATATCCCTGGCTACTCCCATCGGCGAGGAAGAAGAAAGCCACCTGGAAGATTTCATCGAAGACCGCGATAACCTGTCCCCGGTGAATATTGCCCTGGATGTTCTACGCCAGAAGGAGATAGAGAAAGTATTGTCTACTTTGACCGAACGGGAGGCAAAGATTATCAAATTGAGATTTGGTATCGGAGTGGGATATCCCCGCACTTTAGAAGAGGTAGGCCATATATTTAATGTAACCAGAGAAAGAGTGAGACAGATCGAGGCAAAAGCGATAAGAAAACTGCGACATCCTTCACGTAGCAAGTATTTGAGAGAATACGTTGAATAAAAAAAGGGGACAGGCTACTTTTTGACCCAGCAGAGCGAAGCTGTGGCGTGCCATGTGCCAATATATATAAAATCCCTGAGTTTTGGAAGGTTATCTTTTTTGACTCAGGGATTTTTTTGTTGATTATTCTTTGCAAAAAAGTTAGATTAAAGAAGCAGGAGGCAGAATGGCAAGAAAAATTCGCAAGAGAGATGGCAGGATAGTAAGTTTTGACCGAAATAAGATCACCAGGGCTATTGAAAAATCCATCCTCTCGGTAAAGGCAAAAGACGGGACGCTGGCAGAAGCTCTATCCCGCCAGGTTATGAAGATAATCAAGCGAAAATTCGTGGGGAAAATTCCCGGGGTTGAGGATATACAGGATATTGTGGAGAATGTTCTGATTAAGAACGGACTCACGGGAGTGGCCAAAGCATACATCCTCTACCGCCAGAAGCGAAAGGAACTTCGTGAAGCCAAGGGAATTTTCGGCTTACAGGATGATTTGAAATTGCCGGTAAACGCCGTAAGAATTCTGGAGAAGAGATACTTACTGAGAGACGAATCCGGTAACCTAATCGAAACTCCCAAAAAAATGTTCCGCAGGGTAGCGAAAGAAGTAGCCAGCGCCGACAATCTCTATGGAAAAAAATTTAACAGAGAAGAGACGGAAAGAAAATTCTATAGGGTAATGGCAAATCTGGAATTCATTCCCAATAGCCCTACCCTGATTAATGCGGGGACCAGAATGGGTCAATTGTCCGCTTGTTTTGTTTTACCTGTGGAAGATTCGATGAAATCGATTTTTGCAGCAGTAAAAGATATGGCTCTAATTCATCAATCGGGTGGAGGGACGGGATTCTCGTTTTCCAGACTAAGGCCAAAAGGAGATTTAGTGAAGTCGACCAAAGGAATTGCTTCCGGTCCTGTTTCGTTCATGCGCGTATTTGACATGGCAACGGATATAATCAAACAGGGAGGCAGGAGAAGAGGAGCAAATATGGGAATCTTGAGAATAGACCACCCCGATATCCTGGAGTTCGTTACCGCCAAAACCAGGGAAGGAGCCTTTGCCAATTTCAATCTCTCGGTTGCCATTACGGATAAGTTTATGAAATTGCTGGAGGCAAACAAGGAGTACGAGCTGGTAAATCCCAGAACGAGAAAACCTATCAGCAAATTAAGAGCCAGAGACGTATTTAATTTGATAGTGGCAATGGCGTGGAAGACAGGAGACCCCGGTCTTGTGTTTATTGACCAGATAAATAGAAAAAATCCTACCGTCCATACGGGAATAATAGAAAGCACTAACCCTTGTGGTGAACAGCCCTTATTGCCGTATGAGTCCTGCGTTTTGGGTTCAATAAATCTATCGAGGATGATAGACAGGGACAAGATAGACTGGGAAAAATTAAGAGGTGTAGTGAGAACAGCCGTCCATTTTCTGGATAACGTTATCGATGTCAACAGGTACCCACTCCCCCGGATAGAGAGAATGACAAAAAGTAACAGGAAGATTGGCCTGGGCGTTATGGGATTTGCCGAAATGTTGATCAAACTGGGCATTTCTTATAATTCCCGGGAAGGAGTTAGTATTGCCGAAAATATTATGAAATTTATAACCAGAGAAGCGAGAGAAAAATCGAAGAAGCTGGCAAAGCTGAGGGGAGTCTTTCCCAACTTCAAGGGAAGCATCTGGGATAAGAGAAAAATAAGGATGCGAAATGCCTGTTTAACCACAATAGCACCTACGGGCACGATAAGCACGATTGCCGGTTGTTCCAGTGGCATAGAGCCTTTGTTTGCCATATCTTACGTCCGCAGGATACTGGAAGGCACGCAATTTCTGGAGACCAACGGTCTGTTCGAAGAGATAGCGAAGGAGAAAGGATTTTACGATAAAAAACTGCTAATGGAGATAGCAAAGAAGGGCTCCATACGACACATGAAGAAGATTCCTCCGTCCGTAAGGAAAATATTTGTGACCGCTTTTGACATCTCTCCCGAATGGCATGTGAAGATGCAGGCGCCTTTTCAGAAACATACGCATAATGCGGTATCAAAGACGGTAAATCTTCCGTACGAAGCTACAGTGGAAGAAGTAGAAAAAGTCTACAAACTCGCGTTTAAACTCGGATGCAAAGGAGTTACCGTCTATCGGTATGGAAGCAAACCTCAACAGGTACTTTATCTCGGGCCCGCCCCTAAACGGGTGGGAGAAGAAGAGGCTGGTTACGTTAGCGTTGATTCGGAGTATGCCGGAGGTTGCCCGGCTCCCTACTGTCTCTTCTGAACAAAAAAGGGGACAGGTACTTTTTTGCATTTTTGACGATCCCGGAGAGTCCAAGTAAAATTCCAGGCACAATTTGGAATATCTATTGAAAGTAAATGTAAGATTATTTGCCAGCGTTCGTAAGTTTTCCCGGAAAGACAATCTGGAGGTAAACATCAAGGAAGATTCCCGCGTGAGCGATTTACTTTCCCAGATAGGAATCCCCGAGGATGAGCCTCTTCTGGTCGTTGTCAACGAGTGCACAGGGGGGAAGGAGACCCTGCTTCAGGATGGGGACACTCTTTGCCTCTTCCCGATAATTGCGGGAGGATAAGATGTTTGGATGGAACGGGAAGATAGCAAATGTTTACTTGACCGAAAAGAGAACAGAAATCGTTTCCCTGGGCGAAAAATTCCTCAGCAACTACCTGGGAGGGCGTGGTCTAGGAGTAAAATTCGTCTACGATTTGGTGAAGCCTGATATCGACCCGCTCTCTTCGGAAAATATCCTCGTGTTTGCTGCCGGACCCCTCACTGGCACCACTTGCCCTACTTCCGGACGATATGCCGCTGTTTCCAAATCTCCCCTAACCGGCTCCATATTCGATTCTAACAGTGGCGGGAGCTTTGGCCCGGAGTTAAAGTTCGCCGGAATTGACGGGTTAGTAATATATGGAAGGGCAGAACAACCTGTATACATAGAGATTCATAATGACAAAATCTCCATAAAAGATGCAAAACATCTCTGGGGCAGAAATACGCGGGAAGTCACCCGGGAATTATCGAAATTGGGAAGAGTTGCCTGTATAGGGAAAGCGGGAGAGAAAGGAGTAAGGTTTGCCAACATAATGAACGACTATGCCCATACTTGCGGTCGTGGCGGATTGGGAGCTGTGATGGGCAGCAAGAATCTAAAAGCAATCGTGGTGAAAGGAGACGGGAAAGTATCCATCTCCGACAGGGAAAGATATAAGAAGTATTTTCAAGATATAACCAGGCTTCTCGTAGCCAGCCCGGTGTCTTCGAAAGGTCTTAGCGAGTACGGAACGGCAGTTCTTGTTAACCTGACAAATTATATGAGGATTCTTCCTACGGGTAATTTCAGGTTTTCCCGGTTCGATTTTGCTGAGGAGATTTCCGGCGAGAAGATAAATTCGGTTTTTTCCGTGAAAAAGACGCCTTGTTATGCTTGTCCCATAGCCTGCAAGCGTGAAGTCAAAGACACGGAAATGGAAGTACCGGAATACGAAACCATAAGTATGTTCGGTTCTTCCTGCAGGATTTCCGACATTCGAACTATAATGAAGGCAAATAGACTATGCAATGAGTACGGTATGGATACCATTACTGCAGGCAGCACTATCGCCTGCCATTCGGAACTGAACGGAGAAGAGCTAACAGACAAGAAATTATTGGAGTTAGTTGAATCAATCGGTGAAAAGAAGGGTATCGGTGAAGAATTGTCCCAGGGTTCAATGAGATTTGCCAGAGCCAATAAGCAACCCGATAAAAGCATGCAAGTAAAAGGGCTGGAGTTACCCGGTTATGACCCCAGAGGAGTTCTGGGATTGGCTTTGGGATATGCCACTTCCAATAGAGGGGGATGCCACCTGAGAGCGTATATGATTGGTCCCGAAATTTTTGGCAAGCCGAAACTGGTAAACAGGCTTACTTTCTCCGGAAAGTCCGGTCTTGTACAGGTCATCCAGAATCTGTTCACCGCAGTCGATTCTCTGGTAGTCTGTAAATTTGCCCTGTTCAGCGCGGGAGAAGAAGAGTGGGCAAATATTCTAAGTGCGGTAACGGGAATAGAATTTGTCTCGGAAAGTCTGCTGGAGATAGGAGAAAGAATCTGGAATATAGAAAGATTGTTCAATCTGAAAGAGAAATTCGGTAATAAGGACGACACTCTTCCGGAAAGATTTTTTCAAGAAGACGGAGGAGTGGAGGGCAGAAATATTAAGAAAGGAGAGTTTCTGGCATCTCTTCTGGAATACTATCGATTCCGGGGATGGAATAGAAAAGGCATACCCACTAAAGAGAAGCTGACACAACTTAATATTCAAGTGTAGGGGCTCGATTGATTGCACCCTTATTACGGGATTCCTTCCCCAAGGGGGGTAAGTATCGGGTGACAATAATTCTTCTAAAGGAGTCACAATGTGGAGAGAAATTAGCAAATTCGGCAAGAAGATGGTCCAATGCGGATTAACCCATTCCCATTTCGGCAATATCAGCCTGAGAGTAGGAAACAGACTAATAATAACCAGAAGTGGTAGCATGCTCGACGAGATTGATGAAAGTATGGTCGTGGAGTTAGACCTGGATAAGCCCAGTAGTTTCGACACCATAGCTTCTTCCGAAGCAATAGTACACAGGCATATTTATAAAGAGACTTCTGCTTTGGCCATAATCCACGCCCATTCTCCATTTGCCATAGTGCAATCGATGATTTCCTCCACGAACCTACTAATCCCTACGGACTGCGAAAGCAAGTATTTCCTGCACGAGATTCCAATCATAACGGGAGGGGTAGGGTCAAAAGAACTTGCCCGGAACGCGGCGAATGCACTCAAAGATCACAAAGGCGCGATAATAAAAGAACACGGACCCATCACCATGGGAAAGATCGTGGAGGACGCGTTCGTAACGATATGTTCTATAGAGCATGCTTGCCAGGTAAAGTATTTTACCGACCTTTTGCTCAAGCGGAAGGGATAGAAGTAAAAGTAGGCATCACATATTTGATGAGATCGCCCCCGAAGTCCTCCCGAAAAAGAGGGTTGATAGAAGGAGAAGAGAATGATTTCCGGGCTGGTCTTTGTGCGTCTATTATCGGGACACGAAGAAGCTGTTATGGAAGCATTAAGGCAAGTTAGCGGCGTGCAGAATGTTGTTGCTGTTTTTGGCCGGTGGGACCTGGTAGTTACCGTGCAGGTAGAAAACATAGATGAACTTGCCTTCCTTGTGATTAATAAGATAAGGGCAATTCCAGGCACCACCGCAACAGAGACACTAATTGCCGTAAGGGTCGAAAAACCAAAGATTTTGATTTAACTACCGTAAGATTATCTTTTCCCGATTCCGTGTTTATTCAGGACGGGCGCGTCGGTGAAAGAAAAGAAAATGTTCTTGACGTTTCACTTCTTTACTAATATAATAAGACTACTCAAAAAAAAAGAACGCAAGTGGGCCCATAGCTCAGCTGGTTAGAGCACCTGACTCATAATCAGGGAGTCCTAGGTTCGAATCCTAGTGGGCCCATTGTTTGTTTTGAGCCCCATAAAAAAGGAGATTATTGTGGAAACATTCGAATATTATTTTCCCACCCGCATAGTTTGTGGCCCGGGCTGCGTCGGCAAGGTGGCAGAAGAAATCAAAAAGGCGAGAGTGGTGAAACCTCTTTTGATTACCGACCCGGGAATAATTCGCGCCGGTCTTGTCGCGGAAACAAGGAAGAGATTCAAGAAGGAACACATAGATTTTGCCGTTTTCCAGGACGTAAGAGCTAACCCATCAATTTCAGTAGTGGAAAAATGTCACAATCTATTCCGGAAAGAGTCGTGTGACTCTCTGCTTGCTCTGGGAGGGGGCAGTTCCATCGATACTGCCAAGGCTGTGGGAATATTGGAGAATAACGGTGGCAGGATTATGGATTATGAAGGGGTAGGCAAAGTGGAAAAGCGTATTCCCTGGATGGTGGCCGTACCCACGACCTATGGGTCAGGCAGTGAAGTGACCTCCTTTGCTGTAATCACTGACGAAGCGCGGAAATTTAAGGCCGCTATCGGAAGCCCGATGATCATACCCCACCTCGCTCTGGTAGACCCCGAACTTATGGTGGCACTTCCTTATGACGTTGCTGCCAGCGTCGGTCTGGACGCGCTCTGTCATGCCGTGGAGTCGTATTGTTCAAAAATGGCAACTCCTTTCTCGGAAATGCTCGCCCTCAAGGCGATTCGATTAATTTCAGAGAACATAAGAAGAGCGGTAGAGAGTGACAAGGACATTGAAGCCACCTTCAATATGGCGATAGCGAGCACTATGGCCGGTATGGCGTTCAGCCTTTCCCGTCTGGGGCTGGTCCACGCTATGAGTCACCCTCTCGGCGGGATGTACGGTATTGCGCACGGCGTGGCCAATACGCTTCTTCTTCCTTATATAATGGAATATAATGCGCAGGCTGTGCCTGATAAGTACGCGGACATCGCTCGGGTTATGGGCATTGACACCGGGAGTATGAGTGATATAGAAGCAGCGACCAGGGCAGTAGAGCGAGTGGCTGCTTTGCGAGATTCTTTGGGAGTACCTGCCAGACTTGGTCCCCTGGGCGTAGGGAAAAAAGATATTCCGCAGATGGCAAGAGATGCCATGAAAAGCGGAAACGTAAAAGTTAACCCGCGAGAAACAACCCTGGAAGATGCCATTGCCCTATACAATAGAGCACTTTAGTTTTCAAAATCCATCATCAGCCAAAAGCCGGCTATGGGAGCAAATCAGAGCGCGGCGTAGGATTTAAAGTATTATCTTAATATTTTTGTAATTAGTTAAGTTTCTCAGATAGTTCTGGAGGTAAAAAATGAACCCAGTAAATAAGAATTATATCAAGGGCAAATGGCAAGAATCAAGGGGTGGCGCCAGGTTACAAAGCATTAATCCCGCAGATACCACTGACGTGATAGGTACATATCAGCGTTCAACAGTGGAGGATGTGAATTTAGCTTTTGGTGCCGCAGAGAGCGCCCGGAAGTCCTGGTCGGCGATACCAGCCACTCAAAGGGGGGACCTGCTGTTCAAGGCAGCGAATATTCTGGAAGAACGACAGGAGAAAGTGGCGGCAATGGTAACCCGGGAAATGGGTAAGACATTACCGGAAGCAAAAGGCGAGGTGTTGAGAGGCCTCCAGCTGCTCCGCTTTTATGGAGGAGAGGGATGGAGAATGACCGGGACTACTTTTCCCTCAGGCAAACAGGGCAGACTTCTCTTCACCATGCGTGAACCTCTGGGAGTAGTCTGTATACTCACTCCCTGGAATTTTCCTTTCGTGATACCTTTGTGGAAAATCGCGCCGGCGCTGGTTTATGGTAACGCTGTGGTTTTTAAGCCGGCTAATCTCACTCCGCACTGCGGTCTGGAACTGACCCGCATTATCGACGAAGCCGGTTTTCCCCATGGTGTCTTCAATTTTATTACGGGAACGAGCAGCGAATTGGGCGATGCCCTGGTCACCCACCCGGCAGTGAACGGAATTTCGTTTACCGGCTCCTGCGCCACAGGGGCGAAGATTGCCCTCAAGGCAGCCGGGCGACGTCTTAAATTACAGCTGGAGATGGGCGGGCAGAACCCTTTAATTGTTATGGAGGACGCTGATCTCGACCAGGCTACGGATATTGCAATCAACGGCTCTTTCTGGTCAACCGGGCAGAAATGTACGGCGACAGGTAGAATAATAGTTCAGGAAAAGGTGCACAAGGAGTTTAGCGAACTTTTGGTCAGGAAGACCAAGAATCTCAGGGTAGGAAACGGCATGGATGCGGAAACGCAAGTTGGGCCGATGGTCAGCGAGGAACAACTGGAGATGGTGCTGGATTATGTAGAGGTGGGAAAAAAAGAGGGAGCCAGGCTTCTATGCGGCGGAGGGCGGCTTAAGGGAAAAAAATACGACAAAGGGTACTTTATTGAACCAACCATATTCGGGGAAGTCAAACCCAAGATGAGAATCGCGCAGGAAGAGGTATTCGGTCCTTTTGTTTGTATACTAAAAGCCAGAGACCTCCCGGAAGCGCTGGACATTGCCAATGATTCCCGCTACGGATTAAGCGGGTCCATCTGTACCGGAGAGACCAGGAACGTGCTCAAGTTCGTACGCGAGATTGGCGTGGGCTTAGTGCATGTGAACAATTCGACTGCCGGCGCAGAGCCTCATGTCCCCTTCGGAGGAATGAAAGATTCCACTTCTTACTTTCGGGAAATGGGCAGAACTGCCATCGAATTCTTCACTCAATACAAGACCGTTTATATGGACGCTACGTAAGAAAGAGGCGAGTACATTTTAGGCCTTGCATTATGAGCATAGACTGTTTAGAAGATTCTTCTATTTAATAATATGATTTTAAACGTTAAAGTAATTCCCCGTGCCAGAAAGAACCAGATCAAGAAAGAAGAAAATTGCTGGAAAGTTCACCTCACGGCACCGGCGGAAAAAGGAAAGGCAAATAGACTTCTGATTAAGTTATTGTCTCAGGAATTCAAAGTGAAAAAGAACCAGGTGAGAATAGTCCAGGGGGAGAAATCGAGGTATAAAATTGTACAGATAGAATTTTTGGCTTGATTTTTTTCTATGGAAATAGTATAATCTTAACATGGAGAAAAGGGTACTGCGGATATTGGTAATAGACGATGAAGAAGGCGTCCTGAGACTGCTTCAGTTCAGACTGGGAAAGTTTGGACACGAAGTGATTACCGCTAATAATGGACCGGAAGGAATCAGAAAAGCCAGGATGTTTGAGCCGGACCTTATCCTTCTGGACCTGGTTATGCCCGGGATGAGTGGTTTCAGGGTTTGTGAGCTATTGAAATCCTATAAGAAAACAAAAGATATTCCCGTTTTCATATTTACGGCTCTGGACCGAATGGAAGACGTTGAGCGCGCTTTTGAGAAGGGCGCGGATGATTATATCGTGAAGCCGTTTGAAGTTGTAACCATCAATAATACCATTGAGAATAAATTCAATATGTTTGTGGAAAAAATCGAATATAAGTCAGACTTCCGGGAAAAGCACAAAGAAATTTCCGAAGAATAACTTTTAAGAATATTCTTGATTTTCATTATTGGAATTAATCTTCCCAGACGGGAAGATTTTTTTATTTGATTCTTGGTTGAAAAATCTACTATAATTACACCATCCTTGCGGGAGTCAGTTACTATGCACGACCTGATAATTTTAATTGCTGCTCTGGGAATTATTCTGATTCTTTTCAAATGGAGACTGAATCTCACTCTGACTATGATAGTAGCGGCACTCTTTCTGGGTATCGCGTACAGGTTTAATTCGACAGAGATTTCGAAAACTTTTTATTCTGCTTGCGTCTCCAGGGAGACCCTGGAGATTGCCGCCACACTCTTTTTCGTGATCATATTCAACCTTTGTATGACCGCGGCCTATACTTTCAAGAAAATAATTAGCAATATGAAAAATATACTGTCGGACATAAGGTGGATTATCGCCGTTGTTCCCGCGGTAATCGGTTTTCTTCCCATGTTTGGTGGTGCTCTCGTTTCCGCTCCCGTGGTAAAAAAAGTCACCCAGGAAATGGGCATATCAAACGAGCGAAAAACCTTTCTCAATTTTTGGTTTAGACATATCTGGGAGTATACCCTGCCGCTCTACCCGGGAATCCTGGTGGCTGCGGGTATTCTGGGCGTGCCCGTCTACAGGATAATCGCCAGCAATAGCATCCTGACTGTGAGTGCAATTGTTATAGGGATAATTTGGGGTACCGGGAGATTGAAACGGAGAACCGAACATTCTCCGGAAGTTTTTTCCGGAAAAGGTCAGGCAATTCTCAATTTTCTCTTCAACCTATCGCCAATTATCCTGGTGATGGTTCTGGTTCTCGTTTTCAGGTTAAAAGTTTTATACGCTCTCATTGCGGCAATAATGTTCACGATCATCGCCAATAAGATTCCCCTTAGAAAAATTTTGCGCACTGTGAAAGAAGAGAAGTACGGGATGATTCTTATGGTCTTTGCCATTATGATTTTCAAGGGAATGTTGACAGCCACAGGGATAATAGAGCGCCTGCCTCTTTTCTTTAAGAGTGCGGGCATTCCCCGGTACCTGGTTATTTCTTTTCTTCCTTTCATTGCGGGTTTTTTAACGGGAATGACCATGGCCGCAGTGGGCATCACTTTCCCGGTTATTCTGCCCCTTTTTGATGGTAAGTTATCACTTATGACTTTTTCCTTTATGTGTGGATTTGCCGGGGTCTTGTTGACACCCGTCCACTTTTGCCTGGCGTTAACCAGAGAATATTTCCGGGCTGACTGGCTGAAACTTTATCGCAAAGAATTGATTCTTCCGGTATTCCTGATGATAGTAATCGGACTTATTTATACTGTGATAGTGTAGGTGTAGGGGCGGCACTCCGTGGCCGCCCAGGGAAGGGACGGCACAGAGTCCGCCCCCTGCAGAAATGAAAAGGAGACAATAATGATGAGGAAAAAGCAGGTCATATTGAAAAAACAACCGCTGCAGGATTTTGTGGCGGAAGTTTTCAAAAAATTGGGCGTTAGCAGCTCGGATGCCAGAATAGCTGCTGATATTATTGTTGCTGCTGACTTAAAAGGATTTGGTTCACACGGCGTTTCTCGCCTGAAGAGGTACGTGGAAGGGATAAAGACAGGCAGCATTGAACCAGTCGCCAGGATAAAGGTAGTCAAAGAAACAGCGGTTAGTGCTTTAATCGACGGCGGAAACGGCCTGGGCCAGGTGGTGGCATACAGAGCTATGCAGAAGTGCATGGAGATTGCGGAAAAGACGGGAGTGGGCTTTGTCGGTGCGAGAAATAGCAACCACTTTGGAATCGCCGGTTATTACTCCGCGATGGCTTTAGCAAAAAATATGGTTGGTATTTCTGTCACCAACGCTCGTTCTTCGGTCGCTCCCACCTTCGGAGTGGAACCGGTTCTGGGGACAAATCCCGTAAGTGTGGCTGTGCCCACGGGGGGACCGTTTCCCTTCGTCCTGGATATGGCCACGAGTATAATCCAGAGGGGAAAACTGGAAGTGCTGGAGAGGGAAAACAAAAAGATGCTTTCCGGTTGGGCGATAGATGAAAAAGGCAAGACCCTCACCAGTCCCCGAAAGGTCACGCGAGGTATATTTGCCGGAAAAGCAGCGCTTCTTCCCCTGGGAGGAATAGGAGAAGATTTTAGCGGACACAAGGGATACGGGCTGGGTCTACTCGTAGATATTCTGTGTGCCGGCCTCACGGGTGCCAATTATGGTCTCAACCTTTCGCGCTCCCGAAAAGGAGGGTATAATCTCGGGCATTTCTTGGGAGCAATTAAGATAGAGCTTTTCCGCCCCGTTGATGAATTCAAGAATACGATAGATTCCATGTTTAAAGAAATAAGAAATTCCAGGAAATTTCCCGGGGAAAAGAGAATCTATGTCGCCGGGGAGAAGGAATTTGAGATGGAAAATCGGAGAAAAAAAGAAGGGATTCCCGTACATCCCGAGGTATTTAAATATATGAAATCTTTGCAAGGAACGCTTAAAATAAAAGGACTGGAAATAGAAAAGTAAATTTTTTGGTTGATTATTTAGGAAAAAGAGTATAATATAATATAAATGTTCAACAACACCAAAATAAAACAAAAATTTAAGTCCGCGCTTTTTATGACTATTTTTTTGTCCCTTCCGTTATTCTTCCAATCCGTAAGTAGTTCTCCTTCGCCCATGCAGGAAAAAATAGAATCTTTAAAACAGGTAATTAAAGAAGCGGAAAATTTCTATAATCAGGCAGTGATAGCTTACGAAGAGGGAAATGTAAATCTCGCGGAGAATCTGTATGAGCGTGCTTTGAAAAGATTGGCCAAGTCGAATCTGGATGCCGTTATGAACTATCAATTGAAGGAGGAATACGATAATCTCTTCGGCAAATTGGACGTTCTTCTGGAAGAGATGGACAGAAATTCCAGGTCGATTCTCGACGTTTCTAAAGAAGAGCTGAAAAGAACAGAAAATCTGGAAGCAGAGGAGATAAAAGGGAATTATATCATTCCCATAGATATTGAAAATAGTATAGTAAAAAGATACATAAAACTTTATACTAAGGGAGAAAGAAAAAAAGCTATTGCCCAGGCACTGGAAAGGTCGGGAAGATACCGGGAGATGATCCTGGGAGTTCTGAAAGAATACGACCTTCCTCGAGAGCTAATCTATTTGCCCGTAGTGGAAAGTCTCTATAAGGTTAATGCTTATTCCCGGGCCCGCGCACTCGGGCTATGGCAGTTAATGGAGACTCCTGCCAGAAATTTGGGATTAGTCATCAATTACTGGATAGACGAGAGGAGAAATCCGGAAAAGTCTACCCGTGCTGCCCTTAAATTTCTTAAGGATCTCTACACCTGGTTCAATGACTGGCATTTAGCTCTGGCCGCCTATAATCGGGGACAAAAAGGAATTGGAAGTGATTTGAAATTTTCCAAGTCTGTCAACTTTAACCAGTTAGTAGAAAGAGAAGCTTTGCCCAAGGAAACGGAGAACTTTGTTCCCAAATTTATGGCGTGCGTAATTATCGGTGAGAATTATCAGGACTACGGATTCTCTCTGAATTTTGAACAGCCTCTAAAGTACGACGAAGTAGTTCTGGATAAGGTGATTGACCTGGAAGTTATTGCCAGGTGCGTGGGCACAAAAGAGACCGAGATAAAAAAATTGAATCCGGATTTACGAGCCTGGTGCACTCCCAGAAATTATCCTGATTTTAAGTTAAGACTTCCCCCGGGAACGAAGGATAAGTTCCTCATCAATATCGCCAAGGTAAAAGATTTAACTCCGGGGAGGGGATTTATTCGTTATAGAGTGAAGAAGGGAGATTTTTTGGGAAGAATTGCCCGCAAATACTTCACTACGGTATATGCAATAAAAAGAGACAATAAGATAAGAAATATCAATATAATCAGGGCAGGACGGGTGTTGATCATAAGGCCCGGAAGAAAGTACTTCCTTAACAAGAAGGGGTAAACTCCTCTTAAGAAATCGGATTGTTCAATAATTGAATTATGACTCAGCATGCTCAAAACGAAGGGATGAAGCCGGTATATATCGAGGCCTTCGACCTCGATGACGCCTGGTTTCAGTGTCTGTCGGCAATACTGGAAAGGGGACAGGTTTACACCATTACCAGAGGTAGCTATCAGGGACAGAAGCGGCTCGAATTTGACTTTGTTACTCTCAGGGTCAGGAAACCTTCGCATCAGATAATTCCCCTCATTCCCGAAGGTTCGGGCATTCCTGCCCCCACTACCATGGAGTACGTCCAGGGATACCTGGAATACCTTTTGACCGGAGCTAAGACAGAGACCGAAGACTATACCTACGGTGAGAGGCTGGTTGACCCCAAGGTGAGAATAGAGGAAAATCTTGAGGGAAAAAGGATGATGAGAGAAATCCCTCTTAATGTCAACCAGATAGAGGAAGTCGTAAAAATGTACAGGACAGAGGGATACGGGACAAATCAGGCGATAATGGAAATCGGAATGCCTTCCGACGTTAGTTTGAAAGACCCTCCCTGTTTGAGATTGATAGATACCAGAATCAGGTATGGCAAGCTCCATTTCATACCTTATTTCCGGTCGTGGGATTTATGGGGAGGGTTTCCTTCAAACCTTGGCGGACTGCAACTGGTAAAGCAATACATGGCAGAAGAAATTGGAGTTGAGGACGGGGAAATAATAGCAATAAGTAAAGGGCTCCACCTTTATGATTATACCTGGGAATGGGCAAAGCAGAGAACCACAAAATATGATAAGAAAATAGAATAATTTGTTCACACATTTCTCTGCTTAAATGGAATTCCAACTCAAAATAGTGCTGGAAAAACTTTTTTATCCCAAATCAATAGCAGTTATCGGCGCCTCCCGCGAAGAAGGAAAAGTTGGCCACAGCATTTTGAAAAATCTCCTCCGCTACGGTTACCCGGGAAAGATTTATCCCATCAATCCCAAAACAGACGAAATTTTGAGAACAAGAGCATATTCCACAATCTTTGCCGTGGAAGGGCAGATAGACCTCGCTGTAGTGGCTATTCCTGCCAAATCAGTTCCTTCCATACTTGAAGATTGCGCAAAGAAAGAAATAGGTGCGGTGATTATTATTTCGGCTGGCTTCAAAGAATCCGGCAAACAGGGTTCCCAGCTGGAAAGAGACCTGGTGGAAATTATCAAAAATTCAAGTATGAGGGTACTCGGACCGAATTGTCTGGGAATCATCGATACTGCCTCAAGCCTTAACGCCTCTTTTGCCGCGGGTATGCCTTCCCGAGGAAACATTGCCTTCTTTTCTCAATCCGGTGCTCTATGTACCGCCGTGTTGGATTGGGCACTTGAGGAAGATGTGGGATTCTCAAAATTCATTAGTCTGGGAAATAAGGCAGACATAGATGAAGTGGACCTGTTGCTTGCCCTGGCTGAGGATTCGGAAACCAGGGTTATCCTCGGCTATCTGGAAGGAATAGAGGATGGCGTCAGATTTATGGAAGTAGCCAGAGAGGTCTCACGAAAAAAACCTGTCATTATCACCAAATCTGCACGCACGCAAGCCGGCGCAAAAGCCGCCTCTTCGCATACGGGAACGCTGGCAGGCCTGGACACGGCCTACGAAGCGGCTTTCAGACAGAGCGGAATAATCAGAGCCGAGACCGTGCAAACTCTTTTCGATTACGCTATTGCCTTTGCCCAGCAACCCATTCCCCGGGGACCAAATCTTGCTATTCTGACCAATGCCGGCGGTCCGGCAATTATCGCCGCGGATGCAGTGGAGAACTCCCTTCTCCAGATGGCTTCTTTCAGGGAGGATACGGTTAGTAAACTGCGAAAGGAGCTCCCCTCTAATGCTTCCGTATATAATCCGGTTGACGTGATTGGCGACGCGGGAGCGGATCGTTATGAGAAGGCAATGAAAATTATCGTTGCTGACCCGGGAGTCGATAGCCTTACGGTAATTTTGGCGCCCCAGGCAATGACTGATATAAAAGAAACGGCGGAAGTCATAAACAATATCTCTTCCACAGTCTCCGACAAACCTATCGTCGCTTCATTTATGGGACAGCTAGAAGTTAAGGAGGGTAGAAAGATTTTGCGCGCGGGGAAGATACCCAATTATCCTTACCCGGAGCGCACTATTTCTGCTCTGGAGGCTATGGTTAAGTACGAGAAGTTGAAAAAGAGACGTCCTGGCAAGATTCACCTTTTGGAAGTGAATAAGAAAAAGGCAGAAGAAATTCTGGCAAAAGCGAAAGCGAAAAGCAAAGCTAATCTGTCTGCTGAGGAAACCAGAGAAGTGCTTTCAGCTTATGGTTTTTCTCTTCCCCGGAGAATCGTTGCCGAAACTTCGCGGGAAGCAATTTCTGCGGCAAACTCTCTGGGTTATCCCGTGGTAATGAAGATTGTTTCTCCCGATATTTTGCACAAATCCGACGTGGGGGGAGTTAAAATGGGAGTGACCAACAGGTCTCAGGTTGCCAGTAGCTTTGAAGATCTCGTTTCCCATGCAAAAAGATTTATGCCGGAAGCATTAATCCTGGGAGTAAGCGTGGAGGAGATGGTGGAACAGGGGAAAGAGGTAATACTGGGCTCCTCCCGAGATCCTTCTTTCGGGCCCCTTCTTATGTTCGGGCTGGGCGGAATCTATATAGAAATTCTCAAAGATATATCTTTCAGGATTGCACCGTTAACTTTAGATGAGGCAGAGTCAATGATAAAGGAAGTCCGCTCCTACCCCATCCTTAAGGGAGTGCGCGGAGAAAAACCTTCCGACTTACTCGCAGTCAGAGATGGTCTGTTAAGATTGTCTCAACTGGTTACGGAGTTCCCGGAAATTTTGGAGATTGATATAAATCCATTAATGGTCTTACCGGTGGGTAAAGGAGCTGTAGCCATAGATTCACGATTGGCAATAAAAATATGATCTAAATTTGTAGTGTAGGGGCGGCGCTCCGTGGCCGCCCAGAGTAAGGGACGGCACAGAGTCCGTCCCCTACACATAGACAAAATTGACACACTTTGCTGTTACATTCTTGAACGGAGGAGGATAAAAAAATGGTCTCTCTATATGTGGGTTCTACCTGCGAATATTCGGGAAAGACGCTGGTTTGTATAGGTTTGGGAAAAAGGTTTCAAAACGATGGTATATCTATTGCCTATTTTAAACCTCTGGGAAAACTTCCTGTGAGAGTAGGAAAGCTACTGGTTGACGAGGACGGAGTTTCCATGCAGGAAATTTTGGGACTGCAGGACCCGCTCGATTTAGTCTGTCCCGTCGTTCTGACCCAGGACCTCACTATCCAGGCCTATACGAAAAAAATAAAAAGTTTAGAAAACAAAGTAATTGAAGCTTATGATAAGATTTCCCGGGGCAGGGATCTGGTTTTGATAGGAGGAGGAAGTAATTTTGACGAAGGTTCTTTTTTGGGTATCCCCGCGAGAAGACTAATCAGAGAAATGAAGGCCAGAGCCATATTAATTGATAAATGCGAAACGGATATTTTAGTAGATCCTATTCTCGCTGCCAGGGAGTTTCTGGGAGAGAGTCTCATAGGTGTAGTTCTGAATCGCATCGCTCTGGACAAGATCGAATATTTCAAAAGGAGAATAGTGCCTTTTTTGAAAAGAGAGGGAATAGAAGTTTTAGGAATGATTCCTCAGGACACTTTGTTAAATGCTATCAGCATTGGCGAACTCTCTGACAGCCTGGGAGGAGAAATTCTTTGTTGTGATGATAAGGTAGACGAGCTGGTGGAACATTTCATGATCGGGGCGATGAATGTGGAAGGGGCTTTAAGATATTTCCGAAAAGTTCAAAACAAAGCGGTCATTACCGGAGGCGACCGCGCCGACGTCCAGCTCGCCGCCCTGGAAACCTCAACCAGATGCATTATTTTGACCGGCAACCTTTTCCCCAGCCATATTATAATTTCCCGGGCAGAAGAACGGCAAGTGCCGATAGTACTGGTTAAAGAAGACACACTGACGACGGTAGAAAAAATAGAAAGTCTACTCAGACGCTTGAGAGTCAGTGGCAAGAAGAAAGTGGCCCGAGCCGTAGAACTGGTAAATCGAGAGGTAAACTTTCGGTCCTTGTATGATAAGTTAGGTATCAGGGTAAGATAAAACGCCAATGCAGAGCGACAGTTCCGCGTTATGATGTAGCTGCAGAGCGAAGCTCTGCTTCGATGTAGGTAGTGTAGGGCTTTATGCCCGTCCCCATTAATCGGGACGCCCATAAAGGGCTACACTACTCGCAAGTTTTGGAAGAGAGCCTGTGTAATGATTCCGCTTAAAGACACCGTACCGTCGGAAAGGTATCCCATTGCCACCGTATTTTTAATCGTGGCGAACATTTCCGTATTCTTTTATGAGATTAGCCTGGGCGGAAAATTGCCGGAACTGGTCAAATTTGCCGGTGTGGTACCGGCGCGCTTTTTTGATTCTCAATTGTATACGTATCAAGGACTCCTCCGGCGTTACTTTCCCATATTTACTTCTCTTTTCCTGCACGGAGGATGGTTTCACGTTCTGGGCAATATGTTGTATCTCTGGATTTTTGCCGACAATATCGAAGACAGGCTGGGACACTTTAAGTTTCTGGTTTTCTATTTTCTCTGCGGATTGGGAGCAGGCCTGGCTCATATCTTTGCCAATCCTACTTCCTCCGTGCCTTCGATTGGTGCCAGCGGCGCTATTGCCGGGATTTTGGGTGCATACTTTATTCTCTATCCTAAATCCCGGGTAATTACTCTGGTGCCAATCTTTTTCTTTTTTCAGATCATTGAGCTTCCAGCGTTTATATTTTTGGGAATCTGGTTCTTTATGCAGTTTTTCAACGGGGTGTTAACCCTGGGTCCCGGGACTGCCCAGGCAGGGGGAATTGCCTGGTGGGCACATATCGGGGGATTTTTAAGCGGAATATTTTTTATTCTTCTTTTGAAAGGAAAAAAATATCAGAGAAGAGGGTGAATAGAACTTTTCGTATGTATAAAAAATATGTACTGGATAACGGTTTGAAGGTCATAATAGCCCCCATGAAAGGAACACGAGCGGTCACTGTTTTGATTTTGGTGGGAACAGGATCTCGCTACGAATCCGAACAATTGAACGGCATCACTCATTTTTTGGAGCATATGTTGTTCAGGGGAACGAACAAGCGACCAAGCGCCAAAGTCATTTCCGAAAGTATTGATAGAGTAGGAGGAGAGCTGAACGCTTATACCAGCGAAGAGAGCACCGGCTTTTTTGTTCACTTAGCAAGTACTCATTTGGAGCTCGCCCTGGATGTTCTTTCGGATATGCTGCTTAATTCAAAATTTGAAAAAGAGGAGATCGAAAAGGAGAAAGGGGTAATCCTGGAAGAGATTAATATGCATCAGGATAAACCCGATGTGCAGGTTGCAAATATCTACAAATCCTTGCTTTACGGCAACCAACCTCTGGGATGGGAAGTAATCGGGAAAAAAGAGGTAATCAAAAATATGGACCGGGGAAAATTATTGGCTTATCGAGAAGAAAATTTTTCCCCCAATAATACAGTAATCTCCATTGCCGGCGATGTCCAGCCCGGAAAGACTTGTGCATTGATTAAAGAGTATTTGGGTAGATGGGAAAATAGAAAAAGGCCTTCCTGTCTGTTCCTGCAGGAAAAACAGACAGTTCCTGCTATTGCCCTGCAACATAGAAAGACCGACCAGTCCTATATATGCCTGGGGGTAAGGACTTTTGCTTACGAACATCCCGATTATTATGTTCTGAGAATTTTGAATACCATTCTGGGAGGGATGGTAAGTTCCCGCCTTTTTGTGCGACTTCGGGAAGAAGAAGGGATAGCTTATTCAGTCGATTCTTTGAGAGAATCTTATCGGGATGGAGGGAACTTGCGTGTTAATGCAGGAGTGGAAATAAAAAAGACAAAAGCTGCCATCGGGGCCGTTTTAGAAGAATTTAGGAGACTGTGTCAAGAAATTCTTGGCGAGGAAGAATTAAGAAAAGGTAAGGAATACCTGAAAGGCAGATTAGCCCTGGAACTGGAGCTTTCTTCCGGAGTAGCCGGGTTTCTGGGTCATCAGGAACTCCTTCTGGAAAAAATCAAATTGCCGGAAGAACAGATAAGAGAAATCGAAAAAGTTTCTGCACGAGACATAAATAGAGTGGCCAAAACAATTTTTGTCGACAAACACCTCAATCTGGCAGTGGTTGGTCCCTTTACGGATAAAAATATATTTGTAAAATTATTAAAATTTTAATTTTTCGCTTGATGAATAGGATAATTTTGTATATAATTTGTGATGAAAGGAGAAACGATGGCTACAATAAAGAAACCCCTTCCCGTAAAATTAATAATGGGGATGATATCTACGGACGTAGAGCTTTTCGACCAGGTGACGCAAGTTTTAGTGGGGAAATTTGGTCCGGTGGATTTTAAAAGTGACGTATTCAAGTTTGACAAGACGGATTATTACGAGGAAGAAATCGGCAGGAATTTAAAAAGACAGTTTTTAAGTTTTTCCGAGTTGGTGGAAGCAAAGGGGATGGTAGAAATCAAATTATTTACTAACAACCTGGAGGAAAAGTTCTCTCTTTCCAAGGAGGAACCAAGCCGTCTTGTTAATCTCGACCCGGGGTATGTCGATTGTACAAAGTTGGTTTTGGCCAGCACCAAGGATTCACCGAACAGAATCTATTTGAGAGATATGATTTATGCAGAGATAGTTTTGTATTTCAGCCAGGGAACTTTTAAGTCCCGGCCCTGGACTTTTCCCGACTACAAATCCCGGGAGTATATCGAAACGTTTAACCAGATTAGGAGACTTTATATTAGCCAGAGGCGTGATATCATTGGCAGGAAAGCAGACAAAACGTTGTAAATTTCTTGACAAAATTTCATTATCTCAATATAATTATTTAGAGAATGCAATAACTATTTCAAAGGGCAATTAGCTCAGCGGGAGAGCGCTGCTTTCACAAGGCAGAGGTCGCTGGTTCAACCCCAGCATTGCCCAGGTCAAAGATTGGAATCTTATTCCTAATTTTTTATTAAAAGGGGGGAGGTGAATTCGATGGCGGCTAAGAAGAGAAAGAAAGCCAAGAAGAAGAAAAAGGCTAAGAAGAAGAAAAAGAGGAAAAAAAGAGTGTGTTAAGAAGGAACAACATTCTTAAAGGATTTTAAAAAGAAAGGAGCGGCTCCCTCCAGAGTCGCTCTTTTCTTTATGGTTAGTGTTAAGGATCAACCAGGAGGAACAAATTGAAAAATAATTTCTGGAAAATTATGATGTTAAGCTTTGCTATCGGGATTGGGTGGTTTGCGATCTCTTGCGGTTTTGCAGAAGAAATATCAGAGCCCGGGCAAGAAGAGTGGAAATTACCTCAGCCCAGGAAACGGAGCAGAGTCAGTCTTGAGCGGGCGTTAGACCTGCGCCGGTCAAGCAAGGGAGGCTTTTCGGAAAGGGAGTTGGATGAAAAACAGCTTGGTCAAATCCTGTGGGCAGCAAGAGGAGTAAACCGTGCCGACGGAAAGCTTACTTCTCCTTCGGCGATGGCTCGGTATTCGGTCTCGGTCTATGTTGCCACAAGTAAAGGGACTTTCCTTTACGTTTCGGAAAACCATGCTCTCTTACCCATTGATGATAAAGATATAAGAAAAGGCATAGGGACGCAGGATTATGTGAAAACTGCTCCTGTTATTTTGGTATTTGCTGCCGATTTTTCGAAATTGCCCGAAACTATTTCTATGAACAGGAAGATTCTTTTTGTCAGCGCAGAGGCGGGAGCTATCGGGGAGAATGTTTACTTGCAATGTGCGGCGCTAAAATTGGGAACTTCGTTCATAGGTTCTATAGACAAAGGTTTCATAAAGGGAGCTTTAGATTTCGGAAAGGACGTGGAGCCTTTATTTGGTATGCCCGTAGGTTACGTCAAGTGAGACGGAAGAACTTTCCGAGGAACTTTCGAGTTGACTTTCCCCAAAAAATTTAGTATAAGTAGGCTAGATTTACTTTTGGGGTAATAGGCGTGAATGAACAATTGAATAAATTAATTGCGTTACAGGAAGTGGATTTAGTCCTTGACCGCATTCAAAACGAAATGGACGAGATTCCCAAAGAAATTGACAGATTGAACAGGGATTTAGAAGGAAGCGTAGCGTCGCTTGACGAAATGAAAAAGAAGATGACGGAGCTGCAACTGGACAGGAAAGACAAAGAACTGGAACTCAAGAACAAAGAGGAAGAACTTAAGAAACATCAGACCGAACTGTTTTCAATAAAGACAAACGAAGCCTATACCGCCTTACTTAAGGAAATCGAGGAAGGCAAGAAAGAAAAAGACGGTATTGAAGATAAAGTCCTTGCGGCACTGGAGCAAGAGGATGCTCTACTTGCTGAAGGGAAGATAAAAAAGGAAGAACTGGCCAGGAAGAAAGAAGCAGTTGCTAAACAGCAAAAGGAACTGGAGGACAAATTGCAGCGTTTGGGACAGAATCTGCAGGAAATCCAATCGGAACAGAAACAGAAAATAGCTGACATTAAACCGGAGATATTTGAGCGGTACAAGAGAATAAGAGAAAAAAAAGACGGCGTGGCAATTGTTCCGGTAGCTCATGGATTTTGCGGAGGTTGTAACATTGCCTTGCCGCCGCAGCTCATAAATGATGTTTTGAAAGGGGAAGATCTGGTAGCTTGTAGAAATTGTTTGAGAATACTATATCTGAAAGAAAAAAATGAAGAGAGCTGAGTTAGAAAAGGAAACGTGCAGGATATTGAACATTCTTGCTGAGGAAAAATCTTTTCGTGCCGTGAAGGAGAGACTTCCTGGGCTTACTGACAGAGAAATATGGCAAGTTATCTCCATTGCAGCTTCTAGGTTAAAGCGATTACCGGTAGAGCGGAGATACGGAAGTCTCTGGGTATACATTGACGGAGCTGCAGAGCCCAATCCGGGACCCTCCGGTATCGGGATAGTTATTTATGATGAGAAAAGAAAAAAAATTAAGGAAGTAAGAAAATATATTGGCCTGGCAACGAACAACGTGGCTGAGTACAAGGCCCTGGTTCAGGGATTGCAGGAGAGTAAAAAGCTTTCGGCGCAAAATGTTAGTATATTGAGCGATTCTCAATTGTTGATCAACCAGATGAACGGAAGGTTTCGCATAAACAATAAACACCTGCTGAGACTATTTCAACAGGCAAAGAATCTTGAAAGTAAGTTTGATAAGGTCATTTATCGCGCGATAAGCAGAAATAATAACAAGCTAGCTGACCAACTTGCAAATTTGGCAATAAAAAAAGCGTAGCTTTCATTTATGGGGTCGTTTGAATTGTAGTCGCTCCCATTCAAGGGAGCGCATATATAGGCTTGAAGTGAACCGGATGGTTGCTCCGATGTTTATCGGAGAGGAAAGTCCGAACTCCACAGGGCGGAGTGTTCCGTGTAAACGGAAGGGGAGTAATCCTACGGAAAGTGGCACAGAAACCAGGTACAGGTAATGCTGTAGTGAAAAGGCTAAACCCCACTCGGAGCAAGACCGAATAGCAGAGAAGAGACGGCCCGTCTCGTTACTACTCTACGGGTTGGTCGCTCAGATAAATAACCATCGTTCCGATTTATAGTCGGAATACAGGATTCGGCTTACAGGTTCATTTCAAGCCTTTTTTATTATTTACCAATATTGACTTTTTTTTCAAAAAGATATAAGATAAAAAACGACAAATCAAAAAAGTTTTGTTTGATAAGGAAGTGAATATGGAAGCGATTAAAGTATTGAAGTCAAGAAGGAGTAAGAGAAAATTTTTATCCAGACCTGTTGCCCAAAAAGTAGTGGAGGATATCATCGATTGTGGTCGGCTGGCTCCCAGCGCAAACAACATACAGCCGGTAGAGTTCATTGTGGTCACCAGCAAGGAAATCAGAAAGCAAATAGCAGAAACGACCGATTATGGCAGGTTTATTGCCGAGGCGCCTGTGTGCATCGCTGTTTTCTCTCGCCAGACGAAATACTACCTGGAAGATGGCTCGGCAGCCTCGGAGAATATACTTCTGGCTGCTCACGCGCATGGATTGGGAGCCTGCTGGGTGGCGGGGGACAAAAAATCCTATGCCGAGAAAGTTCGCGAATTACTGGGAGTACCTCGAGATTTTAAACTGATTACTCTCATTCCCCTGGGCTATAGCGAGCAGAATCCGAAGCCTGCGAAGAAAAAACTGAAAGATGTTCTCCACTGGGAGAAATATTGAGTTTCGAGATTAAGAAATGCTCATTGTAGGAATTGATGAGAACGGATTAGGTTTTCGGAATCAAAGAATGCTGGGGCCTCTGGTAGTCACCGCCTCTGCTTTCAGAATAGATAGAGGTTATGACTGCAAAAGAGATTTTTTCTGGAACGAGCTTAAACAAGTAGTTTCCAGAGAAAAAACCGATAAGCAAAGCCTTATTGTCTGTGATAGTAAAGAGCTTTTCCAGAGCAACCACCGGAAGACTTATGAATTAGCAGAGTCCACGGTACTTGCTTTCTATTCTCTTTTGAATAGAAGGATGCCCCGGGATTTCGACGAAGATTTTTTCCCGGAAATAATTCTTCCCGGCCATTCTGTTTTCAGGGAGTGCCCTGTAGATTGGGAAGGTTCCCTCTGTGGAATGGGAACTCCTTATAGTCTTCCCGCCTGGAAAGCAGAAATTCATTCTGTAGAAGATGTCTCGGAAAAACTCAGGAAGGAATTAAGGAAAAAGAGAATTGAATTTATTTTTTGGAAAAGCAGAATATTTTGTCCTTCCACTCTCAATAAGGCGGGAGGAAAAAATCTGGACAAGTACTGGCTGGAGGTCGAAGCGATAGCTGATTTTATTACTATATTTCTGGAAAATTACAGAGAAGAAGAAGTTTCCTTTTTCTCAGGGAAGATAGATAGCTGGGGAGAGAAGAAAATTCTAAGTTGCCTGGCGAGCAGGTTTGCAGTTCAGCCTTGCCCCGGGGAGGCGGGAATCGATATTTTTGCCGTTTCCCATAAAGGAAAGAAAGTTAAACTCCATTTTATCAGGTCTGGCGATAAGTTCATCTTTCCCATTTCTCTTTCCTCAATTTTTGGCAAGTACATCAGAGAAATATTTGTCAAACGGATAAATGAATTCTTTCAGAAGTTCGATAGTTCCTTGGATTGGTGTGGAGGATACAGGCAAGGTGGGAAATTCGATGGCTTCCTGAAAAGAGCCATTGAAATAGCTACTATGGAAAAGATTCCCCGAGAATGCTTATTAAGGTAGAAAGGCGAATTATGAGAGCTTTTCTGGACATTGAGACATCATTTGAAGGAGAGATAACCGTTCTGGGAATATATCGTGGGGACGGCACGATAATTCAGTTAGTGGGAAAAGAGATTACCAGGTCGAACTTGCTTAAGAGCCTCACGGGAACAACTACCATTTACACTTACAACGGGAGCAGGTTCGATCTCCCCATCATAAAAGAGAAACTGAACGTAGATCTGGATGACTTTTTTATAACCTATGACCTGATGTACGACTGCTGGGAAAGGAATCTTTACGGCGGACTGAAGAAAGTGGAACAGATGCTGGGAATCAAAAGGCGCCTGAAAGAAGTAAACGGCTGGGTGGCTATGGAACTATGGTACCAATACGAAGAAGAAAATAACAAGAAAGCACTACAGGTGTTACTGGAATATAATAAAGAAGACATTGTTAATCTTCCTGTGTTAATGGAAAAACTCGGGAAAAGGGGTGGTGACTAATATGCCAGGGAAAGTGCCGGCCAAGAGGGAAAAAAAGAAGCCAAAAAAGAAGAAAAAGTAAATGAACATCTCCATCGGTGGGAAAGCCTATGAGGTTATTACACAACCACAGAAGCATGTACTTTTGCCCACCAGGAAAGAACTTCACGGATGGTGGCCCGGAAAGAGAGAATGCACTTCTGAGAGAATGCTCATCAATCCCTACAATGGCTGCGGGATAGGATGCTTTTTCTGTTACTCATTGGCATTTCCCGGCCACTTTCAGACCTTCCGAAAAGAAAATGTAATTATTGTTGCCAGAGACTTCGACAAAGTCGTTTCCGACCAACTCGATTCCATAGGCGTTGCTTCCTGCGGTTATCTCTCCCCGGTAACGGACCCATTTCAGCCAATAAATAACCTTTACCATCTTTCGGAAAAAATAATCAGAGTATTTGTAGAAAGAAATATTCCCATAGAATTTATTACCAAGGCTGAGATTCCTGAAGAAGCGCTCCAGTTAATAAAAAAGCAAAAACATTCATTTGGTCAGGTATCTTTTCTAACCATAAATGAGAATTTAAGAAAAGTTTTGGTAACCCGAGGGGCTTCCAATAGCGTGCTATTTGGGAACTTGGAAAGAATGGGAAAGAAAGCAATTCATGCCGTATGTCGGATAGACCCCATATTCCCTTATCTTACGGATAAAAAAGAAAATTTTCGACAACTGATTAAGAGGGCAAGAGATTCGGGAGCTAAACACGTGATTGCCAGTGTGCTTGACATTCCTCTTAAGATTCACAAGGAAATTCTCCGGGTGCTAAATTCTTATTTCGGGCCGGGAATAGAGTTTGACTACAGAAAATTATACGGGGAAAATATTGATGGATATCTAAACGCAAAGGTCGATTATCGCAAGAAAATATTCGACATTTTACGAAACATCTGCGAGAATCTTGATATGACCTTTGCTTTATGCATGGAATACGAGCTAATTGACGGCGAACCCAGGGGGCTAAATCGAGAGTTCACCAATGCAACGAATTGTGAAGGCATTGACATACCTGTTTACAGGAGAGAAAAAGGGAAGTTTGTTCCCGCGGCAGATTGTCAGGGAGACTGCCTCAATTGCGCCGAAGGAAAATGTGGAGTAAAGGATTTGGCCATGAAAAGAAAAGGGTCAAAAAAGGATTGGCGGCTCAAAGATTATCGGCGCTGGTCAAAAGAACTCAAAAGAGCGGGGTGAGTGCGTAAAAGGAGGCGTTATTGGAAATAAGAGAATTTCAGAATTTAATGCACAAGATTTACTATTCCCGGGATGCGAAAAGAGGGCTGGGCAGGACTTTCGTGTGGTTTATTGAAGAAGTGGGAGAGTTAGCCAAGCTGATTCGTGAAGGCAAAAGAGACAATTTTAAGGAAGAAGTCGGCGACGTATTTGCCTGGTTCCTGAGTTTAGCAAACCTCCTAAACGTAGATGTGGAAAAAGAAATCGAAAAGTATAAACGGGGCTGTCCCAAGTGCAAAAAAACTCCCTGCCAGTGTACTTATGACTACCCCAGCTTCCAATTCTAGTACTGCGAAGCAGGCAGTAGCAGGCCAGTAGTCGCAGGCTCAAGCCTGCGTAGCTTCCCGGAAAAGCAGGATCCCTCCCTTCAACGCCCACAAAATATTGCCGAAAATACTCAAGTAGACAGTTTTAATTGACAAATTTTGGTTCTTTTGCTATTCTATGTTATAGCGACGATAGGAGGAACGAATGGAAGAAAAAGAAAGGGCTATCCGGCCGGTAGAAAAGGCTTATATTCTTTTGATAGCCATTTTTGTCGGCGGGCTGGTCATTGCCGGTGTACTGGCGAGCAAGATCGTAAATGTGGCGGGCCTCATAGTTCCGGGAGGAGTTCTCGCCTACTCCATAACTTTCCCTATTACTGATGTAATTTGTGAAGTTTGGGGCAAAAAGCGAGGAAAATACGTGGTTTTTAGCGGGTTCATTAGTCTCCTGGTAGCCCTGGGACTGATTAGACTTACTCTTATCGTTCCCCAAGCTCCTTTCTGGACCGGGGAAGAAGCTTTTGCCACTATTTTGGGTAGCACTTCGCGCATTATCGTTGCCAGTTTCATCGCCTATCTGGTAAGCCAGTATCACGACGTCTGGGCATTCCATTTCTGGCGCAAGGTTACAAAAGGGAAATATCTCTGGCTAAGAAACAATGCTTCCACCTTTGTCTCTCAGTTCATCGATACGGCTGTTTTCATTACCATTGCTTTTTACGGCGTAATGCCGGTTTTTACGTTAATCAAAGGTCAATATGTCGTCAAACTCCTGATTGCACTACTGGATACGCCCCTTGTCTACTTTGGCGTATGGCTGGTAAGAAGGGGAGAAAGAAATGAAGATAGGTATAGTGGGAGTTCCTCCCCAGGAAATTTTGGACAAATATAAGGGAAATGATTTCATAGATTTAGACACTCTTTTCGATTTTACCGATAACAGTAAAGCCGAAATCTATCTACCGAAGATATACTGCTCCACGATTAAAAGTATCGTAGCCAATGCTTTAACCATAAAATTGGACCTTATCATTTTTGATAACGGCTATAGCAAGTGTGACAATGGCAGATTTGTTAGTGAAATTCTCAAGCGTGAGCTTGATGTGCCTATAATTACCACTCAAAATAACGCTACTCGCAGGCACCCTCAACCGATATGCGAAAGTGGTCTGGCACTGAGAAAGAAATTTGACTTGATAGTGGACAGTGTCGTCAAGGACGTTGATAAGTCAAAATTGAAACGCGCCGAGCCGGATTATGGCTTCTGGGGAGTTCCTCCCAATGATTTCAGCATACTTGATCTGTTTCCTGAGAAAACCCACGTTTTCGGGTGGGCAAGGTGTATGGAGGCAAAAGTTCCCGCGGACCTGGAATTGGAAATGTTGGTAAGGGAGGACCTGCCCACGGTATTCTACGCCCAGGCTTTCTGCAGCAAGAACTCCTTAGCCAGGTATCTGGCAAAGAAACATAACGGACTCTATGTTGAGGTTGATGACGTTCTTGATAATTCCGTAAAACGCAAAATCGAAGCTTACCTCTTACTAAACAGGAAAAAGGGACAGGTACTTTTTTGACGGAGTGAGGCGATATGCTTTTAGGCGACGTAGGAACCAGTTATAGCAAGATATTGGATGTAGAGAAAGGAGAATATAAAGTCATTAACACCCTGGACTTGCTCAAAAACGACATCAGGTTCGATATAGCCTGCGGGCATAACGCGAAATTGAAAGCGGACAGGGTAGTTAACGAGCTGGTCGCTCTGGAAAAAGGCAGCAGGAAATTGATCGGAGACGGGAATTTTCTGGTGGTGGATGTGGGAAGTAGAGACATCAAATATGTAAAAATGAAAGATAATAAATATGAAGAGATGGATTGGAACGCTCTCTGTGGGGCGACTTTGGGATTTTCCATCGAACTTCTGGAGAACCATTTTAACGTAAAGACATCAGAGCTAAAGAAAACATCCGAATCTCTGGGGGTCACTTGCGGAGTTCTGGGTATGGCCAAGATTTTTGATAAGATTTCACAGGGGTGCGAGATAAGTAATGTTCTGGCAAGCTTTGTCAAAGGGATAGCGGATAACGTCTATAGATTCATAAACAAACCCGAATTTTTCTATTTGAGTGGTGGGTTGTGTAACAATATTCTATTTATGAATAGTTTTCCCTGTAAGATTGAGCCCTTAGGAAGGTTTGTTCTTTTGGAAGGACTGAGAAAGCTTTAAGACAGCGGAGTCAGATGTTATGCGTTTTGGATTTCACATCTGGATCAGTGAAGGATTCTCCAGAGTTCCTGAACTGGCCCGAAGGAGGAGAGCCAGGACAATCCAGTTTTTTTCTCGCAACCCCAGAGCATGGGTTTTTTCTCCTGTCGGTGAAGAGGAAGTAAGAAAATTCCGTACCGGAGTAAAAACGCTGGGAATTAGGCCCTTGTTCGTCCATATGCCCTATCTTCCAAACTTATCGTCTTCCCGGCAGGACTTTTATATCAAATCAATCGATGCACTGAGGAGAGAACTGGAAAGAGCAGAAATACTGGGCGCGCCTTTTCTAATTACCCATATGGGAAGCCGTGGGGAAGCAAGTGAAGCAGAGTCTATAGAGAAATTGATTGCAGCAATAAACTATTCCCTGGAGAAAATCCGGAATAGAGTATCTATAGTTGTGGAGAATACTGCAGGACAGGGGAGTCAGATCGGATATAAATTTTCACAGATTAAGACCGTCATTGATGGAGTGGCAGATAAAGAAAGAATCGGGGTCTGCCTGGACACAGCGCATGCGTTTCAGGCGGGATACGACCTTTCCCGGAGAGACGGACTGGAAAGAACGCTGGAAGAATTCGAACGATTAATTGGATTTGACAAGTTGAAACTTCTTCATCTCAACGATTCCAAGACTCCTGTTGGCTCCCGGGTAGACAGGCATTGGCACATTGGTGAAGGATTCATAGGTAGAGAAGGGTTCAGAAATATCGTAAACCACCCGACATTATCCCGTTTTCCGGGAATTATGGAGACACCCCATAAGAAAGAAGAGGACGACGTTAGAAATATGTCTGAAATAGAAAGTCTTGTAATCCCTCGCCTCAGGCCTTCGGAAAAGCGCGAGGAAGAAAAAATGAGTGACTGTTTGTCACAAGGAGAATGAGATGGCCAAAAAAGGAAAGATTGCAATTGTTCCAATTAAGGGAATGGTGGTTTCTGAGGAGACCCCTTCTTCGCCTTTTCCTATCTTCGCTATGGCCAGGGTAGTCTCGTCGGCCGAAATAATTCCTTTAATTGAAAGCGTAAAAAAGAATCGCCGCATTAGAGGGTTGATTCTGGAAATAAATTCTCCCGGGGGAAGACCTTTCCCCTGCAAAGAAATTGCAGAATGTATCAAGGACCTGGGAAAGCCCACGGTAGCCTGGATAAAAGAATATGCCACTTCCGGTGGCTACTGGATCGCCTCGTCCTGCGATAGTATCGTAGCCGACCGTTTGAGTACCCTGGGAAGCATCGGCGTGGCGTCTATCCGCCCTGACTTCTCGGAACTGATGAAGAAATTCGGGATAGACGTGGAGACAATGGCTTCGGGTATCTATAAAACGTTCGGCATCCCTTATAAGAAGTCTACTCCCGAGGAGAAGGAATTGCTGAAAGAAGAGATGGACACCATTTACAAGAATTTCATAGAAGAGGTCACCAAGAACAGGAAGCTAAACGAGGAAGTGGTAAAAGAAATATCGACGGGAAAGATTTATTTGGGGGAAGAGGCAAAAAAGTTCGGCTTAATAGACTTTCTGGGAGGAAAGAATAGAGCCATAGAAATAATTAAGGAAAAGACAGGAATTCGAGTATACAAAATTGTGGATTACGCCAAAAAGATGAGAAGACCATTGGGATTCTTGAGAAGAATGTTCGGCAGTTTTTCAAAAAAGTGACAGGTACAATTTTTAGAAATAGAAATGTAAAAAAGTAGCCTGTCCCCTTTTTTACAATGAAAGGTTTAATTCTGGCTGGTGGTATTGGTAAGAGACTTCGCCCGTTGACCAACTCGCTTCCCAAAGCCTTAATCCCCGTCGCAGGAAGGCCGATGATAGAGTACAGCATTAGGGGTTTGGGAAGGGCAGGAATTGGCCGGGTGGGTATCGTTGTTTCACCTGGCGATCAGGAAACCATTTCGGAAAGATTGGGCGACGGCGGCCAATGGAACACGCAGCTTACATATATAGAACAGGAGAAACCTTTAGGCACGGGAGATGCAGTAGCAAAGGCCAAAGGATTTGTCGGCGAAGATAACTTCTTGTTGGCTTATTGTGACCAGGTCTCTTTTTATGACTTCACAAAACTGATCGAGTCTCATCTGAAATTTCGTCCCCTGGCGACTCTCCTTATTAATAGAGAAGATAGTCCTGAGATAACAGGCCAGGTTGTCTGGGAAGGAGATTTGATTAAAAAGATAGTGGAGAAGCCAGAGGAAAAGATTTCCGATTATGGAGCAAGCGGGCTATCGATTATTGAGCCCGATATCTTTCGAGCCATGCCCCACATCAAGCCCTCGGCAGAGGGAGAATACCATATCGGAGATGCCTTACAGTATTTCATAGACAGGAAATTTGAAGTACGTTACCGGAAGATCGATACCTGGCGGGTCAATGTAAACTCTGTTGCCGACATCAAGAAGGCTGAGGCTTTAATTCTAAAGAGTCAAGGTCGGAAGGAATTATAAGTTTTCCGGAAAAATTCTTTCTTATCTCGTTTTCTACTTCTTCCATCGCAAAATCGACTTCCGTAAGAAAATGGATAGGAACGAGAGTTTTAACGCGAGCCTCCTCGGCAATTTCTCCCAAAATGAGGGCCGGGGTGTGCATTTCTTCAAGCTCTTTGGCAAGTCGTGAGGGACAGGCGCAGTCATGGATTAGATAATCGGCATCTTTTGCTTCCTCAACAACTGTCCGGATAAATGCCGTATCTCCCGAGTAGACACAGGTTAAAGGAGGATTCTTAACAGAGATTTTGAGTCCTATAGAATCGGGTGTATGCTTTACCGGAAAAGAAGAAATAAGAGTATTTTCCTTCTGGAAGAAAGGGAAATTATTCTTATCTCGAGGTAGGGAGTGGAAAGAGATTTCGGGAAACTTCCCGGGGTCTTCAAGCCCGTGAAAAGAGATTAGTCCCCGGATGAGAAGCAGGGATTTCTGGGTAGCGAAGATGTTTATTCTATTTCCTAACCTGTACTGGGAGTGTAAGAGGGAAGGAACTCCATAAATATGGTCAACATGAGTATGGGTTAGTATCAGGTTAGAAATCTGGCGATAGTCTAAACCAAGTTTAGCAAGTTTTGTTACAGGGCTTCCGGGACAGTCTATAAGAAATTTCTCTCCCGCATCATCCATAAAAAGCAAGGAAGTATTATCTCTTTGTGCTGAAGCGACGGCTCCAGCAGTGCCCAAAAATATTATTTTTGCCATTTCACATCACGGGGATATAATATAGCAAATATTACCAATTGTCAATATGAAAAAAAACATTCTGTTCACGGGCAGGCCGGGTGTGGGAAAAACCACAGTCATTATGAAGCTGATTAGCGGGTTAGAGGAAGTAGGAGGATTCTATACCGAAGAGATTCGCCAGAGAGGGGAAAGGAGAGGATTCAGAATCGTAACTCTCAGGGGCAAGAAAGGAATCCTGGCCCATAAAGCCCTAAAAAGCCCTTATCGAGTGGGAAAATACGGCGTCAATATCGAAGATCTGGAGAATATTGCCGGCAGGAGCATTTCCCTTGCCATTGACGACGATAAGAAAAAGATTATCCTCATTGACGAAATCGGAAGAATGGAACTCTATTCTCCCAGATTTCAAGAGGCGGTAATTAAAGCACTGGATAGCCCGAAAAGAGTAATCGGCACGCTGCAGGAAAGGCACAATAAGTTTACCGACGCCATCAGGAAAAGAGATGACGTGGAGCTCATTGAGATAACTCTGGAGAACCGAAAAATATTGCCAGAAAAGTTGAAGAAAGAATTCATTTAAAATGTAGCTGCAGAGCGAGAGCTCTGCATTGTAGGGGCGGCACTCCGTGGCCGCCCGATGAAAGGGATGGCACAGAGTCCATCCCCTACAGAGAGGCAAAGCTTGCGTTTTGCTGCTACATTTTTGAATTTACTAAAAGATGGGCGTTATTGTCTTATTAACAGATTTTGGATTAAACAATAATTTCGTGGGAGTGATGAAGGGAGTAATATACCGTATTAATCCCCGGGCAAGAATTGTCGACCTGTGCCACGAAATAGAATCTCACAATATTCACGACGCGGCATTTCTTTTGCGAAGCTCCTATCCATATTTCTCTGAGGGCACAATTTTCCTCACAGTGGTCGACCCGGGAGTGGGAAGTGAGCGAAAGGCGGTAATAGTGGAAACAGAAAAGCATATCTTTGTAGCGCCGGATAACGGAATCCTATCTTTTCTCGGGGCAAAAGAGATAAAAAGAATTATCCAGATAACCAACGAAGAATATTTTCTGAAGCCGGTATCTGACACCTTTCACGGCAGGGATATCTTTGCTCCGGTGGCAGCTCGTCTTTCCCGGGGCGAGGAAGTGGAGAAATTTGGCACGCCAGGAAAAGAGATAAAAAAGTTAAAATTTTCTGCACCCGAGGTTAGAAAAAATCGCCTGACGGGTGAGGTTATATATGTAGACCGTTTTGGCAACTTACTCACCAATATCAGCCGGGACGCTTTTCTCGGATTCGTTAAAGACAAGAAATTTTGCATAGTTATAGGAAAAACAAAGATAGCAAAAATTAGCTCTTCCTACGAAGAAGGGAAAAAAGGTCTACCCGTTGCGATATTTGACAGTTTCCATAATTTAGAAATTTCACTTTACCGAGACGATGCTTCGCGGCGTCTGAATTTAAATAAAGGCAGCAAGATCCGTGTAGAGAAAAGAACCACTTGATCCTCGGGTGCTCTCTAACTTTGGGGTAAGGGGAAAATCGTATTGCGAGGTGGTTGCAATGGAAATCGTGGGAATAATAGCTTTTATGGCCGTTCTCCTTTTAGGCATTATCTCACCTTTCTTTGGATTGCCGGGAACCTTCATTATTGTCGCTGACGCGTTGATTTATGGATTTGTCACCCGTTTTCAAAAAATAACATTCTGGTTTTTACTTCTTCTCCTGGGATTGGCAGTTCTGGGTGAAATTTTCGAATTCTTTTCCAATATCTTTGGTGCAAAGCATTACGGCGCCTCCCGGTTGGGCCTGATAGGTGCCTTTTTGGGAGGTATTGGCGGTATTTTTGTAGGCAATTCCCTGCTTCCCGTTCTCGGCCCCTTGGTGGGTGGACTGGTAGGTGCATTTGTGGGAGCCTTTATTTTTGAACTGTTCAGGAAGGAGGGCTCCCGAAGAGCTCTTAGCGCGGGGCTGGGAGCTTTTCTGGGAAGAATGGCGGCAATCTCAGTAAAAGTATTTATCACTATCATAATGGCCGTCCTGATTCTAACAAAAATCTTCTGAGGAAAAGAAACCATGCTCGAGTACATCGCTCGCAGACTATTGTTTATGATTCCGCTTCTCCTGGGAATTACAATCATTACTTTCGTAGTGATTCATCTTTCTCCGGGAGGACCCGCCGATATGCTAACCGGGCTAAGCCCCAAGATTAGCGCCGAGGCTAAAGTGCGCCTGCGCTCCCTATACGGGTTGGATAAACCGTTGCACGTCCAGTATTGGCTCTGGCTGAGCCGGCTGGTGCGCTTAGATTTTGGGGAGTCTTTTAAAGACGGGCGCCTGGTAATAATGAAAATTTTAGAGAGACTTCCGGCAACCCTATTATTGAATGTTCTCTCCTTACTCGTTATCTTTTTTCTTGCCTTACCCATAGGCATTCTCTCCGCAGTCAGACAGGATTCCTTCTTCGATAAGGGAATGACAATATTCGTCTTCATGGGTTTTTCCGTGCCTGCTTTCTGGCTTGCCCTGCTGCTAATGCTACTTTTTGGTGTCGTTCTCGGCTGGCTTCCCATTTCGGGTATGCATTCGGTTAATTTCCCCTATTTTACTTTTTGGGGAAAGCTCTGGGACATTATCAAACATTTAATCTTACCCGTCTTTGTTTCTGCTTTTGGCGGGCTGGCGTATTTATCCCGATATTCAAGAACCTCCATGCTGGAGGTGCTCCGCCAGGATTATATCCGCACCGCCCGCGCCAAAGGATTGCCCGAGAATAAAGTGATATATAGACATGCCTTGCGTAACGCTCTAATCCCCATCGTTACTCTTCTGGGACTGTCACTTCCCGCATTAATCGGAGGAGGATTTATTTTTGAAACCATTTTCGCCTGGCCGGGAATGGGGCGCCTCGGTTATCAGGCAATTATGGCCAGAGATTATCCCGTAATTATGGGCGTGGGAGTTATTGCTGCTCTTCTTACGTTATTGGGTAATCTAGTAGCCGATATAACCTATGCTTTTGTCGACCCCCGCATCAGATATAGATAGAAGAGGAAAATAGATGTGGAAGATTTTCTGGAGAAGGTTTAGAAGGAACAAATTAGCCATGTTGGGAGCGCTCATTATTCTCTCTCTGGCAGTAGTGTCGATTATTGCTCCCCTCATTGCTCCTTTCAGTCCCGACCAGCAGGATGTACTGCACAGGTTGGAGCCACCTTCTCGCGAGCATCCCCTGGGAACCGATGATCTGGGAAGGGATCTTCTCTCCCGAATAATTTACGGGACGCGGGTCTCCCTTCTCGTCGGATTTGTAGCAATAGGCATAGCCATTGTTATCGGAAGTATCCTGGGACTTCTCTCCGGATACTTCGGAGGGTGGCTGGATACTGTAATTATGAGATTTGTGGACATAATGCTTTGCTTCCCCACATTCTTTTTAATCTTGATGGTAATTGCTTTCCTTGAACCCAATATCTGGAACGTAATGGCAGTTATCGGGCTGACAGGCTGGCCCAGCTTGACCCGACTCGTCAGAGGGGAATGTCTTTCAGTAAGGGAGAGAGAATACGTTCAGGCGGCCAGGGTCTTGGGTTTATCAAACATAAGGGTAATGTTTGTGCATCTTTTGCCCAATGTGATGGCTCCCATTCTGGTTACAGCCACACTGGGCATTGGCGGAGCAATTTTGACTGAGTCGGCCTTATCCTTCCTCGGCCTGGGGGTCCAGCCACCCACTCCCAGTTGGGGTAATATTTTGACTGCAGGCAAAGATTACATCACTATGGCATGGTGGCTTTCTCTATACCCCGGCCTGGCAATTCTGGTAACGGTTCTCGCTTATAATCTCCTGGGCGAAGGATTGCGGGATGTCCTCGACCCGAGAATGATGGCAGAATAGGTGGAATGGAAAAAATCTTGGAAGTCAAAAATCTATCCGTGGAGTTCTATAAAGGGGGAAAAGTTATACAGGCCCTGAGGGATACTTCGCTCGCTCTGGAAAAGAGAAGAGTCTTAGGTATAGTGGGGGAGTCCGGCTGCGGAAAGAGCACGCTCGCTCTGTCCGTACTGAAATTAATTCCGGAAAAGGAAGGAAAAATCGTATCGGGCGAAATCCTTTTCCGGGGAGAAGACATCCTGAAGTTTTCCGACGAGAAATTACTCCAGACAAGAGGGGACAGAATCTCCATTATTTTTCAAGACCCTTTTACTTCTCTAAATCCCGTATTCAGAACAGGCAATCAAATCGCCGAATCTCTCGCTCTCCACCACAAAAATAACTTATCCGCAAGTCAAATGGGAAAAGAGATACTCAGACTTCTGGAACTGGTTAAGATGCCCAGGCCAAAAGATACGGTGTTGTCATATCCGCATCAGTTAAGTGGAGGAATGCGGCAGAGAGTGATGATTGCTATGGCGCTCTCGTCTAATCCGGAAATTTTAATTGCCGATGAACCAACCACGGCGCTCGATGTCACTATTCAGAAGGAGATACTGAGCCTTCTTATTGAACTGCAAGGGGAATTGGGCCTTTCGATAATATTGATTACTCACGATTTTGGCATAGTTGCCCGGACCTGTCAGAGGGTCTCGGTTATGTATGCAGGAATCATAGTTGAGGAAGCCTCAACTTCCGAAATTTTTCATAATCCTTTACATCCTTATACCAAAGGGCTTTTAGAATCTCTTCCCTCAAGAGAAGAAGGGCCGGGTTCTTCCCGGAGAGAGAAGAGAAGACTTAAAGCAATTCCCGGGCAGGTTCCTGACCCCAGTAATTTACCTTCCGGGTGCAAATTTCATCCCCGCTGTCCCAGAGTCATTGAGGGCTGCAAGCCCGAGGAGCCAGCGCTCAGGGAGGTAGTAAAGGATCACTGGGTAAGGTGTATTCGTGCCGGCGAATAAGCTGCAGAAAGAAAAAGTACCTGTCACTTTTTTGAAATTATGTTAACAGTTAATAATCTGAAAAAGTATTTCCCCGTGGAGCGGGGAGTATTCAGGAGAGTTGTTGACCAGGTGCGGGCTGTCGACGACATCTCCTTCTACGTGGGAAAAGGAGAAGTATTTGCCCTGGTGGGGGAATCCGGCTGTGGCAAGACCACCACGGCAAAACTGATCGTAGGGTTACTCAAACCGACGGCCGGGAAAATTCTTTTCTATCGCAAGGATATATCGGTATTTAAAAGAAAGGAGCTGGCGCGAAAAATACAGATAATTTTCCAGGACCCCTTTGCCAGCCTGAATCCCAGGCTCACGATAGGAACGATTATTGGCGAAGCAGTTAAACATAGATTGGAAACAAGTGAAGAGAAACTAAAAGCCAGGGAGATAGGAAAAGAAATAAAGGAACTTTTACATCGGGTAGGATTGCCGGTTAATATTTTAAACGAATATCCCCATCAGTTCAGCGGAGGCCAAAGACAGAGAATCGGTATTGCCCGGGCGCTGGCTATGCGACCGGAATTGATCATAGCAGACGAACCAGTATCCTCACTGGACATTTCCGTCCAGGCTCAAATTCTAAATCTTTTACTCGATTTGCGAGATTCTCTGGGATTGTCTTATCTTCTTATCGCTCACGATTTGAATGTCGTGCGGTTCCTGTCTGACAGAGTGGCGGTAATGTACCAGGGTAAGATTGTGGAGGCGGGTTCTGTCAAAAGCGTATACGAGGATTCCCGGCATCCTTACACAAAGAGGTTGCTAGAGGCAATCCCCGCTCTGGAAACCAAACCCTGAGCACAGGTCCGGCGGGACTCCTAACCCTCACGGGGGCGTCGGACTTCTGCGGAGCTGATTCAAAAAGGAGGCGAAATAAGAAATGGCAGCGAAAGAGAACGATAGAAAGAAAACGACTGAGAGATTGTCGCGTAAAGAGAGAATGGGAAAAGGATTACTCAAGATTGGTGAGATAGCCAAGCTGGCAGGAGTAACTACTTCTCTGGTGAGGTATTACACCGACATCGGTTTATTGAGGGTAGCCAGCCAGACAAAAGGTGGCTACAGGCTTTACGACAGGGAAGAGACTATAAGAATTATTCGAGAAGTGAAGCCACCTGTGGAAAGGCGACGCACTCTAAAAGAAATCAAAGAAAATATGAATAGACAGTTAAAGAGGAAAAAGTAACCCTCCCAAAATCGAAGTTTGGCGTACTCCCGAAAGGCAGGAAGTAAACATTACGCCCATAACGGGCTACACTACAGAAAATTCGAGGAAGGTGCTAAATTAGTTAAAATGGAAGAATTGCTGAGACTACTATTAGATTTTGTACATAAATCCAACAGAAAAATATTTCTGGTAGGCGGTTCTCTGAGAGATTTGCTATTAGGGAGAAAGACCAAGGATTTTGATCTTGTTCCCGAAGGAGATGCTGAGAGGTTCGCCAGGGATTTCGCCCGGGAAGTGAGAGGAAGTTTTGTTCTTCTGGATGATAAGAATAGGATTTATCGGGTAGTAAAACAGAAGATATCCCGGAAGAAAGATAAACAGACATTCAATTTGGACTTTTCACAAATGCGCGGCAAGAAAATAGAAGACGACCTTCTACTAAGAGATTTTACCATTGACGCAATGGCTCTAAGATTGGATGAAATAGAAGGGAGCTTCCGAACATTGAGACGGCCGAAATCCCTGGACAGGCTCATCATTGACCCTTCCGGCGGAATAAGGGACTTAAAAAATAAAAAAGTGAGGCGAACTTCTCGCAAAATTTTTGACGATGACCCCTTGAGATTGCTCCGCGGGTATCGCCTGGCAGCAACCCTGGAATTTACCATAGAGAAAAAAACTGAAGACGAAATCAAGAAAAAAGTCAATCTGATTAAGCGGGTAGCCAGAGAAAGAATAAGAGACGAATTGTTCAAGATTCTGGCCAGTCCCCAAAGTCACTTGTTTTTCCGAAGACTCCACAGAATAGGACTTTTGCAGAGAATCGTTCCCGAAATTGAAATAATGAAGGAAAGACGCGAAAATTACTACCACCGGGAAGGGTTATGGGGGCACTCCCTGGAGACTCTCAAATCCCTGGAAGAGATTCTGGCTAACCTGGTCAAGCTTTTTCCCCGGACGCGGGGCAAAATAATGGCTCATCTCGACGAGAAAATATTTGGCGAAGTAGAGAGAAAGTCTCTCTTAAAATGGGCGGCAATTTTCCACGATATCGGCAAGCCAGAAACGGTGAGAAGGGAGAAAGGAAGGGTTCGTTTTTTTGGGCACGAAGAGGCGGGAACTTCACTGGTTACGGAAATTATGGAAAGGCTTAAATTCAGTAACAAAGCAAGCAAGATAGTCCAGAAAACGGTTGAGCACCATATGCGTCCCGGTAACCTGAGTGAAGCTCCCCGGTTGACTGATAGAGCAATCCATCGCTTTTTTAGAGACCTTTCCGAAGACGGAGTGGATACACTTCTTCTCTCCCTGGCAGACCGCTATTCTTACCGGAAGATTCTACCTGAAAGAAATAGAAAACTGGCCATAGAAGCAGGTCGAAAAGCCATGAAGAAACAAGAAGCGATTGTCAGAAAAATGTTGAAAAAGTACTACTACCATAAAGAAAAAATCCTGCCCGAGCCTCTTCTGCGGGGAGATGAGATTATGGAAAGTTTCAATATTCCCCAGGGCCCGGTGATTGGGAAGTTATTAAAAAGCGTAAGAGAAGCCCAGGCGGAAGGAAAATTAAAAAATAGAGAGGAGGCTCTCCAGTTTTTAAAGAAAATATTGGAGGAGGAAGCAGGGGTCTGTCCCCGCAGGAAAAAATTATGAAATTATCGGTTATCATGCCAGTTTTCAACGAAGAAAGTACCATACTGAAAATCATTGACAGAGTAAAAAAAGTGAATATCGATAAGCAAATTGTTATAGTTGACGATGGTTCCATTGACAAAACGAGAGAGATATTGGAGAAATTGAGCGATGAAAATATAAGAGTAATTTACCATGCGAAAAACCGGGGAAAGGGCAGTGCAATAAGAACGGCAATTCCTTACCTTGAGGGAGAGGTAACGGTTATACAGGATGCCGATTTGGAATACGACCCCGAGGAGTACCACAAACTGACAAGACCGATTCTGGAGGGAAAAGCTAAGATTATTTACGGCTCCCGGTTTCTCCGATTCAATAAACGCATTTACTTGCGTTACCTCCTGGGGAACAAGTTTTTGACCTGGTTGATCAACGTATTATACTCATCCAGAATCACCGATTCATATACCTGCTACAAGGCTTTTGAAACCGGGGTTTTAAAAAATCTGCCATTGCGGGCAAAAAGATTCGAATTTGAAGCCGAGGTTACGGTTAAATTGCTGAAGAAAGGCTACCGGATTCATGAAATTCCCATATCATATTCTCCCAGAACGCTGAAACAAGGGAAGAAAATCAACTGGGGAGATGCGGTCTCAGGCGTTCTAACGATAATTAGATATAGATTCGGTAAATGAGGGTTCTAACCATTTACTTGACAAAAGGCTCTTTTTGAAATAGAATTCTGTTAATTAAGGCGGGCGTAATTCAGTGGTAGAATGCAACCTTCCCAAGGTTGACGTCGTGGGTTCGAGTCCCATCGCCCGCTCATAAAGTTGTAGCTTGAGAGCGATAGCTCTGCATTGTAGGGGCGATACTCCGTGGTCGCCCAAAGGAAGGGACGGCACAGAGTCCGTCCCCTACAGACAGGCAAAGCTTGCGTTTTGCTGCTACATTTTTGAGGAAATGTTTTGAAAAATCTGACTATTGACCTGCACATACACAGCACATTTTCTGACGGAACTTTCACTCCGGAAGAGATTATTAAACTTGCCAGCAAGACGGGTTTGGCTGCCGTAGCTATTACTGACCACGACAATACTGACGCCACTCTCCTGGCTATCAAGGCAGGGAAAAAACTGGGAGTGGAAGTCGTTCCCGGAGTGGAACTTAGCGTTGAGCCGGAGTCTCCCCGGGATGAAGAGATACACATCCTGGGATACTATATCGACTGGCAGGATGAGGATTTTCAGGAGAAGCTCCGTAATTTCAGGGAAGCGCGCCGGGAAAGAGCCTATAAGATTTTGGAGAAACTGGAACGCCTGGGAGTCAAGATCGACCCTCAACAGTTATTTGAGGTGGCGGGTAAGGGTTCTGTCGGTAGAATGCACGTGGCAAAAGTTTTGAAAGACGAGGGATTTGTCGACTATCTCCAGGAAGCTTTTGACCGTTATCTGGCTTACGGCAAACCGGCCTATGTGGCAAAGTCAAGATTGCCCTCCAAAGAAGCAATCGACCTTATCTCCCGGCTGGGAGGAATCTCCGTTATCGCCCATCCTCTATATGGAGGAAACAGCAGAGAAATAATTCAAAAACTCAAAGGTCTGGGATTGGAAGGAATCGAAGTCTATTATACCAAGCATACTCCCGAAGATATAAAGAGATTTCGGAGCTGGGCTAAGGCGTTCAGTCTTCTAAGTACCGGAGGTTCCGATTGTCACGGGGGCACACTGGATGAGGAAGTTGTTATAGGAAATCAGGAAATTTCCTATGACCTTCTGGCGCAGTTGAAAGAATTCAGAAAGACGAAGTTAGGAAAGCCCTTGACAGAGGAAGGGCATACGTAGTAAAATAAATACGGAATTTTCAATGCAAGCAGGGGAAGTCCGTGGAAACCGGACACTGCCCCGCAACGGTGAGCTTCTAGAGAGAAGCGAGTCCGAGGACCTGTTTGCAATATAGTGCCTTCGCGGGAAGGTCGGCCGAATTGATAAGGCTCAAGTCCCAGCTTTCCGGTGAAGGTTGGGATTTTTATTTTTTGGAGAAATATATATGGGCAAAATAATTCTTATCTTAGGCGGAGCGCGTAGCGGCAAGTCGAGTTTTGCCGTTGCCCGGGCGAAAGAGTTGTCGCCGGGAAAATCCGGGGTAGTCTATGTTGCCACTGCCTTTCCAATCGATGAAGAGATGAAAAGAAGAATAAGAAGACACAGGAAGAGTCGCCCTGCTTCCTGGAAAACCATAGAAGAAAGAGCGGATACCTCAAAAATTCTTGCTAATTTAGGGAAGGCCAGTATAGTAATAGTCGATTGTTTAACCATCCTGGTTTCGAATCTCCTTCTTTCGGGAGAAAAAGAAGCGGCGACTCTGAAGAAAATTCAAGAATTCTTAAGGAGTCTCAAAAAAAGGGACCTCACCGCCCTGATAGTCTCCAACGAAGTAGGGATGGGAATCGTCCCGGAGAGCAGATTAGGACGGAGTTTCAGAGATATTGCCGGCCAAACCAACCAGATGGTAGCTAGGCTGGCAGATGAAGTATACTTGCTGGAGGCAGGGATTCCCGGTAAGATAAAGGGGTAAAGTCCCCCCTCACCTTAATCCTCTCCCCGAAGGGGAGAGGAAACAGAGAGACTTTTGCTCTCCCCGGAGGGGAGAGGAAACAGAGAGACTTTTGCTATCCCCGGAGGGCAGAGGAGAATAGTAAAAATGGATAGAATTCAAAAAATTATTGAAAAGATTGAACTAATCGACCGACAAATGATGGAAAAGACACAAAAGAGATTGGACTCTCTAACTAAACCCAGAGGGAGCTTGGGAAGACTGGAAGAGCTGGCGAAAATCGTGGCGGGAATCAAAAGAGAAGATAGCCCCAACTTGAAGAATAAAGTGATATTTACTTTAGCCGCAGACCACGGAGTCGCCAGAGAAGGAGTGAGCGTTTTTCCCCAGGAAGTCACCAGCCAGATGGTCTACAACTTCTTACAAGGGGGAGCAGGAATCAATGTTCTCGCCCGCCACGCAGGCGCAAGAGTGGTAGTAGTCGATATGGGAGTTGCCTGCGACCTCAAACCCCACCCCGCTCTCGTAATCAGAAAAATAAATTATGGAACCAAAAATATGATGAAAGAACCGGCGATGACCCGGGAAGAGGCAATAAGGTCAATCGATGCAGGAATCGAAATTGTGGAAGAAGAACTGACCAAAGGCGTAGACATTATTGGCACGGGCGATATGGGGATCGGTAATACTACCGCATCCAGCGCAATACTGGCAGTTATAGCCGGGACGTCTGCGGAAGAGGTCACCGGCAGGGGAACGGGAATAGATAATTCTAAACTTAAGCGCAAAAAGGACGCTGTCGTAGAGACGTTAAAAACCAATAAACCCGACCCCGACGACCCCATCGATATCCTATCCAAAGTGGGAGGGTTTGAAATCGGAGGACTGGTGGGAATTATGCTTGCCGGCGCTTCCCGCAGGATTCCCGTGGTTATCGACGGATTCATCTCGGGAGCAGCGTCTCTTCTGGCAACGGGTTTGGAACCAAAAGTTAGGGATTACCTGATTCCATCACACTGCTCAGCAGAAGCCGGACACAAGGGAATGTTGCGCTTTCTGGGTTTAAGACCCCTTTTCGACCTGGACCTCAGGCTCGGCGAAGGTACGGGAGCAGCCCTGGGCATAAATCTGGTAGACGCAGGCGTAAAGATATTGACTGAGATGGCAACTTTCCACGACGCAGGAGTTTCCGAAGGAGTATGAAATCGCTAGTAGCAGCAATTAGGTTTTTAACTATTTTTGGCTCCGGCAAGAGAGGCGAAGTCACCGGCGATCATTTATCCAAGTCGCTATTCTATTTTCCTTTCGTGGGACTTCTGATTGGTGCTTCTCTCGCCGGGTTTGATTTCGTACTTTCAAAATACCTGAACCATTCGGTAGTCAATCTATCCATTATTATTCTTCTAATTATTCTCACGGGAGCGCTCCATCTGGACGGCTTCGCCGATACATTGGACGGATTCTACGCGGGAAAGAATAGACAGGAGATACTGAAGATAATGAAAGATAGTCGTATCGGCACAATGGCGGCAATAGGGCTGGTTGTTCTGATTCTTTTGAAATTTGCTCTTCTGGAAGGGATTCCCGGAGCCATTAAATACAAGGCTTTGCTGTTGATGCCTTTATGCGGAAGATGGGCAATGGTAGTCTCCGGTTCTCTCTCTAAAGGAGCAAAGACGGAAGGCCTGGGAAAGTTCTTCTGCAAACCAGTTAGATTACGAGAATGGTTAGGGGCAACGCTATTTACGTTGCTAGTAGCTTTTCTGATTTTGAAAACTCGATTGTTCCTCTTCATTTTGAGCATACTTCTATTCACTCTCATCCTGACCAGATATATCACCAGGAAAATCGGAGGGATGACAGGAGATACCTTCGGGGCAATAAACGAAGCAACCGAAGTCTTCACCCTCCTAATCTTCTCTTTATTAAAATAGATTTCCGATGTAGATGGAGAGCAATAGCTCTGCATTGTAGGGGCGACACTCTGTGGTCGCCCAAAGGAAGGGAGGGCACGGAGTCCGTCCCCTACAGAGAGGCAAAGCTTGCGCTTTGCTGCTACAAAAGGATAGACATGCGTATAAAACTCTATTCTATCTTTTTTATTATTTCCCTTTGGTTATTAGGTGGTTGCAGTAGCCAGGCGCCGCCCTTGAAATCGAATTCTCGGGACGATGTCGCAGTCACGGATGACCTCGGTAGAGAAGTGAGATTCGACCACCCTCCTGAGAGGATAGTCTCTCTCGACCCCAGCGTCACGGAGATACTCTTTGCCCTGG
>CAYFRM010000076.1:0-20672 GCA_964345635.1 uncultured Clostridia bacterium
CCTTCTTTATACTCTTTCCCTTCTCCGTAGACTCCTTGCGAAAACTTTTCAGCTCTTTTTCTGAATATAAGTATTTCTCTTTGGGCGAAGAACCTTGTTTACCAACCTCCGTTACAGAATATAGAGGTAGCCGCTCCTCCTTATTCAGGTGCAAAAAATTTCCCCAGGTGATGCCTTTCTTTCCTACTTTCTTAAGAAGTCCTTCCAGTTCCATTAGCCCCTGGAGAATCTGATTAATCTTTTCTTCTTCATATTCCAATACTTCCTTATTATCCTTTAATTTAAAAAGCCTGATCCCTTGCATACCCTGGCGCAAAAGGTATCTGTCCAGTTCATCTTCATCCGCCAAATACATTTCCTGTTTTCCCCTTCTTACCCTGTAAAGGGGCGGTTGGGCTATGTATACATAACCACTTTCAATCAGACTACGCATCTGGCGATAGAAAAAAGTCAATAGCAGTGTGCGGATATGTGCGCCGTCAACATCAGCGTCGGTCATAATAATTATCTTATGGTAGCGGGTTTTTCCCAGGTCGAACTCCTCTTCGCCAATGCCACTTCCCACAGCGGCAATTATTGTTCGGATCTCTTCGTTGGATAGCACTTTATCCAACCGCGACTTCTCCACATTCAGTATTTTCCCCTTCAAGGGAAGGATCGCCTGGAAAGCCCTGTCCCTGCCCTGTTTTGCGCTTCCTCCCGCAGAATCCCCCTCCACTATATATAATTCACTCAATGAAGGATCCCTCTCTATGCAATCGGCCAATTTCCCGGGCAAAGATGCGCTGTCCAGCGCCCCTTTTCTTCTGGTCAGTTCGCGCGCCTTTCTGGCAGCCTCCCTGGCGCGTGCTGCAGTTATCGATTTTTCCACAATTTTGTTGGCAATTGCAGGGTTCTCTTCCCAAAAAGCGCTCAGGTATTCGCCGACTACAGACTCCACGATTCCCTTCACTTCGGAATTCCCCAGCCTGGTTTTGGTCTGACCTTCAAATTGCGGTTCGGGCACCTTCACGCTAATTACCGCGGTCAGCCCCTCGCGCACATCTTCCCCGGAAAGTGTTGCCTGTTTGTCCTTCAGGGCAGCGTTGCGTTTTATGTAATCATTGATCACTCTGGTTAAAGAAGTTTTGAACCCGATAAGGTGCGTGCCCCCTTCCTTAGTATTGATATTATTGGCAAAGGTGAAGATATTTTCCGTGTAACTGTCGTTATACTGGAGAGCAATTTCCGCACCTATCCCGTCTTTTTCCCGGGCAAAGTAGATGGGATTCTTATGAAGAACATTCTTATTAGCATTCAGGTGTTTTACGAAAGAACTGATTCCTCCCTCGTAAGAGAAAGAGTGCTGTTTGTCTTCTCGCTCATCGAAAATATTTATAGTGGTGCCGGGATTCAAAAATGCCAGTTCCCGCAAGCGGTTAGAGAGAATGTCGAAATTGAAAGAGACACTCTCCGAGAATACTTTGGGGTCTGGCTTGAAAGTTATCTTGGTTCCCCGATCGTCAGTAGGCCCCACAACCTTTAGAGCGTAATCCGGTTTACCTCGATGGTACGCCTGTTTATAAATGTTACCGTCTCGATAGACTTCCACCTCCAGCCATTCGGAAAGGGCATTTACCACGGAAATTCCTACCCCATGGAGCCCACCGGCTGCTTTATATACTTTCTTATCGAACTTTGCGCCGGCAAAGAGTTTAGTCATAATAACTTCTACAGCCGGCTTCTTCTCGGTAAGGTGGATATCTACAGGAATGCCCCGGCCATCGTCCATAACGCATATACTATTATCCTGACGAATGGTAACATCGATATTCTTGCAGTAGCCGGCTAAGACTTCATCGATGCTATTATCTACAGCCTCCTCTACCAGATGGTGCAATCCCATAGGACCCGTTGTCCCTATGTACATAGCCGGCCTCTTCTGCACCGACTCCAGCCCCTCCAGAACCTGAATCTTATCAGCAGTATACTCGCTCTTCTTTGAGGTCATCTCCCTGCTACTCACCTCCCCGGCTCTCAATTCTCTCACCCAGAGCGCGCACTAATCTTGGATAAGTGGAAGCAACCGCCCCTGAGTAATATTGCTGCTTTTGCTTTCTGTCTTAATTTGGAAAATTGTCCCCAGTTTCCTTTTCGCACATCAATTATCATAACTATTTCTTTTACATCGATTATTTCACCGTTTTCAATACATAAAAACATAGATTTTACGAGGGATAAATTCCGGTTTTTGCCAATTTATTTTACCTTTTTTGACGCTATTTGTCAAGAGAAAATGGGACTTAATTAGAGAAAAAAAGGCAAAAAAAACCCTCCGCCATAATATATGTCAGAGGGTGCTATAAAGTTCTTAAATACAAGCAAGGAGTCAGTTCCTGGCGCCTCCCGAAACGGGGGAGCGTCCATAACCCCTTAACACTGCCTCTACTCTTGCCGTCAACTCATCCGGGTCAAAAGGCTTGGTAATGTAATCATCTGCCCCTATGTTTAGTCCTGCGATTCTATCTTTAACTCCACATTTGATGCTTAATATTATAACGGGAATAAGACTGGTGTGGTCATCGGTCTTTAAAATCTTGCACATTGCATAACCATCCATTCCCGGAAGTATTATGTCCAGAATGACCAGGTCCGGTCTCACTTTAGGCATCTCCCCCAATGCTTCCTCCCCGCTCTCCGCCGCATAAACCGCATAGTTCTCTGCTTCCAGGATAGTCTTAACCAGCTTTGTAAGATCCGGGTCGTCATCTACGACTAAAATTTTCGCTCTCACAACCATCTCTGCAAACCATGTGAATAGATAGATTTTTCTCTTACCCTTACTAATTATATCCTATCGAAGTAAACTTCGTGTCAAGAATCTGTAAAATTTTTGTAAATTTTGAATGGTATCGAACGGTCATTCTTCTTCAATAAATTTATAACCTACGCCTTCCACCGTTTCTATCTTCTTCCCCTCTTTGCCCATCTTTTCCCTCAAATGGCGCACGTGGACATCCACGGTTCTTGTGCCACCGAGATATTCGTACCCCCAGATATTTTCAATGAGAAAAGTCCTGCTGAGCACCTTGCCCTTTTTCTTCATTAATAGATAAAGCAGATTAAACTCTTTTGGCGTAAGGTCGATTTGTTCATCAGCTACATATACCATATGTTCGGTTGAATCGAGCCTGATATCTCCCGACGCCAGAACCTCTCCTGGCTCGCCGGCATAGAGAATCCTTCTCAGGACAGCCCTCGTTCTGGCCACCAGTTCCGCTGTGCTGAACGGTTTGGTCATATAGTCGTCAGCTCCCGCTTCCAGGCCGGCAATCTTGTCCGTCTCCGTCGATTTTACGGTCAACATGATAATGGGAATAGAGCTCGTTTTTTTGTCTCTCTTCAAAATGCGACAAACCTCTATCCCCCCGATGCCGGGAAGATTCAAATCCAAAATTATAAGATCGGGTTTAGATGCTCTGACTTTCTTGATAGCAATATCGGCATTGCGCGCCGAAATGACCAAATAATTGTTCCTCTCCAACACATCTTTGACCAGCTCCACAAGGTCCGGTTCATCATCCACCACCAAAATCTTCTGTTTTGCCATAACCGCCCTCCCGTCCGATTATGGTGATTTTATTTTGTTCTCCGATCTATTATATAATTGCTGCCCTCAAGAGGTTTTATATACTTCTTTAACTCAGCACCTACAGCGGCAATCTGTCCTTTATGAGCAAATTTTCTTTTCGTGTTGGTGACTACGCCGATGGTTATGGTCATTATGGGAAACTTGGTTATGTTCCCCTGTCTGTCTTTCCCGCCGATGTATCTCCTGGTTTGGTCTTTTGGTGAATAGAACTTGACAATCTTTTTATCGAACGATTCGATAATCCCAGAACATACCGAATCGACTTTATCCGGCGTAGTAATGGCGATGAAGTCGTCCCCGCCGATATGCCCGACAAAATCCTCAGCATTGCCCAGCTCCTTCATATTTTCGATAATTATCCTGGCTGTCTGCTGGATTACCCTGTCCCCTAACTGGAAGCTATACCTGTCGTTAAAAGCCTTGAAATTGTCGAGGTCGAAATAGAGTACTGCGTAAACATTTCCGTTGTCGATGCGCTCTTCTATTTCCTCAATGATTGCCGTATTGCCGGGAAGACGAGTAAGAGGATTTGCTTCCAGGCCCCGTAGTGTGCGCTTGAGAACCATCTTCACTCTGGCCAGGAGAACACCCGGACGGAAAGGCTTTACTATATAGTCATCAGCGCCAATACCCAATCCCTTAATCTCATCTTTTTCTCCCCCTTTGACCGTTAACATAATGATGGGAATATTGGACAGAAGAAGGTCTTCTCTTATCTGTCGGCAAACCTGATATCCGTCTATCTTGGGCATCAAAATGTCCAGAAGAATCAAATCGGGAGATTCGGTATAGACTTTTTCCAGTGCCTCCTTAGCGTTGTAAGCGGGAATAACTCTATATCCTCCTGTTTCCAGAATATCCCTGATCAGTTCCACCACATATTTTTCGTCATCAACGACTAAAATTTTCCTTCTGGCCATAGAACGCCCCTTCCCGGAGCTTATGCCTTAGGCAGAGTAAAAATAAACTTGCTTCCTTTCCCCCATTCGCTTTCCACCCATATCTTTCCGCCCTGTGCCTCTACCATACCTTTAGCCACAGCTAAACCTAAACCGGGCCCCTTTAATTCTTCCATCGTTGTCTCGTCTTCGGGAGCCAGCCTGCGAAATTTAGCGAATACCTTTGAAATCTCCTCCTCTTGTATGCCCCGTCCCGTGTCGCTAATTGACACCTCAATAAAACCGCTGCCTCCCCCCGCTTCACCAATGGCCTGTTTTGCCTCCATAACCACCTTGCTTTTCCTGTTGCTGAATTTTAGCGCATTACTTAAAAGATTATCCAGAACCTTTTCCAGCTTTTTTCTGTCTCCTAAAGCCTGCCCTATTTTTTCTTCTGCTTTTACCTCGATTTGAATCTCTTTCTTGCGAGCAAGCCGTTGAAACTCTCCTGCTTTCTCCTTAAGCACCTCACCCAACCTCAGAGGTTGTCTCTTAACTTCAAGCTGTCCCGCCTCTATCTTAGCCAAGTCGAGGACATCATTAATCAGATTACCCAGGCGGGAAGCATTATGTTTCATTATTCTTAATGCTTTGACCTGTTTCTCCTTGCCAATTCCCGCATCTATCCCCTCAATGAAAAAATCGATATAACCTTCTATGGCTGTGAGCGGAGATTTGAATTGATGGGAAACGCTGGAGATAAAGCTGCTCTTCAGGCGCTCCAGTTCTTCCCGTTTTTCCCTAATCCTGGTCAGTTCTCCGGCCAACTGGCTCAACTCGTCCTTTCCCGCTTCTCTTCTCGTCTCTGCCTGGCCTCGTGTAATCGCTCTTGCTGAAGCGGTCAATTCCCCGATTCTTCCCGCCAGCCGGCTGGACATAGCCGATGCTCCCAGGATGCCCAAAACTATCCCTATTATGCCCAAGGGCAGGAGAACCGACTTCTCCAGAAAAAAACTTGCCGCGAGCAATCCCCCTATAATCCCGCAGAAGAATAGTCCGGCAAAAATAACGATTTTTGTCTTAATCTTCACTTCCGCTCCCGTCTGTCTTACCGAGTCTAAAACGGACTTCTAAAATAAATCTTTTGCCCATTCGTTTATTCACTTTCTCCACTATAGATTTCCTCCGGGCTGACAATTCCTGCATATACACGGGGTTATCCACTTCTACCAACAATTTGCCTTCTCGAAAGTTACCAATCCGGGCATGCTTTGCCAGTCCGCCCAGCTCTTCTTGCCAGATATTGAACAACTTCTGGCTTTCTTCCCCCAGGTTAAACTTGCGGAACGTCTCCTTAACTATCTCTTTTATTTCCTTCAGGTATGCCACTCTGTTCTTTCTTTGTATGAAATTTCCCCGCTTTTACTTTTTATATTATATCATATTCTCATCGGCATTACTATAGAAATATAATCTTCTCCGGTTGTTGGTCTTATTAAGCAGGGATTGAGAGAGTTGGTCAGTTCTAAACTGACTTCCTCGCAGCCAATATTTCTCAAGACGCTCATCAAGAATTGGGGATTATACGCAATCTCCATCTCCCCTCCGGCATACTCGATTCCCACAGTGTCTCGCGCCTCGCCGAGGCCTTCCGTATTGGCGGTAATAACCAGCCTGTTTTTCTTAAGCGAATACCGGACGGCGTTAGACTTTTCCGTGGTCAAAAGGGCGACTCTCCTGGTTGCCTGGAGCAGTTGTTCAGTGTTTATTTTGAGCTTGATTTCACTGCTGCGGGGAATAACCTGTTCGTAGTTGGGGAAATGGCCCTCGATTAATCTGGAAATCAACACAGTATCGTCTATCATAAAGCTTACCTGATTCTCTTCAATACTTATTCTCACTTTGCCTTTCCTCTCTTCTTCTTCTTTCGTGGCGCTTTGCGCCAGAATTCTATTGAGTTCATTGACTGCCTTCGTGGGAATGATTATTCTCGCTTCCCTTTTTTTCTCAATTTCTGCGTCTCTGGAAATGTAAGATAGTCGCCGACCATCGGTGGAAACCATTCTAAGCTTTCCTTTGTCCACGCGTAAATATATGCCGCATAGAACATAACGCGTCTCGTCCTGGGAAACGGAAAATATGGTTTTCCTAATCATGTCGCTTAACAATTCCCGCTCAATAGAGAATTCGCCGTCAGTTTTGAATGTCGGGAGAGCGGGATAATCTTCCTTGGGCAGTCCCATCAAATTGAAAATTGCCTGACCACTACTGATTTTGACCCGTCCTTTATCGTCAACTCCGATGTTGACTTCTTCTGACGGTAACTCCCGCACCACCTCCGAGAGTGTTTTTGCCGGCACGGTTATCGCACCCGGTCGGGAAACTTCCACATTTATGGAACATCTCACTCCCACCTCTAAGTCCGTAGCGGTCATATCCATTCTCTTTCCCTTAGCTTCCAATAGAACATTTGCCAGCACGGGGAGTGTGCTTTTAGTTCCCACTACACTTTGCACTGTCTGGATTCCCTTCATTAGTTCTTCCCGTTTGCACTTAATCTCCATTGTCTTCCTCCTATAAATAATATTAAAATTAGTAGTCTATATTAGTATAGAATGTGAATATGTTAGTAAAATTAAAAGAAGCAAAAAAAAGCAGATATAAATTCCTTTTTGGAAAAATTATTAAAGAGGAATATGATGTTAGCAAGAGTTAGAAAATATTCAGATAATACACAAAAAATCAATTTTCAAAAACTTATTCACCGCTCCTTGATCTTATTCAGAATCCATCAACAGCTTATTCCCAGTAGTTCCTTGAGGAAATCCGCTCCCGCGCTTTTCTCTTAAGCGCCCGTCTTGATTTCCTGCGTTATCCTGTTCACCAGAGCGGTGAAGAAAGGATCGCCGGCAAGTTTCATCTTTATCTTCTCGCAAGCATACATTACCGTTGTGTGATCCCTGCCCCCAAATTCTGCCCCTATCTCGGTAGTAGAATATTCGGTCAGAGTTCTGGCCAGGTACATTGCCACCTGTCGCGGAAAAGCGACCGCATCTGTTCTCCTCTTACTTTTCATTTCCTTGATTTCCAGATGGAAATGTTTACTCACGACGTTTTGAATCATTTCTATGGTTATGGGGACAACGATTTCTTCCTTGGTAATTATATCCTTCAAAATTTCCTTGGAGCGGTCAACCGTAACTTCACTTCCCGTCAATGAGGAAAAGGCGACAATTCTGATCAGACACCCTTCCAGCTCTCTGATGTTGGACTTTATCTGGCTGGCGAGAAACAGAACTACGTCGTCGGGAATAAAAATGTTTTCTGCTGCCGCTTTCTTTCTCAAGATGGCTATTCTCGTCTCTATATCGGGGGGCTGGATGTCGGCAATTACTCCCCATTGGAAGCGGGAGCGAAGCCTTTCTTCGATAGTGGGTATCTCTTTGGGGGTGGAATCGGAAGAAATAACAATCTGTTTGTGATCTTCGTAAAGGGTATTGAAAATGTGGAAAAATTCTTCTTGCGTGCTTTCTTTCCCCGCCAGGAATTGGATATCGTCAATCAGGAGAACATCCAGATTGCGATATTTGTTGCGGAATCCTATCATCCTGTCGTTTCGGATTGATTCAATAAGTTCATTGGTGAACCTTTCCGACGTTATGTAGAGCACGGAAAGCCGGGGATTCTGTTTCTTATTATGGTGTCCGATAGCCTGCAAGAGATGCGTTTTCCCCAGGCCCACCCCGCCGTATATGAACAGGGGATTATAGGCTTTTCCCGGATCATTGGCTACGGCCTCAGCAGTTGCGTGGGCGAAACGGTTGGAGGGGCCGACCACAAAATTCTCAAAAGTATACTTGGGATTGAATTCCATTCTGGCGAAGGTAGTCTCATCTGCGGCAATAGATGTGGGTTCAATTTCCTCGTCTTTTCTTTCCCTTTCCTGAATGTGCGATTGCGGGTCAATGGTGAAGATTATTTGCGCTTCCGAGGCGGTGGTTGCTTTTAGTAATTCTTCGATTTTTCCCTTGTGCCTCTCCTGCAAATATCGGGAAAAGAACCTATTGGGGACGCGAACGTTCAGAAGATTGTCTTCAAACGATATGGCCCTGGTGGGCCGGAACCAGAGTTCGTAACTGTCTTTAGGCATTTCTTCCTTGAGTTTATCCAGAATTTGGCCCCATAATTGCTCCGCGGACATTACCATTCTTGGCCTCCCTTTTACACCGTTTTGCGGAGAGTTACTAACAGGTTGTTCACAGGTGTGCATAACTAGAAAAGAGTAATCAGGTTTATGGCTTGAGACGTCTATGATTCAGAATTTATTAAATATCTTTTGGTAAGGGAACTGAAATTGCCTGCCGTCATTCCAGGGGTTGGGGATTAACCCGAGGTAGTGATGAGGTAAAGGGATAGAACTTTGATAGCCCTTGCCTGGTGTAGAAAAAAAATTCCAAAATATTATATTATTCTTATCAAACCCTGTCAACATTTTTTTTAGAGGAAATTTTTCAATAACCCCGAACCAGTCCTTGACAAGAGAAGGAATAAAAGATACAATTTAAAAAAATTTTGAATTGGTGCGGGAACAATGAAAAGAACTTATCAACCCAAAGTTAAAAGAAGGAAAAAGGTTCACGGTTTCAAAAAAAGAATGTCCACAAAGAGCGGGCGTAGAATTCTGGCAGTAAGGAGAAAAAAGAAAAAAAGAAGGTTGGCTCCTTAAAGAGAGAAGAGTCTTTGATCAAGAAAAGATTCTCCCTGGAGAAATATCAGAGGATAAAACGGGAAACGGAATTTAAAAAAATTGTGAGGGAAGGCAACTCCTACGCCGATAAGTACCTGGTTATGTACGTTCTCCGGAAATGTTCCCGGAGGAATACGCTTCCTTCGTCGAGAAAAATGGATAAAGCGGCGCACCGCAGATTATCCAGGATGGGGCTTTCCGTCGACAGGCGGCTGGGTAATGCGGTAATTCGCAATCGCATCAAACGCTGGCTGCGGGAAGCATTTCGCCTGCACCAGGGGCGCCTGAAAAACAAGATGGAGATGATACTGATTGCCCGTCCTGCTGCCAGGGAATTGGTCGATTACTTTGAGACGGAAAAGAGAATTCTGAATCTCTGGGGAAGAGCGAGGATAGTTAAGAAATGTTAGTAAACGCGATGGTAGTGGCGATTAAGTTTTATCAGAAGATTTCTTTTCTTTTTCCCCGGGTTTGCCGTTTCTATCCCACCTGTTCGCAGTACACGATTGAAGCCCTGAAGAAATACGGAATAGTGAAGGGAACATTCCTGGGGATAACAAGACTTTTGAAGTGCCATCCCTTCCATCCGGGAGGTTATGACCCCGTGAAGTAAATTTCATTCCCAGTTAGAAAGGTAATTCCATGGAGAAAAAAACGATAATTGCCGTAGTCATTTCTTTGATAATCCTTCTGGTCTGGTCCAGATTTTTTAGTCCCCGGCGCACTCCTCCCGGGGAGAGGGAAGTTACTCCTGTTCCGGAAAGAGAGGAGAAAGCGCGAGAGATTGAGAGGGAGGCAAGAGTTTCTCCTCCAGCTTTGGAACTAGATAAGGAGGCCAAACGAGTAGTAGTGATCACCGACACTTCCCGAATTATACTCACCGCCCAGGGAGCAAGGGTGCTGGAATGGTCGATTAAGGAGAAAGAAGATAAGGTAGACCTCGTTCTGGAAAGTTTCCGTAGCCAGGGAGTTTTACCTCTGGATTTGGAGATAGAAGGTTTACCCGGACTTTCCCGGGCCAATTTCCAAAGTGAACAGGAAGAACTGGTATTGGAAAAAGGAGAGGAAGGAGAGGTTATCTTCGATTATCGACTGGGTAAGGGACTCGTTCTCTCCAAGATATACGGATTCTCCTCGGGAGGATATCTGCAAGCCCTGGAAATTAGAATCCGCAATCGGTCCCAATTCCCGCAACAGATAGGAGAGATGACTCTCTTATGGCAGGCAGGGTTGTCCACAGACGAGGCGCTACTTAAAGAGAACAGGAAAATGATGAAAGCACAGGGAAGGATTGACGGGACGGTTAACAAGAAATTGAAACCCGGCACTTATACGGGGGAGATAGACTGGATCGGCGTGACCAATCGATACTTTCTTGCCACGTTTATTAACACGAAGAAAGATTTCTCTACCGGCAGGGTGGAAAGCTTCGATAAATATGCTCCTACCGTTAGTCTGATTGCTCCCGCTTCTATTCTGGAGCCCAACCAGGTCAAGAGTTACAAGGTCGATCTATTGGTGGGGTACAAGGACTATGGATATTTGAAAAATTTAAATATTGGTCTGGAGCGTACTCTCGATTTTGGACTTTTTGGATTCTTAAGCGTAATCTTTCTCTCTATTTTGAAATTCTTTTACGGGGTGACTTATAACTACGGTTTCTCTATAATCATTTTAACCTGCATATTGCAGGTGTTCACCTTTCCTTTGACCAGGAAAAGTTTCAAATCGATGGAAGCAATGAAGAGCCTGCAGCCGAAGATAAACGAATTGAAATTGAAGTATAAGAATGATCCCAAAAGACTTAATGTGGAGATGATGAATCTTTATCGCTCCCGGAAAATGAACCCTTTTGGCGGTTGTCTGCCGATGCTCTTACAGATTCCCATTTTCTGGGCGCTGTTCACCATGCTTAGAAATGCAGTGGAGCTGCGCCATTCGCCTTTCATATTCTGGATAAAAGACCTGTCCATGAAGGATCCTGTCTATGTTTTACCGATTTTGATGGGAGCTACGATGTTTTTGCAGCAGAAGCTGACTGCCACCGGCGATCCTGCGCAGTCCAAAATGATGATGTTCATGCCTGTTTTCTTTACGGTTATCTTCCTGAATTTCCCTTCGGGTCTGGTGCTTTACTGGTTAATGAATAATATTCTCACCTTGAGTATGCAATTGATTATGAAGAGGAAGGCGAAAGTCAAGGCCTAAAAGTTATCCCTCACCTTAATCCTCTTCCCAAAACAGAGAGGATGTGGAGTACACCGAATCAATTCTTGAATTTTTCCAGAGGAGAGTTTTCAATGGAAGAGAAAGAATTTAGTGGTAAGGATGTCGAGGAAGCAATAGAGAAAGGACTGAAAGAGATTGGCCTTTCCCGGGACGACGTGGAAGTAAAGATTCTCGATGAAGGAAAGGCAGGATTATTTGGCCTTATGGGCGCAAGCCCGGCTAAAATCAAGCTGATAGTTAAACCGGCAAGAGGTTTGCCCGCCGAGGAACGGGGAGAAGCGGTGCGGGAGAAACCTTCCGGTGTCGACCTCGTTTCTGCCGAGAAAAAAGTGAAGGAAGAGCTGGATGAAATTTTGAAATTAATGGGGATGGAAGGAGAAGTTGTCACCTCCGTAGAGCGGGGGAGAGTCGTGGCAGACATTAGAAGTGAAGACGGGGCGATTCTAATCGGCAGGAAAGGGCAGACTCTAAATGCGCTCCAGCTAATTGTGAATCTGATTGTGAATAGAGACGAAAAGACGAGAACAAGGGTAATAGTGGATACGGAAAGTTATCGCCAGCGTCGGGAGAAGGCATTGGTGAAGATGGCCGTAGAAGTGGCTGATGAAGTAAAGAGCAAGGGCAAGCCGCGGGAGTTGGAGCCAATGAATCCCAATGAGCGCAGAGTAATCCATCTCGCATTGAAGGATGATAAGGATGTGGAGACTACCTCAACAGGGGAAGGCAATTTCAGGAGAGTAGTGGTCTCTCTCAGGAAGAAATAGTAGAGAGGTTCACGGTGAAGATTGATACGGAGGATACGATTGCTGCCATCTCCACGCCAATGGGAGAGTGCGGATTTGGCATTGTCCGCTTGAGTGGAACACAGGCTATCCCCATTGTGACCGGACTATTCATTCCCAAAAGGAAGAAGAGTTTGACCGGGGTAAAGACGTTTACCATCCATTATGGACACATCTACGACAAAGAAAAACCGGTAGACGAAGTTCTTCTCAGCGTGATGCGGGCGCCCCATACTTATACCCGCGAAGACGTGGTAGAGATTTCTTGCCACGGAGGGATAGTTCCCCTGCGGAAGGTTCTGGAGTTATGCTTGCAGGAAGGTGCCCGGTTGGCACAACCGGGCGAGTTTACCCTGAGAGCTTTTCTGAACGGCAGAATAGACCTCGTCCAGGCCGAGGCAGTCTGTGACATAATCAGGTCTCGGACTGACGCTGCCCTGAACTCGGCACTCAACCAGCTGGAAGGGCATTTGTCAAAAGCGGTAGACGGGATTAGCGACCGGATAGTCGACCTTCTGGCACACATTGAGGCTTGCCTCGACTATTCTGAAGAGGAGATTCCCGAGCTTTCCCGGGAAGAATTAGCGGAAAGAATGGAGAAACTCTCCGGAGAATTGGAAGAACTCCTGAAGTCTGCCCGATCGGGAAGAATACTGCGAGAAGGGTTACACACAGCCATCGTGGGTAAGCCCAATGTGGGGAAATCTTCCCTGTTAAACGCACTTCTGGAACAGGACAGGGCAATCGTAACCCCCGTTCCGGGGACGACCAGGGACGTAGTTGAAGATATGGTTAATATTCTCGGCATCCCCATGAAGATTATGGATACTGCGGGAATCAGACATGCGCGGGACGAAATTGAAATGGCAGGGATAGAACGGACAAGAAGGTCTATTGCGGTTGCCGACCTCGTACTTTTTGTGATCGATTCGTCCATACCCTTGAGCGAAGAGGACCGTCGTATCGCCGAGAACCTGCTGGGCAGGAAAACGATCCTGGTGGCCAATAAGTGCGACCTTCGCCAGGTGGTATCGGAGAAAGAAATAAGAGAACTGTGGGCATCTTGCTTTAATTTATTCAGGGGAGAAAGAGAGCTATTATCAGTTAATTCAGTTAACCCGGCGCACAGCAATTCAAGCAATCCCTCTATTCTAAGAAACCCGCCTTTGATCAAAGTATCGGCAACCGAAAGGATAAGAATAAAAGATTTGCAGGAACTGATATACCGCCTGTTCATCAAGGGAGAAGTGAGTATCTCTGATGACGTTCTGGTCACGAATGTGAGGCATCAGGATGCTTTGGTAAAAGCGGAAGAGTGCCTGAGAGGGGGAATAGAAGCTTGCCGAAGAGGAGAGTCGGAAGAACTTGTAGCCGTCGACTTGCGCCGGGCGCTGGATGCGCTGGGAGAAATTGTGGGGAAGACTGCCACCGAAGATATTTTGAGCAGGATCTTCTCTCGCTTCTGTGTAGGCAAATAAGGTGAAAAATAGAAGGGAAATGGTGTCAGGAAAAGCAGGAATAGTATGAAGAGACTCATCGGGCTCCTTATTGCACTGGCTATTCTATTCATTGTCTACGATTCTTTCATCAAAGAGCGCTGGCTAATCAACAGAGGCATCAAGGAAGCAAAACAATTGATAGAAGAGAATAAGTTCGAGCAGGCGTTTGATTACGTTTCCCGAAATTATGAAGACAGATATGGGAACGATTACCATACCCTGAAAAGTAGAGTAGAAGATTTCCTCAAAGGGTTTGGTGATTTTAAAATTGACATCTTGAGGAAGACAAAGAAGTTCAAGGGCAAAAGATGCGATCTTTATCTATTCGCTGTAATTGAGGCTTCCCACAGAGAATTTGGTTACCTTAAAGGGAAGGAATTTCTTAAGCTTTCTCTTATGAAAGAGAATGATGGCGTGTGGAGAGTGGTGGCCGGAGAATCCCTGGAGTAATACGGAATGAAAAACTTGATTCTTTACTATTCCCGGACGGGGAAGACGAGATTTTTGGCAGAGAAACTTAAAGAAGAGCTGGGAGGAGACCTGGTGGAGATAAGAGACCTCAGAAAGAGAAAAGGTCCTTTTGGTTTCCTCAGAGGTGTGCGGGATGCCGGCCTTGGCTCAAACACTGAAGTGGCTCCTCTGGATATTGACTTGAGCAAATACGAACTGATTATGCTAGGCACACCTGTTTGGTCATACAGTCCCACTCCTGCCCTGAATACATTTCTCCGGACTCATAATCTTTTGGATAAAAAGGTAATTATATTTGTCACCTCAAGAGGCGTGGGATATCGCCGCGCCATAGATATTTTAAGAGAAAAAGTGGAGGAAAAAGGAGGAAAAGTAGTAGCAATCGGTTCAGTAAAGACATGGCTTAAGGGGAAGAAATACATTTTTAAGGCCGGAATGGAGCTGGCAAAATTGTGGAAAAGCCAGATCAAAAAATATCTGTAGCTGCAGAGCGATAGCTCTGCGTGGGCGTAGGGGCGACACTCCGTGGTCGCCCGAAAGAGGGACGGCACAGAGTCCGTCCCCTACAGAGAAGGCAAAGCTACGCTTTGCTGCTACAAGCTTCGATAACATATTTCCCGATTGATGGGGATATAGGAATAAGGAAGGGGGGTGGTTATCGATTCATAATTAGGGGAAAGCCAATTTCATAAGGAGGAAGAAGGAAATGAAAAGGTTTTTGCAGGTCTTCTTTAAACTGGAGGAACAGAAGACTAATGTGAAGACTGAAGTGGTGGCGGGCATAGTTACGTTTATGACTATGGCTTATATTATTGTGGTGAATCCCGCGATTCTGGCAGCTGCTGGCATTCCCAGGGGGCCCTCTATGGTGGCTACGATACTGGCGGCGTTCTTCGGGACATTAATTATGGGCGTTTACGCAAAAAGGCCCTTTGCCATGGCTCCCTATATGGGCGAAAATGCTTTTATAGCATTTACTGTGGTTAATGTTCTCGGTTATAGCTGGCATACAGCCCTGGGAGCAGTCTTCATCGGAGGATTGCTGTTCACTATTTTGACTCTTGCCGGACTGAGAAAATGGCTGGCAGAAGCAATTCCGTTAAGCCTCAAGTACAGTTTTGCTGTGGGGATAGGTTTATTCATAACCTTTATCGGGTTGAACGAGGCAGGAATAGTCAGTCTGGGAGTACCGGGGGCCCCGGTAAGGGTGGGTAACCTCACCAGCCCCGCCGGGTTGGTAGCCATATTTGCCTTTATTTTTATAGCGATCTTGATGGTAAGAAGAGTAAAAGGGGCCATCCTGATAGGGATCTTGGGGGCTACATTCCTTTCATTTTTGGTGGGTGTGGGAAAAGTTCCGGAAAGATGGGTTAGCTTACCTCCCAGTCTTGGGCCGTTGTTTCTGAAACTGGACATCCGGGGAGCGCTTACCTGGGGGTTCTTTTCCGTAATCCTTACTTTATTTGTGTTAGATTTTGTCGATACTGTAGGGACGCTCATCGGTTGCTCTGCCCGGGCGGGTCTGCTGGATGAGAAGGGCAATCTGCCACAGATTGAAAAACCGATGCTCGCCGACAGTCTGGCAACTATGTTCGGCGCCCTGGTGGGAACAAGTACAACCGGCACGTATATTGAATCTGCTGCCGGGATTGAAGAAGGAGGGAGGACGGGGCTTACTTCTCTGGTAGTGGCAGTTCTATTTCTGGTTGCTCTATTCTTTGCCCCCTTCTTTACGGCAGTTCCTTCCCAGGCCTATGGTCCGGCCCTTATCATTGTGGGTCTACTCATGCTCAGTCCTGTAACCAAGATTAACTTTGCTGATTATACGGAAGTCATTCCCGCTTTTGCCGTAGTTGTCTTAATGAGTTTCACCTATAATATAGGGATTGGCATGACCGGGGGGTTCGTTCTCTATCCATTTTTCAAGATAGTCTCCGGCAGGGCAAAGGAGGTCCATCCGGGATTGTGGGTTTTGGGGCTTTTCTCATTACTTTTCTTCATATTCTATCCCTATTGAGAAATGGGGAAGTCCTCCATTAAACCCCGTTTTTGGCTATCGAATCTGATGGAGAAATTGTTTCACGTGAAACAATTCAGGCGACTCTTTTCTTATATAGATAAAATATGCGCGATAATTGAGGTTTGAAAAAGAGAGGCAAAAAAACGACTCTTTGGCCTCCTTTTTGACCCTTTTTTGCGGCAAAATTGTTTCACGTGAAACATTTTGGGAGACTCTCATTTTTTATAAGGAAAACCTATGCGAAAATTGAGGTTCGGTTTGGCCCTGGGTGGCGGAGGCGCCAGGGGGCTGGCGCACATAGGGGTTTTGAAGGTTCTGGAGGATGAGGGGATAGCGATAGATATTATTACCGGCACCAGTTCCGGCGCCCTGATAGGCGCTCTCTATGCCTGCGGATTCGATGCTTCTTCTATTGAAAGGAAAGGGTTAGAATTTCTGGAAAGCCCTGAATACAAGCGAGCCAGGCTGGAATTTTTGGAAGATGAGATGGGAGAAGGAGGCTCAACACGCCTCAAAAAGATTGTATCCTATGCTAAATGGAAATTGATTTATAACCTTAGTTTAGTGAAGCTTGCCCTGGTCAGTGAAAAGAGGATAGAAGCAATAGTGAATAGTATAATACCGGATAAGAATATAGAAGATTTGAAGATTCCCTTTGCTTGTGTCAGTACCGACCTCACCTCAAACAAAGAGCTCTCTTTTACCCGGGGGCCTTTAAAAGAGGCGGTGCGGGCGAGCATCACCATTCCCGGTCTCTTCCCCCCGTTGAAATGGGAAGGCAGGAGATTGGTCGATGGAGGCGCGGTGAACCTTGTGCCTGTAGACATCGCTTTCAAATTGGGTGCCGATTTAGTGGTGGCTGTAGATGTGAAGGGGGCTTTCCCACGCAGTAGCCCTCAGGAGATGAAGACAGGGCTGGACGTTATTCTCCGGACCGGCTACATTTCCGGATTATTCCTCAACGAACTCCAGTTAAAAGAGGCGGATCTGGTGATAAGGCCGGAGGTGAATAATGTTCACTGGGTAAATTTCAACAAGTTAGATTATTGTGTTAAGAAAGGAGAGGAATCTACCAGAGCCGAACTGGTAGATATTTACAGATTAATCCGGAAGAGAAGAGCGGGTACCCTGTGGAAAAGGCTCTGGGAACCGGGATAAACTTATGAATGGGTTGGCTACCTCGTTTCAAACAAGAGCAAGACAAGCAGGCATAGAGCTTGCTGGTAACCAGGTAGAAAAGTTCCTCCTATTCTTGCGGGAACTCAAAGAATGGAATCTGAAGTTTAATCTTACTGCCATAAATGATGAGGAAGAGATCCTGGTTAAGCATTTCATAGATTCTCTTTCCTGTTTGTCAGGAATTCCGGCGAAGATATATCAAGAGATAAGAGAAATTATAGATATCGGTTCCGGAGCGGGATTTCCCGGGATACCGCTGAAGATCTATCAGCCAAAATTCGAACTGACTCTGCTTGAGGCCACAAGGAAGAAAGTAGAATTTTTGCAGCACATTTCCCGCAAACTCGGTTTTGAAAGGAGCCTGGAGGTAATTCACGGAAGGGCAGAGCAATACGGGAGGAATGGCGAGTACAGGGAGAAGTACGACCTGGCGGTATCCAGGGCAGTCAGTGATTTAGCTATACTCGCTGAATACTGTCTTCCCTTTGTTAGAATCGGAGGGATTTTCATTTCCCAGAAGGGCAGGGATATCACGGACGAACTCCGGAAAGCAAGCAAGACTATAGAAGTCCTGGGGGGAAGAATAAGAAAGGTCGTACCTTATAAACTAACGTTGAGAGAAAATGAATGGGAGAGAACCCTGGTAGTGGTGGATAAAGCAGAGAGGACGCCGGACGATTATCCGCGACGGCCAGGAGTGGCGGCCAAGAGGCCGATTAGATGATTTTTGTTATTGTATATTTTTAATTTTTTTGCTAATATTTTGGAAATAGTCGGAAAGTAGGTGCAACTTATGGCAAAGATTGTGGCGATTGCAAACCAGAAGGGAGGGGTGGGGAAGACAACAACCGCCATTAACCTCTCCAGCTGCCTGGCACATTATGGTCAGGAGACACTCCTGGTCGATATGGATTCTCAGTCGAATGCCACGAGTGGTCTGGGAGTGGAAAAGGAGAAAGTCAAACATACTATTTATGAAGTGCTTCTGGAAAAGGCCTCGATTGAAAATATCCTCGTTTCCACCGAAATCGACTGGCTTGATTTAATTCCCGCAAATGTAGATTTGATTGGAGCAGAAGTGGAGCTGGTGGGACTTATTTCCCGGGAGACAAGACTAAAGAGAGCGCTCAACGGATTGAATAATCTCTATAAATATATTCTCCTCGATTGTCCCCCCTCCCTGGGGCTTCTCACGATCAACTCGCTCACTGCGGCCCACTCGGTAATTATTCCTATCCAGTGCGAATATTACGCCCTGGAAGGTTTGGGCCAACTAATGAATACACTAAAGTTAGTAAGGGAGAATTTGAATCCCAGATTGGAGATTGAAGGGGTTCTTTTGACTATGTTTGATGGCCGGGTCAATCTCTCCTCCCAGGTAGGCGAGGAGGTAACTAATTTCTTTAAAGAGGCGGTCTATCGAACAAAAATTCCCAGAAACGTGCGGCTGGCCGAGGCTCCCGGTTTTGGCAAGCCCGTTATTCTATATAGTAAAGATTCTAAAGGTGCGCAGGCATACCTTTCATTAACCCGAGAATTCCTTAAGAGGAACGAAGAACGAAAAAAGTGACAGGTACTTTTTCTCACCTTTCGTGGAGATAGATAACGAATGAGAGAGTCAAGTTTTGGGAGGTAATGGGAATGCGTAAAGCACTGGGCAAAGGCATAGAAGCACTAATTCCGAAAGTATCCCGGGTAGCTCCCATGGAAGTCGTAAGTATTGATATCAATAAGATAAAACCTAATAAATATCAGTCCAGAACGCAATTCGACCAGGAAAAGTTAAAGGAGTTAGCCAGTTCCATAAAGAGAAAGGGTGTGGTGCAACCGATAATAGTTTCTCCCTCGGGAGAGAATTACCAGCTCGTGGCGGGAGAGAGGCGCTGGTGGGCAGCTAAGATGGCGGAGTTGAAAGAGATTCCAGCAGTGGTCAGGAGAGTTACCGACAGGGAGATGTTCGAAATATCTCTGATTGAAAATATCCAGAGAGAGAATTTGAATCCCATAGAAGAAGCTCAATCTTTCCAGAGATTAATGAAGGAGTTTGGTCTAACCCAGCAGGAATTGGCCGACCATTTGGGGAAAACCAGGTCAACGGTTGCTAATATTTTGAGACTTATGAACTTACCGGAGGAGATTAAAGAGTTCCTTTCCGGTAAACTTATATCTGCCGGACATGCGCGGGTACTCCTCTCTATCGCCGGGGAGAAGAAACGAATAGAGGTGGCCCGCAGGATCCTTAAAGAGAAATTAACAGTACGCGAAACAGAAGATATTGCAGAAAGATTGAGAGAAAAACGGGCTCCTTCGGAAAAGAGAGTTGCCAGGAAAGAGAAGAGTCCTGAGGTCATTGAGCTTGAGGAAGAGCTCCAGAGAGTTATGGGAACAAAAGTGAGGATTAAGACTAATCGTTCTGGCAGGTTCACTCGCGGAGGGAAGATTCGGGGCAAAATAGAAATCGAATATTATTCCCTGGAAGATTTGGAAAGAATAATCGAATTTTTGAGAAGATGATATTTTTCGGGGAGGTTGGAAATGGTCGAAGAAGAGCCAAAGGATGATGACGGATCTAAAAAGAAAGAGATAGAATTATCTCACCCTCTCGTCAACGAAGTTCTATCCAAGATCTCCGAGATTGAAAAGGAAGAAAAGAAAAAAGAGAAAGAAGAGAAGGAAAAGAAGGAAGGGAAGGAAGGAGAGAAAGAGACTCCCCGGGAAAAGTTTCTTGCGGAAGAAGAAGCCGAGACTCCCCGGAAGGCAAAACCCTCTTTGAAGAAGAAGATAAGTCTTGTAATGAAGATTTTTTCTATTTTGATCATTATATTCTTTGCGGGCTGGTATCTCGTGGCTAAGAGATTTCCCATAAAAAGTTGGGTTGCGGAACGATTTTCCGTTCTGGCCAGTAAGATTATGAAAGAAAAAGATAGCGTATGGATAAAAAGAAAAATTTCGGGAACGAGAAGAGGGAAAGAGCTTCCCTCTGTAACGAGAAAAATCAGAGAAGATGTGGAAGGGATTCCTATATACGCGGGAGCGAGGCAAGTAACCACTTCCAGTCAGGATAGTGTATCGACTATCAATTTTACTACTTCTGATTCTATGGGTAGAGTCGTGCCTTTCTATTTGGAAAAAATGGAAAGCAAGGGCTACGGCTTGATAAAGGCCGATTATTGGCCAGGCGCTGAGATAGGGCAGCTCTTTTTCTCCAAGGATGGTAAGGACTGCACGGTTAGTCT
>CAYFRM010000077.1:0-4358 GCA_964345635.1 uncultured Clostridia bacterium
TTCACCGTCTCAAGCTCCCCGGAGTTCGACCAGTACTGTCAGCAGACATTCTTCGACAACGTGTTAAGGGGTGGTATGCCTTTTGTGCTCCGTACGGCAAGGGGAAAAAGTGTTTTTCACCTCTACTCTCGAATTCACGGAGACTTGGAGAGAGATTACCACTACCTCATTCTGGAGCCCACATATCTCTCCCAAGGAAACGAGTATTACCGCGATGTCAACCAGAATCGTCGAACCGGTGTCTGGTTCTTTCCCGAAGTGGAAGACTTTAACATGGTCACCTTCTTCAACTTGGTCCAGACCGACGGTTACAATCCACAGGTAGTCACGGGACTTACTTATACCGCCGAGGATATCAGTGGGGTTAAAAAATGGCTGGGGAGTATTGTCAAGGACAAAAAGCTATTCGGCGAGCTTTTAGAGATGGTTAGTCGACTCTTCACTCTCGGAGAGTTCATCATGAAACTGGAGGGGGACAAGGCTAGGAATCCAAGAAAATACGAAAGAATTTTGGAGGAACTTTTGCTTTTTTGCCGGCAAAATGATGTGGGCGATTTACACGAAGGGTTCTGGATGGATCACTGGACCTACAACATCGACCAAATCAACAGTTTCTTGGCGATATACCCGGAAAGACTTAAAGAGATTTTAATTGGTCGCAAAATCTTCACTTTCTACGATAACCCAGACATCGTCTTGCCCCGAGATAAGAAATACGTTTTGGTGAATGGGCTAGTCCGACAATACGGTGCGGTATTTCGCGATTCGGAAAAACTTATAATGATAAAAAGTCGCCGGGAACTTCCTACTCAGGTACGGACTAGATACGGCCATGGCCGCATCTACCAAACCAACCTCTTAGTGAAGCTCCTCTCTATTATAGCTAACAAGATTGCCACGCTAGACCCGGAAGGGATCGGGATAGAGATGGAGGCCGATAAGCCGGGCTGGTGTGATGCCATAAACGGGCTGCCAGGTCTTCTAGGGTCATCTCTATGCGAAACTATAGAACTGGAAAGGCACTGCTGGTTTCTACGGGAAAATTTGGATAAGCTTAAGCTAAAAGGCAGCGCTTCGGTCATTCTCTACGAAGAGTTGTATGAATTTATGAAAGGTTTAATTCGGGCGATGAAGAGAAAATTAAACTCCAAAAAAGGAGAAAGGGCCCTACTCTATTGGGAGGAGAGCAACCAGCTGAAAGAGCGTTACAGGGAAAGGACAAAAATGGGGGTCAGTGGGCGAGAACGGAAAATGACCATTGCCGAAGTAAAGCGTTTCTTAGACGCATGTCTGGGGATTCTCAGCGAGGTTTTTAAACCTGAAAACAAGAACAAAATCTTCCATAAGAATGGCGTCTGTTATACATATTTCGTTAACGAGGTCAAAGAGTACGAGCCGATTTGGAAGGACCGGAAAAGAAAAATACCCGCGCTCAGCAACTCAGGATATCCTTTAGTTAGAGCCAAAAAATTCTGCCAGCGCCCGGTAGCTCTCTTCTTGGAAGGCCCGGTTCATTTGTTGAGGGTTCACCGGGAGTGGGGGAAGAAAATTTACGAAAGCGTTCGAAGAAGCCCACTTTACGACAGGGAACTTAAGATGTACAAGGTCTGCGAGTCCTTGGAAAAAGAACCCTTTGAAGTCGGGAGAATTCGTGCTTACGCTCGGGGATGGCTTGAGAACGAGGCCATCTACCTCCACATGGAATACAAGTGGCTTTTGGAGATGTTGCGGAGCGGTTTTTACCAAGAGTTCTACCGGGATATCAAAACCGCCCTAGTTCCATTCCTCAATCCGGAAATTTACGGGAGAAGCATTCTGGAGGGAGGATCCATCATCGTCAGCAGCGTCTTTCCGGACAAGAAACTCCACGGTTGGGGATACCAGCCCCGCTTAAGCGGTCTCACCAGTGAGATGCTCAATATGTGGTTCCACATGGCAGTGAGTGAAAATCCCTTCTTCTTAAATGGAAAAAAGCAACTCATGTTGAAACTCCGGCCCGCTCTCCCCGATTGGCTTTTTACCCAAGAAAAAAAAGCATTCAGCTATTACGATGGGAAGGGGAGATTAAGAAAAGTAGCAATTCCGAAAAATGCTTTTGCGTTCAAGTTTCTTGGCAAAACTCTAGTGGTCTACCATAATCAAAAGCGAAAAAACACTTTCGGCAAAGATGGAGTAAAAGTCGTTTCTTACCGGCTGAGATATTATGACGGAGAAGAGAAAACCGTGTCCGGAGATACCCTGAGAACTCCTTTAGCACGGGATATCCGCGAAGGCCGGGTGGAACGAATCGATGGGTTTTTATCCTAAATAGATTTTTTGTCGTACGTCCCGGCAACCCAACAACTTCGACTAACAAGTTTTATCTCTTAATCATAAGCTCGGTGAGTTTATCTATCGAAGTATCCTTTTTCAGGCAATCTCCTACTTTCTTTCCCCGAACAAGAATAACAAATCTATCCGCAATAGGATATACATGGTGAAGGTTGTGAGTTATAAAAATACTCGCAATCCCTCTGCTTTTTAATTCTTTAACGAGCTCCAGTACTCGCCGAACCCCGGCAACTCCCAAGGCTCTTGTTGGTTCGTCCAATATAACAAGCTTAGCCTTAAAATACATCGCTCTTGCTATTGCTATCCCTTGTCTTTCTCCTCCGGAGCAAAACCTAGTCTCTTGGTCCATGGATGATATGCTTAAACCAAGCCCATTCAATATATTTTCGCTTTCTTTTTTCATTTTTTTATGATCGAGAAGTTTTATAATACCTATGGATTTTTGAAGCTCTTTTCCCATAAACAGGTTTCTTACCACGCTTAAATCATCCGCCAATGCTTGCTCTTGATATATCGTTTCAATCCCATTCTTTCTCGCATCTCTTGGGGATGAGAATTTAATTTTTTTTCCGTTGAAATATATTTCTCCCTTATCTAGTGAAAGAACTCCAGTCAAGATTTTAATCAATGTACTTTTTCCAGCGCCGTTATCTCCTACTAATCCCACAATTTCAGAGGGTTTCACGGAAAAATCAACACCCATCAGCGCATGAACCTTTCCAAACGACTTGTGAATATTTTTCATTTCCACTAATGCCGAGGTCATGAAGATCCCATGTAAAATTAAACACTTATTAAGATTAAAAAGTTGACTTTGGTACTTTTTTCACCAAAATTAACATATTTAGTTAAAAATAATAAATAGAGTTCTTAGAACCGCAATTTTTTTGTATTGCAAAGTCACATTTCTATATGGCTATGACGCAGGGTAGGATGGACAACCTCACTTGTGGAGTTTTAAACCAGCTTGAAAAGAGGATTGAAAAAGTATGAAATGGGCTGGGCTTGTTTTAACTGTTATGCTTGCTGCAGGGGTTATTGGCGTGTTAGAGACTGCTGAGCCAATATCCGCTAATCCTGAGAGTATAGTCTGGAATTTTGAGTGTCACACGCACACCCACCCAAATTTGACTCAATTAACCGAGAATCAAATTCGAGCGGAGTTGGAGGCTGTGGACAATGCGTTCACATCGCACGGTTTAGCCACCCCGAAACACCATGCGTATCCATACGGAAATCATGACGACACGGTCGAAAATATAGTTGCGGAGTATCGACTCAGTGGTAGAATGGTGTGGGGTGTACAGAATACATATCCTATAACAAACTGGTATGAACTGAAGGCTGCTCAATTAAAACGCTCCACTCCATTAGGCAAAATCCAAGGATGGATAGACGACTGTATATCCGACGCTGCGCTATTGGTCATATTGACTCACGATGTGAAGGCGAACCCCACCACCTATGGTTGCACGCCAGAAAAGCTTCACCAATCGTTGGACTATGCCGTTGAAAAACAAAATGCTGGTCTATTAGAGATTGTTACAATAACGGAGGCTTACGACTATTGGAGCACTGCACAGGAAGGCAAGGCAATGGTGGTCTTCACTTTCGATGATGCTTGGAAATCCGACTACGAAAACGTATACCCGATGTTCAAAGATCACGGAGTCGCCGGCACGAGCTACATCATCACTGCCGCAATCGAAAATGTGGAGTGGGAGGACACGGAAGATCGTCTGACTTGGGCAATGATAGAAGAAATGAGTGCAGATACCACGCCGCCTGTGATATCGAATGTGGCTTCTTCAGAAATCACGAGTTCAAGTGCAAAAATCACTTGGGATACGGATGAACTCAGTGACAGCGTGGTTAATTATGGAACCACCACGGATTTGGGGAGTACGGAATCTGATGCGACGATGGTCAAAAGCCATTCAATAACGCTCACGGGGCTTTCGGCATCTACAACCTATTACTATGAAGTGCAATCGACGGACCCGAGCTCAAACACTGCAGTTGATAAC
>CAYFRM010000078.1:0-11185 GCA_964345635.1 uncultured Clostridia bacterium
TATCAGAAGTTCCGGGTCGTGGAGAAGAACCTGAGCCATACCTATCCTTTCCAGCATCCCTTTAGAAAAGTCGGCCAGACGGTCGTTCCTGTTATTCTTAAGGTCTACCAGATCCAGCGTCTCCTCTACCCTCTTTTCTCTCTCTTTCTTAGAAAAGTCATAAAGCTTGCCATAAAAATTGAGGATTTCACTCGCCGTGAGATACATAAGGAAACAGGGAAATTCGGGGAGATAGCCGATTCTGGAGAGTAGAGAGAGGTGGGGAACTTTTTGCCCGAAAATATAGACAGAGCCCTTTGTGGGAAAGAGCAAGCCTACCACAAGCTTAAGTAAGGTCGTCTTTCCCGAACCGTTCAGGCCCAAAAGCCCGAAAACCTTTCTGTCTTCAATTTCCAGACTCAGATTCTCTAAGGCAGTCGTTTTCTTTGAGCTAAAAAGGTGCTTTCTTATATAGACTTTTGTCAGATTTTCTGTTCTTATCGCCACCATCAGATAATAAAAAATAGGTTGATGGCCAATTAATTACTTACCAATTATTATGCCAATCTGTTTAATCCCATTAATTGACACATCAACCTATACTAAGAGCGACCGTTCTACCTTGACATCACCATTGCCAAATGGGAGTGCCTTGGGTATCGACCAAAGCGGTGTTCACAGCCACTACTCCTATGGTATTGTTATACACATAAGCACTTGCTTCAGTAACATCACCGGCGGCTATCACGGTTGCTGGAGTCCCGTCTGCTATTTCACCACTGGTATCATTCTGAGCCCATGCTTGCCCTATGTTGATTTCAGGAACTGCATCAAGATTGGTAGGGACAAGTGCAGCAAGAGTAGCTGGCCAAGTTCCTCCACTTGATCCATAGGCGATTGCCAGAGCAGACCTTACGGCTCCCAGATTACCCTGACTAGATGCCTCTCTTGCCCTTTGAATCAAGTCAGCAAACCTGGGAATAGCGATTGCTGCCAGGATGCCAATAATTGCCACCACGATCATCAACTCAATCAAGGTAAAACCTTTGCTCTTTCTATGAAATCTCAACACTGTTTATCACCTCCTCTCTTTCAATTTCCCAATAATTAATTTTACCACAACTTTTCCCATCTGTCAACCGGTTTATTCTCTTACCGGCCGATCAGGGCGCCCATCTCAAACATAGGCATATACATAGCAACGGCAATAGCACCGATTATGACACCCATAACCACAACGATTACCGGCTCGATCATGGAAGTCAGACCGGAAACAGCAGCGTCCACTTCCTGCTCGTAAAACTCGGAAATCTTCGCCAACATCGCATCCAGGTTACCTGTCTCCTCGCCCACGGAAATCATCTGGGTTACCATTGGTGGAAAGACGCCGCTCGCTTTCAAGGGGTCGGATATTCTCTCTCCTTCTCTGATAGACTCTTTCGCCTGCAGCACAGCCTTCTCAACAACTCTGTTTCCCGAAGTCTTGGCCACAGTCTCCAGAGCCTGAAGTATGGGCACGCCACTCTTGACCAGCGTCCCGAAAGTCTTGGTAAACTTGGCCACAGCTACTTTTCTTAAGAGCGGCCCGAAAAGGGGCAGCCTGAGCAACAACCTGTCTATATACATACTTCCTGCCCCTGTCTTATAATATTGTCTTAAGCCCACGACAAAAGCAATAAGACCAATAATTACGAAGATAATATAACGTCTGAGAAAATTGCTAACTGCAAGCAGTATCTGGGTGGGAAGGGGCAACCGGGCGCCAGCCTGTTCGAATATTTTGACAAAAGTAGGGACAACCACTATCAGCAAAAAAGTAGTAACTGCAGCGGCAACAAGGGCAATCACTGCCGGATAGACCATTGCCGATTTAATCTTCCCCCGCAATGCGGCGGCAGATTCCTGATAGGCAGAGAGTCTCTCCAGAATCACGTCCAGGATACCACCGAGCTCTCCGGACTTCACCATATTTACGTACAACTCACTGAATACCGCAGGGTGCCTGCCCAGAGCTTCGGTAATAGACGTTCCCGATTCGATATCTTCCCGCACGCTGATGATAACTTTTTTGAAAGCGTGATTTTCTATCTGCTCCAGAAGAATTGTCAAACCCTGAACAATGGGCACGCCGGCTCCAATAAGCGTAGATAGCTGCCGGCTGAATAGAACGAGGTCTTTCTGTTTTACTTTTTTCTTAAAGATGTTTATAGTATCCAGGATATCCCGGGAAGCACTCTTCTTGATTTCACCGATTTCCAGAACGATAAACCTCTGGCCTCTCAGGCGATCTACAGCCATCCTTTGCTCTTTTGCTTCCACGGTTCCGGTCAGGACATTTCCCTGGGGGCTCCTGACTTTATAACCGAAGAGTGCCATTTCTACTCACCTCACCTTTTGATATTCACCTGCGGCACTACGCCCTCTTCCTTCTTGCAGATCCTCTTCAAATCATCCGCATCAGGGCTCTCTGCCAATGCCTGCGCATAAGTAATCTGCCTGCGCGTGTACAGTCCGTAGAGACTCCAGTTCATTGTCTGCATTCCGAACTTTCCTCCTGCCTGCATGGCGGAAGGAATCTGTTCCGTCTTATTTTCCCTGATCATATTCCTGATGGCGGTAGTAGCCCTCAGAACTTCTACCGCCAGGCATCTCCCCTTGCCAGTTGCCCTGGAGAGTAATCTCTGGCAGAAAACGGCCTGCAGGACAAACGACAACTGGGAACGAATTTGCGGTTGCTGGTAAGGCGGAAAAACATCAACGATTCTATTAACCGATTGCGTGGCATCCGTCGTGTGCAGAGTAGCAAAGACCAGATGGCCCGTCTCGGCAATTGTCAATGCGGAAGCAATCGTTTCCAGATCGCGCATTTCTCCCACCAGGATGAAATTTGGATCCTGACGAAATACGTGCTTCAGGGCAGCGGAAAAGGAAGAAGTATCGCTACCCACCTCTCTCTGGTTGACTATGCAATTCTTGTGGGGATGTACGTACTCGATGGGGTCCTCTACCGTAACGATGTGTCCGCTGCGGTGCTCATTAATGTAATTCATCATTGAAGCCAGTGTTGTCGTCTTACCGCAGCCGGTGGGACCGGTTACCAGGACCAGGCCCACAGGCAACTTAACCACGTCAAAAACTACCGCTGGCAGACCCAGCTCCTCGAAAGTCATAAAATAGTTGGGTATTGCTCTCAGAGCAGCGCCCACCACCCCTCGCTGTCGGAATACGTTCATGCGAACCCGTCCCACGTTCTTGATTCCAAAGGACAGGTCAAGCTCGTTCGTGGATTCAAACCTCTCTTTCTGTTTATCGGTCAACAGGCTATAGACCAATCTCTGACATTCCTCTTCCTGAAGCTTCTCGTATTCTGTCGCAACAAGTTCTCCGTCAATCCGCAAAGTCGGCGGGACATCCACCGTCAGGTGTAAATCGGAAGCTCCCTTCTCCATCATTAACTGAAGCAATTCATCAATAGAGACCAAGAATCACTCCTTTCGATGTCATTCGACATCAGCGAATGTAACCCTCATCACTTCTTCCACTGTGGTTACGCCGGCAAAAAGTTTCTTGATGGCAGCTTCACGCAAGGTTACCATCCCATTTTCTCTCGCTTTTGATTTTATTAAATGCGTCGATTCTCTGTTTAATACAAGTTCCCTTACATCATCGCTAATTTCCATGACTTCAAAGCACGCCATTCTTCCCCGATAACCCGTGTTACTGCAGTTATCGCATCCTTTGCCTCGATACAGGGTGACTTTCTTCTTGCTTTTTATCTCTTCCTCTTTAACTCCAATGCTGGAAAGAAAATCGGTAGGAACCTCGTAGGGCTCTTTACAATGCTTGCAGATTACTCTAACTAACCTTTGAGCAACAACCATAATTACCGTAGAAGTGGTCAAAAACGGTTCGATGCCCATATTATTTAAGCGGGTCATAGCACCCGGAGCATCATTGGTGTGCAGAGTCGAAAATACTAAGTGTCCCGTCAATGCGGCGTTAATAGCGATCTCAGCGGTCTCGGTATCCCTGATTTCACCGACCATAATTATGTCCGGGTCCTGGCGCAAAAATGACCTCAAGCCGGCAGCAAAAGTCAGGCCAATATCGGCTCTTGCCTGAACCTGGTTAATGCCTTCCAGAACATATTCCACGGGGTCTTCTATGGTGATGATGTTACGGTCAGGATAATTAAGGGTGCTTAGAGTGGAATAGAGTGTGGTAGATTTACCCGAGCCGGTTGGTCCTGTAACCAGGATGATTCCGTAAGGCACTTCGATATTTTTCTTATAAATGGAAAGGACATCCGGGTCAAATCCCAGTTTGGTGAGATCGAGACACAAAGAAGAAGCATCCAGAATACGCATAACCACTTTTTCGCCAAAGGACGTAGGCAGAACAGAAACCCTCAGGTCAACCTCTTTATCCATCACTTTAATCTTGATTCTGCCATCCTGAGGTAAGCGGCGTTCCGCAATATCCAGTGCAGCCATAATCTTTAACCGGGAAACGACTGCATTCTGCAATTTCTTGGGCGGGGAAGAGACTTCGTGCAAAACACCGTCGATTCGATACCGCACCCTGAGAATCTTCTCATAAGGCTCAATGTGGATGTCTGAAGCCCCTGTTTTGACAGCGGCGCCCAAAAGAAGATTAACGATCTTAATTATTGGCGCCTCTTCTCCCGCTGCCTCCAGGGCAATTATATCGTCCCCTCCGGCATCGGCTTTTTTTACTACCTCTACATTCCCATCATCATTTGCCGAGAGTTCCATCTCTTTTACGATATCTTCCATAGAACCCTTGGCTCCGTAATACTTCTCAATAGCGCTTTTAATCTCGCTTTCCGAGGCAATTACCACGTTAATTTCTTTTCCCGTCATCAATCTCAGGTCGTCAATAGCAAAGACATTTAAGGGATCACTCATAGCTATGGTGAGAGTCTTTTTCTCCAGGGCAATGGGAATCAAAGTCTGATGCCTGGCGATACTTTCCGGAACACTCTTGATGACTTCTTCGTCAATCTCGCCGAATTCCGACAGGCTAACGTAAGATACTCCGCACTGTTTACCCAAGAAAGCCAACAAGACGTCCTCGGTAATATAGCCTAATTCCATAAGTGTCTCGCCCAGCCTGCCTCCCCTTATTTTTTCTTCCTCCAGAGCCTCCTGTAATTGTTCGGCGGTAATTATACCCACTTCTACTAATAAATCACCCAACTTCTTCTTTATTGCCGGGCCCTTAGCCATAATCACCCATATCCTTTCTAACTAATATGAAAGTTAAAGTAAACTGGCTAATTTTTAGTATACCATAGCCCTTTTACTTTGTCAACAGCTTTCTTCTCAGGCGCGCCTCAATTTGTCGAGGAACGAACCCTTTTACGTTGCCCTTCAGGCCAACCACTTCCTTAACTATACTGGAACTCAAATAGGTATAGGATTCTGCCGGCATAAGGAAGACTGTTTCGATATCGGGAGCCAGCTTGCGGTTGGTCAATGCCATCTGAAACTCGTATTCGAAGTCGGAGACTGCCCGGAGTCCCCTGATTATGACTTTCGCTCTCTTTTTCTTCACGTAATCGACCAACAATCCGTCAAAATGGGAAATCTCAACCCCCGAAAGTCCTCTGGTTACAGCCCTCAACATCTCCATTCGCTCTTTCACGGAAAATAGCACGTTTTTGTTGGCATTATCGATTACTGCTACTATTACGCGGTCAAATAATTGCATAGCTCTTTTTATTACGTCGATGTGTCCGTTGGTAACAGGATCGAAACTCCCTGGATAAACGGCAATTTTCTTTTTTTTCATCTTTTTGCTCCTTTCGGCGATTATCCCACGCTTGCCAGGCCAAATCTTTTTCTAAATTTTTGTTTAAACTTTTGTTTGATTACTCTATTTTCCGGAAGCGCCAGAACGGGGTCTCTATTGATTAGCCGAAACGCTGCCTGGCGCGCCTGTTCCAATTCATAATTATCGGAAACAATGTTGCCAATCTTAAATTCCGGAAGCCCGTGCTGCTGGGTGCCGAAGAACTCCCCGCCGCCGCGCAACCGCAGATCCTCCTCGGCAATGCGAAACCCGTCGTTAGTCTGCAGCATAATCTGCACTCTCTTTTTTGCTTCCTCCGTCTTGATTTCTCCCAGTAAAATACAAGCGGATTGTTCACTGCTTCTCCCCACTCTCCCCCGCAATTGATGTAACGTAGCCAATCCAAACCTTTCGCTGTGCTCAATAACCATCAAACAGGCTCTGGCCACGTCTATACCCACCTCGATTATACTTGTAGTAATCAAAATATCAAATTCTCTGTTCAAAAATTTCATCATCACGCTTTCTTTCTCATCGCTCTTCATCCGGCCGTGCAGCAGGCCGACTTTACAGTCTTTAAACACGGTAGTCATCAATCTCTCGGCCATCTTCACTGCGGCGCGTAATTCCAGCTTATCCGATTCATTGATTATGGGATAGACAATATAAGCCTGCTGTCCCTTTTTTACTCCGTCAATGACCATCCGATAAGCTTCTTCCTCGGAAAGCCTCCGGGTAAGGACCTTCCTTCTCCCCGGCGGTAATTGATCGATTACAGAAACGTCCAGGTCCCCGTAGACTGTTAACGTCAGCGTGCGGGGTATGGGCGTGGCAGTCATTACCAGGATATCCAGGTTTTCCCCTTTCTTTCTTAACCTCGCCCTCTGCATCACTCCAAACTTGTGTTGTTCGTCAATGACCGCCAGAGCCAAATTAGAAAACTTAACCCCTTCCTCAATCAATGCGTGCGTACCTATAACTATTTGGGATTCTCCCCGGGCAATTCTCTGGTAAAGATCCCTTTTTCTTTTCTGCCCCATTCTCCCGGTGGCCAGCTCCACTCTGACTTCTAATCCCTGCAGCATTTTGCTGATAGTCAGATAATGCTGTTCCGCCAGAATTTCGGTAGGAGCCATTACCGCTGCCTGATAGCCATTCTCCACAATCAGAAGAAGAGCCGCCACAGACACTACCGTCTTTCCGCTCCCCACGTCTCCCTGCAGGAGCCTGTTCATCGGCCTGGGCGACATGAGGTCATTGAAAATTTCCCTGATTACTCTTTTCTGCGCAGAAGTAAAATCGAAGGGTAACTTCTTCCTGAAAGATGTCAAAAGGGTCTTTTTCAACTGATATTCTCTGTTCTTGTTTACCACTTTGACCTGTCGTCTTCTCAATGCCATAGCCAGTTCCCAGAAGAAAAACTCTTCGAATACGAGTCTTCTCCGGGCAGTACCTGCTTTCTCCCGGGTGGAGGGAAAGTGCATATTATAAACGGCTTCCTGACGGGGCATGAGTTTATATTCTTCGAGCATGATCGGTGGTAGCGTCTCTTTTAAAAAGGAAACGTAGTGATCGAGCGTTTTCTTAATCAGCGCCCTTAGGAAACGCAAATTTAACTTTGCGGTCACCTGATATACGGGGACGATTCTTTTGGTATGAATCAAATCATCTTCTTTTCCCGTTAGTTTCTCGTAGGTGAAATTGGTAATCTGTAAATCGCGAAAGGTGCGTTCAACTTTACCGTGGATAACAACGGCAGTCCCGGGAGGAAGGGAATCTTTCAGGTAAAACTGGTTGAAGCAGACCATCGTTGCCTTGCCACTGCCGTCTTCGAGGAGAATTTTCAGAAGCGGTTTCCCGCCTCTGGTAGGTATAACCTGATGCTCGGCCACCACTGCCTGAACAGTGGCCTCTTCTCCGTGGGTGATTTGCGCGAAGAGTTTTAAATGAGCGCGATCTTCGTGCCGGAAGGGAAAATAAGTAATAAGGTCTCCTACTGTTTCAATGCCGACTTTCTTCAATATTCTTGCTCTCTCGGGGCCCACGCCCTTTAAGAACTGAACCGACATATTCAAATCTTTCATAATAACCACAAAATAGTAAAGTGCAATCTATCCCTTTGCAGTCAGAAAGCCAGTTTGTTCGTCTCCAACAATTTTTTAACGCTGCGGGAGCCATCTCTCCACAGGCGCAAAAGCAAACTCCTTCCGACTTCGTCGGAACTCAGACAGGCTTTTGCTTAAGTAGAAATATCGCCGAGATGTCTTCCTCTCTAAAAATTGCAATGTTCCTCACAAACTACTTTCTGCCTGCAAATGTCCCTGTCCTTCGCATCAAAATATTCTTGCAATTATTTTTGCATTTTGCTAAACTAACCAAAATCTTACAGGAGGAGACCGTTGCCTAGAAAATGCGTGGTCTGCGGTAAATCTGTGCGTTCCGGTTCAAATATCAGTCACTCTCATCACAAAACAAAACGAAAATTCAGGCCCAATTTGCAGAAGGTGAACATAATTCTGAAGGGAAGAAAAAAGAGAGCTTACGTATGTACCCAATGCATTACCGCAGGCAAAGTCACTAAAGCCGCCTGAAGTCATTGGCAATTAAAAAGGTAAACTCAAAGAACAAAGATAAGCATAAACAGGAGACCCGATACCGGGGAGATAATATCTTTTGAGGGCAATATCCAGAATATACCTGTCCCCGGTAAAACCGAGACCCCAGGTATAATTTATCTTCCTCTCTTCGTTAAAATTCTCACCGAACGTTCCCAGACGAATAGAAATATTGCGCGGCAGAACGTACTCCAGGCCGAAATGGTAAATTGCCGGAGTTTTCTTTTCCCCGTCTTTTCTTACATAGAACCTCTGCTCAAAATCGGAAGCAAAAGTAAAGAATTCCGCCGTTTTTATTCCCACACCTACTCTGAGATTCAATGGCAAGCGGTCGGAGCGGTAATCATTCCAGTAAATATAAGCAGGGCCATTCTCCAGGAAAAGTCCCATCTTCAGCGACGGCGAATGAGTGTAGAGTATACCCCAATCCAGTCCCCAGCCATTTCCCGTAGAGATATTTGCCTGCGGGGGAGGCCCGTCTTTGGCAATTCCCAGCGAGCCATGAAGATAATTAAGGTTCATTCCGAAAGAAATATCCGGCCTGTAGGGAATGGCAAAAGAAAGCGTGTATTTGCCAATGTTTATCTCTCGTTCGGAGTAGAGTGGCTTGTCCTCTTCTCTAAAACTGGATAGCGGACGCCAGCTCAACCCTCCCATACTACTGCAAAAAGATAAATAAGCGAACCACTTCCCCTGCAAGGGTTCTCTCTCTACAACGTCCTCTCCTTTCCCTTTGCTCCTTGCCAGGTCAAACATAAAAGTGGATAGATTGGTCTGCAAAAAAGCGAGGCCAGCGGGATTCCAGTAAGGGGCGTCGGCGTTGTCGGCCACAGCGACAAACGCCTCTCCCATTCCGGTCGGCCTTGCACCCACAGGTATGCCGTCGAAAGAATTATAGAGAATGGGAGAAGACTCTTTAGCAAAACAGAAGACGGCTGAAAACAATATCAAAGAAACAGTAATAAAAATTTTCACTATAATCTCCTTGAAGTTATTTCCTCTACCCTAAGGGGAGAGGATTAAGGTGAGGGGGTCTTTACTATTCTTTCTATTGTTCCTCCTCCCAGAACGACGTCTCCCTTATAAAAGACTACCGCCTGGCCGGGAGTGGCCGAGCGCACCGGCTTTCTGAATCTCACCGATACTTTGCCGTCACCCAGGGGAGATATTTTTGCTTTCTCTCCTCGGTGATTGTATCTTATTTTGGCCACTACGTCTATATTCTCTTTTATTTCCTCTTCCGATATAAAGTGCACTTCTTCTGCAATAAGCTCCTGGGAAAATAGTTTTTCCTCGGGGCCCACGACAATCCTGTTATGCTCAGGGTCGATAGAAATCACGTAATAAGGTTTCCCGTAAGCTCCGATTCCTCTCCTCTGTCCAACAGTATAACAGGCTACGCCCTCGTGTTCACCCAGAACATTTCCCTTAACGTCAACTATCTCCCCGGGAATTGAGGAAAAACAGGAAGACAAAAATTTGCGGTAGTCTCCCTCAATAAAACAGATTTCTTGACTTGCTTCCTTGTCCGCCACAGGTAATCCGAATTCACTGGCGATCTTTCGCACCTCTTCCTTACCATAACTTCCCAGGACCATCAGAATCTGCGCCATCTGCTCTTGCGTAAGGGTATATAAGAAGTAGGATTGTTCTCCTTTTTCTTTTATTCCTTTTTTCAAAAGATATCCCCGGGAGTTCTTTTCTATTCTGGCGTAATGGCCCGTGGCCAAATATTGCGCTCTTAACTCTCTCGCTTTTTCCAGGAGTAGCCTGAATTTTATCTCCCGGTTACAGAGAATACAGGGATTGGGAGTCCTGCCCCGCGCGTATTCCTGGCAGAAACGGTCGATAACCTTCTCCTGAAATTCCTTCTGGAAATTCAGGACATAAAAGGGAATTTTCAACCTGAGCGCTACATTGCGGGCATCGTTTATCCCCCGTAAACTACAACAGCGATTCCCTCCAAAGGATGGATGACGAGTCTCCTCACAAAAAGGATAGAGATACATAGATATTCCGATTACATCGTATCCCTCCTCTTTTAATATTGCTGCTGTCGTCGAGGAATCTACCCCGCCAGACATTGCTACCACTACTCTTTTCATAATTCAATACTCTCTTACGGAGACTAAACTTTGCTACTCCTTTTCTTTCTAGTCAAATTCTACCTGGATGACCCCCAGGGGACAGGCGGGCACGCAAAGGCCGCAGAGAAGACATCTGTCCCGGTCGAATTCCAATTTCCAGCTCTCTTTATTCATTGCCAGCGCCCGCGGACTGCACACAGCTATGCATGCCCCGCACGACGTACATTCCTGTTCATCAAGTTTTATATCTTTAGCCAGTGGTTGAGCATCAACTTTTGTCTCCTCCAGATATTTCAGTCCCTTGTTAATTCCCTCTCTGCTTCCTTCCAACTCCAGCACCATCTTCCCTTCTTCTTTAGGTGTGACCTGAGCGCGCAGGATATTTAGAACCAGATCGTAATCTTTAACCAGGCGGTAAATTATCGGTTGGTCAACCAATTCGGGAGGAAAAGTCAAAACTATTCTCTTTTTCGCCATAAAAACCTCCTTTAGCACGGTGGAAACCGTGCCTATAAATTCATTCGCGGTCTACCGTCTGATGTCTAAAGGCTTGAATTTCTCATCCATGGGCAGTCGTTGAATGGGCTCTTGTAAAAAGAATTTCCCCTTTTTAATCCACCCTTTCAGAATCCTGGCTATCTCTCTGGCCTTGTAAAGGCTGGAGAGGGGGGCAGTAGGAACTCTCTTCTT
>CAYFRM010000079.1:0-32528 GCA_964345635.1 uncultured Clostridia bacterium
CATTAGAATTTTTAGCCAAAAATCGAAGAAAAGAGTTTATCCGAAACTGACCGTAGGGAATTTCGGTAAACTCCTGAGATCTTTGGCGATGCTCGAAGAGCAAAAAATTCTCAGCGAGCGAACCAAATCCCGAGCTATCCCCTGCCCATCGCCACAATTCCCGTCCTGACCATCTCTTTTATTCCAAAGGGCTTAAGCATACTCACCAAAGCAAGTATTTTTTCTTCATCGCCTGTCATTTCCACTATGACGGAATCGGAAGCGACATCGACTATCTTTGCTCTGAAGATATCGACAATTTCCAGACCTTCCGACCGTTTCCCTTTTCCTGCATTTACCTTGATGAGAACCAGGTCTCTTTCCAGATGAGGTTGCTCCACAAAATCGGTGACTTTTATGACGTCTATGAGTTTATTCAGTTGCTTCATAACCTGTTCCAGGATTTTTTCATCTCCTTTAACTACTATCGTCATGCGAGAGATATCCCGTTGCTCGGTCTCCCCCACTGCCAAACTATCGATGTTAAATCCACGAGCGCTAAAAAGACTCGATATGCGAGCCAGCACTCCTGGTTTATTCTCCACTGAAACAGAAATCGTATGTCTCATTTACTCCTCCTTAATTCCCCCCTCACCCTTACCCTCTCCCCAAGGGGAGAGGGGATTCTATTCCATCCTACATGTGACGCCCCGATAAATCGGGACTACTTCAATGACTTTGGCTATGCTAGCCCGCGGATTACTTCATCCAGCCTTGCACCCGCCGGCACCATAGGAAAGACGTTCTCTTCCCTTTCCACCAGGAAATCTAAAATCACAGGTCCGTCCAGGGAGATTGCCTTTTTTAATGCGCCTTCCACCTCATCCTTTTTACTTACCCTTATGCCCGCTGCCCCATACGCCTCGGCAATCTTTACAAAGTCCGGATTGGCCGTTAAGTCTGTGGCTGAATATCTTTTTTTATAAAATAACTGCTGCCACTGCCTGACCATACCCAGATATCCATTGTTTAAGATGGCAACCTTAACTCCCACTTTATTATTGACGGCCGTTGCAATCTCCTGGATATTCATTTGAAAACTGCCGTCCCCGGCTATGTCAAAAACAATCGTTTCCGGTTTACCTAATTTGGCGCCGATGGCTGCGGGAAAACCGTACCCCATTGTGCCCAGCCCTCCGCTGGTAATAAAATGGCGGGGGTAATTGTATTTATAGAACTGCTGGGCCCACATCTGGTTTTGCCCGACTTCCGTGGTTATGATTGCCTTACCTTTTGTCACTTCGCAAATCTTCTCCACCACATACTGAGGACGCAGTTTGTCGTCCTTTTTATAGGTCAATGGATTCTCCTTTTTCCACCGAGAAATCTGTTTTTGCCATTTCTTCCTTTTCTCCAAATTCTTAAGCCCCGGTTTGCCGAGGAGTCTGTTCATTTCCTTTATAACGTTCTTCGCATCACCAACTATGGGAATATCTACTTTCACATTCTTGCTTATAGAAGTAGGGTCTATGTCTACGTGAATTATCTTTGCCTTGGGAGCAAAAGCATCAAGTCTCCCGGTAATCCTGTCGTCAAACCTTGCTCCGATAGCAATAATCAAGTCTGAATTCTGTATGGCCTGGTTTGCGAAATAAGTTCCGTGCATTCCCAACATGCCCAGAAAGAGTTCCGAATCCTGAGGAAATGCGCCCATTCCCATCAACGTGAGAGTAACGGGAATCTTTGTAATCGTGGCCATTTCCCTAAGTTCTCCCGAAGCTCCGGAAATGATAATGCCGCCCCCGGCATATATAACCGGTCGCTCTGACTCTTTTATCAGCTCCACTGCTTTTTTTATCTGCTGGGGGTGTCCGTCATATCTGGGTTTATAACTACGAATGTCGACTTCCCGGGGATAAACGAATTCGCAGGAAGCTCTCTGGACATCGACCGGGAGGTCGATAAGCACAGGTCCCGGTCGCCCTGTACGGGCAATGCAGAACGCTTCTTTAATAGTAGAAGCAAGCTCCTTAACGTCTTTTACCAGATAGTTGTACTTTGTTATTGAACGCGTAACTCCCGTGGTATCGGCCTCTTGAAATGCGTCATTACCCACCAGATTCGTAGCCACCTGGCCGGTAAACGCCACCACGGGAATCGAATCCATATTCGCCGTAGCCAAACCCGTGGCCAGATTGGTCGCCCCCGGGCCGGAAGTGGCTATACAGACGCCAACTTTACCTGTTGCCCGGGCGTATCCATCAGCCATATGGGCTGCTCCCTGTTCATGGCGCGTAAGTACGAATCTGATTGGCGCCCCATACAGAACATCAAAAGTGGGGAGTAATGCTCCTCCGGGAATGCCAAACATTATTTCTACTTTTTCTTTAATTAGACTCTCTACAAAAATCTGTGCGCCGGTAAGCTTCACAATTTCCCTCCTTCAATTGCGGTCAACTTATAATCCATTAACCAATAATTTTCACTTGAGGATGGCTCCTGTATTTGCCGATTGGACCGTGCGGGTATAACGACTCAGCCAGCCATCTCTTATCTTGGGCGGAGGAGGTTTCCACTCTCCCACTCTTTCTTTCCACTTTGCCCTGCGTATCTCTATAATCTTGCTTTCCAGACGAACATTCAACCTGCGGTTGGGAATATCTATCTGAATAATATCACCGTCACTCAAAAGAGCAATCGGTCCGCCAACCGCGGCTTCGGGAGAAACATGCCCGATACAGGGTCCCCGCGTTCCGCCGGAAAATCTACCATCTGTCAACAGGGCAACTTCCTTATCCTTTCCCATACCCACCAGAGCTGCGGTCGGCGAGAGCATCTCTCTCATTCCCGGACCGCCCCTGGGACCCTCGTAACGAATGACAATAACTTCTCCTTTCTTGATTTTTTTACCCAGAATCGCTTTCATCGCCAGTTCTTCGGAATTGAACACTCTCGCTTTGCCGGAGAATTTCATCATTTTGGCCTGGACCGCCGACTGCTTCACAACGCATCCTTCGGGAGCCAGGTTGCCAAATAGAATGGCAATGCCTCCCTCTTTCTGGTAAGGATTCTTCTGCGAGCGAATTATCTTATTATTACAGACTTTACCCTGAGCGGCGATCTGTTTAATATTCGTTCCGGATACAGTGGGATTATCTTTCAACCTGTTTTTCAAAACAGCCAATATTCCCGGTACTCCTCCGGCGTATTCTAAATCTTCCATAAAATATTCTCCGCCAGGCCTGATACTGGTCACCTGCGGCGTGATTTTGCTTATATCATCGAATGTCTTGAGGGCCAACTCCACTCTTGCCTCTCGGGCAATTGCCGGAAGATGTAATACAGTGTTAGTCGAGCCACCCAGGGCCATGTCCACTACGATGGCGTTGCGAAAGGCGGAAGCAGTCAAAATCTTGCGCGCAGAAATGTTCTGTTTTACCAGGCCCACCGCCTTTTCTCCCGAAAGGTAAGCAATCCGCCTCTTCTTGGACGAACCTGCCAGCGACGTGGCGCAGCCAACAAGGGACATACCCATCGCTTCCGTCAAGCAGGCCATAGTGTTGGCAGTGTACAGCCCCTGGCAAGCTCCTTCCCCCGGGCAGGCGCAGAGTGCCAGATTCTCCAGCTCTTCCTCTTTTATCTTACCGGCCTGGTATCTCCCTACAGCTTCGAACGTGTCACGCACCAGGGAAAGGCGTCTTCCTTTATACATTCCGGAAACCATGGGTCCTGCCGTTACCACGATCGAGGGAATATTGAGTCTTGCCGCAGCCATTAACATTCCGGGAGTAATCTTGTCACAGTTGGTCAAAAGAACCAGACCGTCCAGTTGATGCGCCTGGGCTACACTTTCCACTGCATCGGCAATCAATTCTCGCGAAGGTAACGAATAGTGCATCCCCACATGTCCCATTGCAATTCCATCACAAATCGCGGGAACGCCGAATATGAACGGGACGCCGCCTGCGGCGCGAACACCCTCTTCAATATCCTTCTCCAGAAGGCGCATTCCGATATGACCGGGAACCAAGTTAGTAAAACTTGTGGCAATACCTATAAACGGTTTATTAAGGTCCTCGGGAGACAAACCTACTGCGTAAAGTAATGCCCGGTTGGGAGTTCTCTCAACACCCTTTTTTACCTTATTGCTCCGCATATTCACCTCCCCCGTAACCCGAATATAAGGAATAAAAAAAGTACCTGTCCCTTTTTTAATTATTCTTCTTTTAATAATTTATACTCTATGCTATCAACCAGTGCCTGCCAGCTGGCTTCAATAATATTTTCTGACACTCCTATTGTACCCCACTCATCCCGCTCATCTCTGGATTCAATCAAAACTCGCACCTTGGCTGCCGTCCCTTCCGTGGCGTCGATTACCCTGACCTTGAAATCTGTCAGGCTCATCGACTTAAGCTCCGGATAGAATCTTTCCAGAGCTTTCCTCAGGGCATTATCCAGAGCATTGACCGGCCCGTCACCTTCACTGGCGGTGTGTTCTTCTTTCCCTCCCACCATAACTTTTATGGTTGCTTCCGACCTTAATTTTCCTTTCTCGTCTTTTTCCACGATTACCCGAAATCCTTCCAGGTCGAAAAAAGTCTTGTGTTTACCGATTGTCTTCTTCATTAGAAGTTCGAACGACCCCTCTGCGCCTTCGAATTGGTAACCCTGACTCTCCATCTGTTTGACTTTCTGGAGGAGATCTTTTACTTCCTTACTCTCTTCGCGAAAGTCGATCTTGAACTCCTTTGCCTTGGACAGCATACTGGACCTTCCCGAAAGCTCGGAGACAAGAATTCTCCGTCGATTGCCCACTGTTTCCGGAGACACGTGTTCATAGGTCCGGGTATGTTTAGCCATAGCACTGACGTGGACTCCTCCTTTATGGGCAAATGCAGAATTTCCTACATATGGCTGGTTGTCCCGGGGAATCATATTTGATATTTCACTCACATAGCGGGACACCTCGGTCAGGCTCTCCAATTTTTTGTCAGAGATACAATCGATTCCCAGCTTCAACCTTAAATTGGGAATAATAGAGGAGAGATTTGCGTTGCCACATCTCTCCCCGTAGCCGTTTATCGTTCCCTGGACCAAAACGCAGCCCGCTCTGACGGCAACGATCGAATTGGCCACAGCCATTTCTGAATCGTTGTGGGTATGAATTCCCAGAGGAATTCTTATTTCTTTCTTTACTTCCTTGACTATACTTTCCACCTGGTGGGGCATCATCCCTCCGTTGGTGTCGCAGAGAGTAATGTTGTCTGCCCCGGCCTTGGCCGCTTGCCTTAACGTGTCGATTGCGTAGGAATGGTCATCAACATACCCATCGAAGAAATGTTCCGCGTCGTAAATAATTTCCATACCTTTCGCTTTCAGATATTTCACCGAGTCGAAAATCATCTTCAGGTTCTCACCGAGAGTCGTCCCCAGAGCATACTTCACGTGCAATCCCCAGCTCTTGCCAAAAATACAGGCCGCTTGCGGTTTCAGCTTTACAATCCCCTTAAGATTCGGATCCTGGGATACTCCTTTTCCCTTATAGCGCGTTGCACCAAAAGCCACTATCTTTGCATTCCTCAAACGGAGGTCCTTCGCTTTCTTAAATAAAAGGATATCCTTGGGATTGGAACCCGGCCATCCACCTTCAATATAATGGATACCCAAATCATCCAGCTTCTTTGCTATCTTTAATTTGTCTTCTACAGAGAAGGAGATTCCCTCGCCCTGTGCTCCGTCTCTTAGAGTAGTGTCGTATATCAATACCTTTTTCATCTCCACCCCTTTTGAAAGATAATTTGTGAAGAGCTATTGGCATTTCAGCCAAAAAACGAGTACGACCCTTTCTCTTTCAAGCAAATCACTGTTTGACGAGCGAAGCGAGGAGTTTTGATTTGCGCCTTGCAGAGTCCGAAGTTTTTTGGCGTTAAGAAATTCCTTAAGCGATGAGCAAATTATCTTTCATCTCCTCCCTTTTTTGGGAGCTTCCCCTAAACTGAATTTCCTGTGAATAGCGCTCACTGCTTTTTCCGTATCCTTCTCTTTAATTACGCAGGAAATCTTTATTTCCGAAGTAGAAATCATTTCAATATTTATATTCTGCTCCGCAAGGGCAGAGAACATCTTGGAAGCCACACCCGAATGGGTCCTCATCCCTACTCCCACAATAGAGACCTTGGCTACTCCATCGTCATAGACGAGTCCCTTGGCGCCTATTTCTTTTTTGACTTTCTCCATTATATCCAGAGTTTTCTTCAGGGCTCCTCTGGACACTGTGAAGGATATGCTATTTACTCCCGTTCCCACGGCAGAACTTTGAATAATCATATCCACGTTTACTTTACCCTGTCCCAGTGCACCGAAAATGGTGGCAGCAATTCCCGGTCGGTCGGGCACGTCAGTAATTGCTATCTTTACCATATCCTTATCATAAGTTACCCCGCTTACCACTACCTCTTCCATCCTGGAAACTTCCCTGGTAATCACGGTCCCCTCCTCATCGCTGAAACTGGACCTGACGTGAATATCCACGCCAAATTTATTGGCTACGTGGATGGACCTGGAGACCATCACCTGCGCCCCCAGGCTAGCCAGTTCCAGCATCTCCTCGTAAGAAATTTTATCAATCTTTCTCGCATCGGGAACAATCCTGGGATCTGCAGTATAGACGCCGGCAACGTCAGTATAAACTTCGCATTGGTCCGCTTTTAGCACCGAAGCCAAGGCCACGGCTGTCAAATCGGAACCACCCCTACCGAGAGTAGTAATGTCCCTTTCTGCAGTTATCCCCTGAAAGCCAGCGACAATAATAATTCTATCCTTACCTAATTCATTTTCTATCTTTTTTGTATCTATTTTTCTGATCTTCGCATTAGTAAATGCCTCGTCAGTTACAATCCCCACCTGCCCTCCGGTCAATGACACTGCCTCTTCACCAAGGGCATGGATTGCCATAGCCAGAAGAGCGATGGACATCTGTTCGCCGGTAGCCAGAAGCATATCCATTTCCCTCTCGCTGGGAGAAGGCGTAATCTGTCGGGCTGTCCGGATTAGTCTATCAGTCGTGTCGCCGGGCGCAGAAACAACAATGACTACTTTATTTCCCTTCTTTTTCGTCTCGATTATGCGCCGGGCAACCTTTTTTATCCTTTCCGGTCCGGCGATAGATGTCCCGCCATATTTTTGTACAACCAGAGCCATTCTCTCTCACCCAAAAAAAGATTAAACTATTCTTGTTCCCTGTTTATCTATACCCAAAACTAAGTATCTGCTCCTTATCTTACGTCGGGCAAAGGCTTTCTGCATGGCTTTTCCCACCTTTTCCGCGCCCCAACGCGGAGAAGATTTGGCGAACGCGAGTATACTCGGCCCCGCTCCACTCAGGCTCACGCCCAGAGCTCCTGCTTTCATTGCTTCCCGGAAGACTACTTCCATTCCCTTAACCAGCCTCTTCCTGTAAGGCTGATGCAGCCTGTCTTCCATTGCCATTCCCAGAAAATCGTATCTTTTCTTAATTAGAGAAGCCAGAAGCATGGCTACCCGGGAAGAGGTAAACACTGCCTGTTCAAATTTCACAGTGCGGGGCAAAATTTTCCTTGCCCGGCTCGTCATTACCTGAAAATCGGGAATGCAAACCACCGAGGAGAGACTCCCGGGAGGATCTAATCTTACAATCTCTATTTTCTTGCCTTTTCCTCCTCCCGGAGAATAGACACAGGAGACCGTTAATCCTCCCACCATTGCCGCAGATACGTTATCTGCATGACCCTCTATTTCCGCTGCCAGGTTTAATATCTCTTCTGCAGGCAACCTATCTCCACAGAGTCTGTTCGCGCCTGCCAGGCCCCCCATTCTTGCTGCCGCGCTACTGCCCAGCCCGCTGGCAAGAGGTATTCTGTTCACCAGTCTAATGCGTAAAATACCGGGAGAGAAGTGAAACCTGTCGAATACGAGTTTGGCTGCTCGATATACAATATTTCTTCTGTCTCTGGGTAAATTGTCTTCCCCTTCGCCCACAACGTCAATCTGTAATTTTTTTTCGTTTTTCCCGGATTCTACTTCCATCTCCACAGTATTGTAGAGTCGAAGCGCCAACGCCAGGACATCGAAGCCCGGCCCCAAATTGGCGGTGGTAGCCGGGACTCTAACTTTTACTTTTCTTATATCCATTCAATATACCAATATTTATTCACAATATCATCAATCTTACTATTGACTTCGAGTCGCCTTTGCATATTTTTGCTTTAAAGATCCTGAGTCAGCAAATATGATTCGACTTAATGCGTACAAACCACATCTCCTACTCTTATCATCCTGATATATTTTTTCTTGCCACGAGCTATACAGGAAAGTCCAGATGTAACCTTTTTTACTTTTAAAATGGCTTTCTTCTGTTTAGGCACTGTTACGACGCCAGTTTTGGGATCTTTGATAGGCGTTAATTCTTCCCATATTATTAGTTTATCTCCGGGCTTAATGCCGTATGCAGAACCAAGGTTAATAACAACATCTTTTTTTGAAAGTATCTGTAAAATCTGGCCGGTTTGAGGAAATTTATCTCTTAAATCAATTTTGAATTTTTCTGTAGCCTGGTCCATTGCTCGTGAAATAATAATAGAATTCTCCCTTCCAAGCCGGGCGAAGGTCTTCGCTATTTCCATAATAATTTCAGCCTTAGTTGCAATATCCAAAGCCCTGTAGAATTCATTCTCATCCTCATAACGCCTCGTTCCTTCTTTTCTTGACATTGAGCCTACTTTTTTGTCTGCATAACGCACAATGCCGTTTCCTACGTCAACGATCTTGACATTCAATTCACATATTCCCCTTATCTCTCTCCATATGGACCCACTAAACTTTCCCTCCTCCTTTTTGCTCTTATAATGCTCCTGCTCTTTTCTTTTGTAATCCTCCCCCTTCTCTTTCTCCTTTTCCTTCTCCCACTCTTTTCTTTCGTAATCCTCCTTCTCTTTACTTTTGTAATACTTTATTGAATGCTTTATTTCGGGTTTATCAAAAAAGGCCATAGCCCTGCCAAAGAATAAATAATCAGCACCTAAGAGCTTTCCCAATTCCGTATATCTTTCCACATCGTCTCTCTCAGCGAACTTTCTCTCCCCCAGGACCTGCGATATTTTTTCCCGCTCAACCAGATTGAAATGACCGGCAAGTGCACTCTCCAGCCCGGAAAAGGCTGATTCGCTTATACCTTTAATAGAGGAACCTTCTTCAGAAATCTCGATGATGGCTACCGTCTTCTTAAATCTCTGGACAGCTTCTAATTCTTCCTCGGTCGGTATTACCACCAGGGGCGGCGCACATCCCCATAATAAGGCTAACACAGCCAGATAACAGACAAACTTTGATACCTTCATACTCATCCTCCACGTATTACCGGTATCGAAACCCGGATGTCCTCAATTTTCAACAATACCGAATCTGACTTCACCCCGGGAACTCTTCTAAAATCGCAAATTTGAAAGGGTTTTTCCCGTCAATAACCGCGAGAAACTTCATGTTTTTCGCAATTCACAATCTCATCAGGTTTACTACTGACTTCAAATCGGCTTTCACTGCTTTTACTTTACGGGCAACCTTAATTGCCCTGTCAGGATCCTTAAGTCCATGCCCTGTCAGAACGCAAACTATAGTGCAAGGTCGGGAAAAGTATCCTTTCCGAACGTATTTTACCAGCCCCGCCACCCCGGCAGCCGAAGCAGGTTCCACGAAGAGTCCTTCCACGGAACTTAACATCTTGTACGCTGCAATAATCTCTTCGTCAGTCACAGTATCAATTACGCCTTCAGATTCGTCGCGCGCCTCTTCCGCTTTCTTCCAGGAGGCAGGATTCCCGATTCTAATTGCTGTGGCAATAGTTCTGGGCTTCTCTATAGGACGCCCGCGCACAATCGGCGCCGCTCCTGCGGCCTGAAATCCCATCATCCGGGGCAATTTCAGTTTCCGCTTATCCCCCAGAATATTTCTGTATTCCTTGTATCCTTTCCAGTAAGCAGTAATATTACCTGCATTACCTACGGGCATAAACTGATAATCAGGTGCATCTCCCAGCGAGTCAACAATTTCAAAAGCCGCTGTTTTCTGACCTTCAATCCTGTTGGGATTAATCGAATTGACCAGTACAACCGGATATTTAATGCTGATTTCTCTGGCTAGATTCAAAGCGTCATCAAAGTTACCCTTGATTGCAATGACCTGTGCGTCGTGTATCAGTGCCTGGGAAAGCTTTCCCAAAGCCACTGCTCCCTCGGGAATCAGAACTACGCATTTCAGCTTCGCTTTGGCTGCGTAAGCTGCTGCGGAAGCGGAAGTATTTCCCGTGGAGGCGCAGATAACCGCGCTGGCTCCTTCTTCCAAAGCCTTGGATACAGCCACGGTCATCCCCCGGTCCTTGAACGAGCCGGTAGGATTCAGGCCCTCATATTTTAGATATATCCTGGAGTCGACTCCCAGACTGAATCTCAGGTTTTCCGCTTCGATTAATGGGGTATCCCCTTCCAGAAGAGTTACCACGGGAGTCTTCCCGCTAACCGGCAAATAATTCTTGTACCTTCTAATTACACCCTGATATGCCACGCAAATTAACCCATTCAGTTCCGGGGACACAATACTTAATTTCTATTTTTGCGTTCAATTAAGTATTGTGTCCCCATAATTACATAATTATGCTTCTTCTATTCTGATAAATTTGCTCTTTTTCCTGACAACTTTAAGGCGATCTATTTCTCCTAAAGCTTTCCTGACAGCCCCTTCTCTTGCCTTGTGCGTTACCATTATGATGGGAACTTCTCTCAAGGAAGCACTCCCCTTCTGAAAAACAGAGGCAATGGAGACTCCGTTCTTTCCCAGGATACCCGATATTTTGGAGAGAACGCCCGGGAGGTCGACAGCGGTAAACCTTATATAATACTTCGTTTCCATTTTGTTAATGTCGAGGATATCGAGCTTCTTATCTGCGTCACACAACACATAAGGCACGCGGCCGGCTATGTTGTTGTAAACGTTCCGGGAGAGATAAATAATGTCGCTAACCACAGCAGAAGCGGCGGGCATCTTGCCGGCGCCCTTCCCGTAAAACATCGTCTCCCCCACAGCGTCTCCGGTAATATAGACGGCATTATATTCCTCATTCACCGCAGTGAGTAGATGCTCCTGGGGAATGAAAGTAGGGTGCACGCGCACTTCTATCCCTCCATCGGTAACTTTCAGAATTGCCAGGAGTTTAAGAATATAGCCGAACTCACTCTTGCCATATTTTATATCTTCCTGAGTAATTTGCGTGATTCCCTCACAATATATGTCTTTCAAGTTAACCTGGGCGCCGAAAGCAATCGACCCCAGAATAGCAAGTTTATGCACGGTATCTATCCCCTCCAGATCAATAGAAGGATCCGCTTCCGCAAAACCTGCTTTTTTTGCCTGGGCCAAAGCACTCCCGAAGTCGAGCTCCTCCTTGTACATCTTGGTCAAAACATAGTTAGTAGTGCCGTTAAGGATACCCAGAATTAACTTGATTTTATTAGCCGATAGCCCTTCGTTCAATGCCTGAATTACGGGAATCCCCGCGCCTACGCTAGCTTCGAAATAGACTAACGCTTTATGTTTTCGCGCCTCTGAAAATATCTCTGCCCAGTGCTTGGCCAGAAGCGCCTTGTTAGCCGTAACCACGTGTTTTCCCTTTCTTATGGCGGCAAGGACTATCTTTCTCGCTGGCTCATATCCCCCGATCAGTTCCACGATAATATCTATCTCCGGATTGTTCAGGATTTGGCTAAAATTCTTGGTTACGATAGTATCTCTAATCTTCGCCCGCTCAGCCAGCCTGAGCCGATCCGGGTCTCTATCGCAGATGGCTTTCACAGATACTTCCGTTCCCACTTTCTGCTTAATAATTAGACTATTTCTTTGCAGGAGTTCAATTACCCCTGTTCCTACCGTACCTAATCCTATAAGACCCAAATTGACTTTCCTCTTCATAATTTTTCCCTGCCTTTTGACACCCTAAGGATAAAGGGACAGTTGCAGGAGCTTCAAATCCGCTAGGTTTTGCCTCAGCGCTGGCGGATTTAGAGCGAGGTTTTACTGACCGAGTGACTCCGATAACTATCCCTTTATCCTACTCCTCGCTCGAGCGCCACCACCGTGAGGCGGCCCTTCCCTTAAGAACTTCTTCAGTCGCAATAAGGCATCGTGAAACCTATTATAATGAGTGACCAATGCCATACGCACAAAACCTTCCCCATAACTACCAAAGGCAATCCCGGGAGCGACCGCTATTCCCGTTCTTTCTATCAAAAGTTCCGCAAACTGGAGGGATGACATAGCGGCAAATTTTTCCGGAAGCTTGGCCCATATGTACATAGTCGCTTTCGGTTTTTCTACTTTCCAGCCGATTCTGTTAAGACCATCCACAAACTTGTCCCGCCTTCTTTCGTATTCAGCCACGGCGTCCTGCACGCATTTCTGAGAACCGCTCAACGCCAGAACTCCCGCCAGCTGAATGGCAGTAAATACTCCAAAATCGAGATAACTCTTTATTCTTTCCAGGGGCCGCAAAATCTCTCTATTACCCGCGCAGAATCCCAGTCTCCACCCGGCCATACTGTAGGTCTTGGAAAAAGAGTGAAACTCGACTGCCACGTCTTTTGCTCCCGGCACCTCAAGGAAAGAGGGAGGCTTGCATCCGTCAAATGTTATCTCCGAGTAGGCAAAGTCGTGGCAGACAATTATGTCGTGCTTCCTGGCGAAAGCCACTACCTCTTTAAAAAAAGATATATCTTCCACTACCGCCGTAGTGGGGTTATTGGGATAGTTCAGAAACAGCAGCTTTGCCCGCCTGGCAACTTTTGTGGGAATCTTTTCCAGCTCCGGCAAATAATTTTTTTCCGGAAGAATGGGCAAGTCATAGACCTCCCCTCCCGCTAAAATCACGCCGTTACGGTGTATGAGATACGCCGGATTGGGCACCAGGGCGAGGTCACCGGGATCAAGATAAGACATACACATATGCCCGATTCCCTCTTTGGAACCGATCAGAGCGAGAACTTCGCTCTGCGGGTCCAATTTGACCTTGAACTTCTTCCCGTACCAATCGGCAACCGCCTTTCTAAATTTTGGCATCCCCCTGGCTTGCGGATAACGATGAGTGCGGGGATGGTTTCTTATTGTATCACAAAGCCTCTCCACGATATGGGAGGGGGTAGCCATATCAGGATTACCCATACCCAGGTCTATAACATCCTGTTTCCTGGCATAAGCCTCCTCCTTGAGTGCATTTATTGCACCGAAAAGGTAGGGAGGCAATTTGTTCAATTTTTCAGCACAGCGCATATAAGGACACCGCTATCATAAACTCTGCCTATCCCGGTTTTCAGACATCCCCACCAATGTCTCTTTTCCCGCCGCAAATTACGGCGCGTACCTCTAAGCCTCGCTATTGATTTTGCGATACCTCTTTGTGCAGGTGCAGACCTTTCTCCCTTTACCATCTCCATAAAAGGATAGGTCTTTCTCACGGGCTAAAAAACAGAGTGATGGTTGAACCTCACGATTTCAGTGTTTTTTTCAAACCGAGACTGGGTTTAAATAATACTCTTTTGCCGGCAGCGATTTGGATACTCTCCCCGGTCTTCGGATTTCTCCCTGTTCTCGGCTTGGTCGCCTTCACTTTGAACGTGCCCAAACCAGCGATAACCACCCGGCCTTCGGATTTCAAAGAGTCTACTACGTTCGACACCACAGCCTTTATAGCCCTTCCCGCCGCCGCCTTCTTAATTTTGCCTGCTTTTGCCACTTTCTCTATTAGCTGAACTTGATTCAACCTTACTCACCTCCTCTCCACTTGTCCCGCCACTATCATCCCCGGCTCAATAACTCTCGTAGCCGTACATTAGAATACTATGCACAGTAGGACCACCAAATAGCACACGTAACTAAAGTGGCAGAGAACAATCAATATTTATTATGAGGTTAACTCGTTTTTTATACCATATTTTATATGGGCTGTCAAGAGTATTATCCACGGGCCAAATCAATCAAATGAAATAAGCCAATCTGCAATCTACCTGGCATATTCCAGAACCAAAACCGTCTGTTCCGCAGGCAAAGATTCCTTATTTCCTTGCCACTGGGTCTTTTTTTCCACTTTTGTAAACCCTTTCAGGAATTCATCGCTGGAAGCGATGCCAATGTTGCAAGCTTGCGTTCTATAATGCATAGGAATAATCAATCTGGGATTCAATTGCCGGGAAACTTCCTGCGCCTCCCGGGCATCTATGGTAAAAGTGCCTCCCACAGGAATAAACAGAACATCCACTTCTCCTATCTCTTTCTGTTGGTCGCCGGTCAAAAGGTGTCCCAGGTCTCCCAGATGACAGAACCTCACCCCACCAACGGTAAAAACGAAAATAGTGTTAGTCCCGCGTTGGCCGCCTTTGCTTTTATCGTGGAAACTTTTGATGCCCTTGAAGATTATCCCCTTGACTTCGGTCTCTCCCGCGTCCTTTACCACCTCCGGGTTACCCTGAAGCAAGTCGACCGCATTATGGTCAAAATGGCTATGACTGACAGTAACCACATCCGGTTTCTCTTGAGGAATGGGGTATCCTATGGACTCATCAAAGGGATCGGTGATTACCTTTGTCCCGTCTTCTCCTTCTATCAAAAAGCAGGCATGCCCGAACCATTTAATTTTCATAATCCCCTCCTTTTTCATCTGTAATTTTGCCGCCAGCAAAAAAGCGAATCCAATGAACAAAGCAACCACTAACAAAAGGAAAAAAAATCTTCTCATCCTTCACCTCCCGAACACTCCAAAATATGCATACGCGCCATTCACCTAATCCGAGGCGATTTGGCCCAGCAGCATTATAATTCTTAAGCAAATCACATTCAAAAGATAGTTCGCGAAGAAGTCTTGAAATTTTAGCCAAGGGATAAGGACGCCACATTCGCTTACCAGCAAATCATTGTCCAACGAACGGAGTGAGGAGTTTTGATTTGCGCCTTGCAGAGACCGAAGTTTTTTGGCGTTAAGAAATTCTTCAGGCGACGAGCAAACTATCTTTTAGTTCACATCTTCCGGGGAGAGGAAATCCCCAGAAGACTCAAACCGTTACTTAACACTAACCGAATCGCTGCCACCAGTTTTAAGCGAAACCTGGTAGCGTTTCTATCTCCACTTAATACTCTATACTTATCGTAATAATGGTGGAAACATTTGGCCAGGTCCTGCAAATATCCGGTCAGATGGTGCGGCTCGTACCTTCGGGCACAATTCCGGACAACTTCCGGATAGCGGGATAGCCTCTTTATGATATCAATCGACTCTTTTTCCTCTTCCTCGCCTCTTTCCGTAAGAGAGACCTTTTTATATTCTTTTTTCTTCTTTTCCCGGAAAATGCTGCATATGCGTGCATGCGCGTACTGAACATAGTACACGGGATTCTCGGGAGACTGTTTCTTGGCCAATTCCAGATCGAAATCCAGACGACTGTCGGCTCCGCGCATCAAAAAGAAGAACCGCGAGGCATCTTTTCCCACTTCTTCCATAACCTGTCTCAAGGTCACAAACTCACCTTCTCTTGTGGACATTGAGACCTGCTGCCCCCCGCGCGTCAGGCTCACTAATTGATAGAGAATTATTTTCAGATTCTCCGGGGGGATTCCCAGAGCAGCCAATGACGCCCTTATTCTACCCACGTAACCGTGATGATCAGCGCCCCATATATTAATAACCTTCTTAGAACCTCTCCTGAATTTATGGTAGTGGTAAGTAATATCAGAAATAAAATAAGTAGGTTTCCTGTTTTCTCTGATTACTACCCGGTCTTTTTCGTCGCCAAATTGAGAAGATTTAAACCACTCTGCGCCGTCCTTCTCATAAATCAAATTTTTGTTTTTCAATAACCCGATAATCTCGTTAACTTTATTCTTTCTGTAAAGTGAACTTTCAAAAAACCACCTGTCAAACTTAACCCCGAAATCTTCCAGATCGTTCCTTATCCAACCGAGTATTTTCTGAACGGCGTACTCCCGGGAAGGAAATGAATTTTTCTTACCGGATGCGGACTGAAGCTCTTCCGCTATCTCCTTCACGTAAGGTCCTCGATATCCGCCTTCCGGAAGAGATACGTCCTCCCCGCTTAACTGTTTTTGTCTTATATTTATCGACTTCTCCAAAAGATCTATCTGGTTACCGATATCGTTAACGTAATACTCCTTTACTACCCGATACCCTACCTGTTTCAGGACGTTTGCCAGAGAATCACCCAGGGAGGCACATCTGCCGTGTCCCACATGCAACGGCCCGGTAGGATTTGCCGAAACAAATTCGATCAGAACTTTTATCCCCTTGCCAATATCGGCTTTTCCGTAATTTTTTTTCTCTCTTAAGACCTTATCCAGTTCCCTGTGCCATCGTTCTTTTGCCACGTATATGTTAATGAAACCGGGTTTTGCTACTTCTATGCGCTCTATTGTCTCCGGGTGAGCTTCCTGAATGGCCCGGGAGATAACCGCGGCAATTTCCATAGAGGTTTTTTCTACTCTTGACGCCACTATTAAGGCGACGTTAGTAGCGAAGTCTGCCCCAATCCCTTCCGGCGCAAACTCCAGACTATAATCGGGAATCTCCAGATGTAATTTCGCCAGCGCCCCATCGATTCCCTTTCTAAGCTCATCTTTAATTCTCAATCTATTCTTCCTCAAAATTCCTACAGTCTACCCGACCGCTTCGGCTTTTTTACCTTCTCCCCCGGGACTCTTACTTTCTTCCCTTCCGCCCAGAGTTTCTCCAATCCATAGAACTTTCTTGTCTCATCGTAAAACACGTGCACGATTGTTCCTACGTAATCTATGAGTACCCACTGCGCCTGTTTTTCCCCCTCTATATGGAGAGGGCGAATCCCTTTACCCTTCAATTGGGAAACTATCGACGCGGTAATAGTCTCCACGTGGATACTGGATCTGCCACTGCAAATGACGAAATAATCCGTAATCGATGTCAACTTACGGACATCCAAAATCAATATCTCCTTTGCCTTCTTCGTCAAGGCAAGACCGGCACATTCTTTGGCCAAATTTCTGAAATTCATTCTTATCCGAATCCGGCCCTCTCCTCCTGAACATCCTTCCGCTAAAGCGGAAGTTTAGGCTATAATCTGATGCCTCTATGTGCTAAAGCACATAGATTCCTGACAAAGCCATGCCATTTTATGCCGCTTTTTTTATTCGGGCTCGCCTACTTCTATGAAGTCATTACCGAGAACAATCGAGAGATCGACAAATCGCGTCTTGTCAATTTCCGTTTTTACCACGCTTGAGCCAACTACTTTTGCCACTTTATGAGCCAATTCGATATCGCCAAGACGGTCTATAACCGTGGTATATTTCTTATAAATTCCGAAATTGCCCCAGCGCACGGCATCGATCCCGTACCGCCTTAATTTACGCTGGACATTATAAGCTAAATCTTTTCTATTAGTGGCATTCCATACTTCTACCTTTACTATTTGCTCGAGCTCCCCCCCGGAATAGATAGGCGGAGAAGCTTTCCCGCCAATTCTATAGCTATTCATAATTACTTGCACGACTTCCTCGGACATTTTCTTATCCGGGACCCAATAGTCTGCTCCCCTGATATATTCCGATTTCCCGGGCAAACTCTGGACTCTCAGATTCTCCTGGTCGAAACCTCTCATCTCATTGGCCAGAGCCAGAAAATCCCAGAATTCGAGATTGGTCCAGATGTTATTTTTCATATTTCGATATATTTTGGGTATTTTCAGCATAATTTTCGGCTCCCTCATCTTTTGGAAAATCAGTTTAATTAGTCCCTGTTGCCTCTCGATTCTACCCTTGTCGCCCAGTAACCTGTCCCGAAATCGAACATACTTTAACGCCCCGTTTCCATTTAATCCTCTCTCTCCCACGGCAAAGTGAATATGGAAACCTCCCGCATTATCGTCGTAATCCATCGGTTCGTCGATATTTACCGTAACTCCCCCTATAGTGTCGACTATATTAGCCACTCCTTGATAGTCAATCTGCAAGTAGAACGGTATTTCCATTTCCAAAAGATTCTCCATCGCTTCCTTTGAAGAAAGACAAGCTTCATCAAAGGACTTACTTTTCCTGTAGACCAGGGCGTAAATTTCACTTATCTTTCTGTACCCGCGCCAGGAGAGCTCTTGGGAGCAGGAAACTTTGGTGTCCCGCGGAATTGACAGGACATCCAGGAATCTCGTTCTGGGTTCATAACTTAACAGCATTATTGCATCGGCATGTTTGGCAAACTTCAACTCATCGCATCCCAGTACCAGGATATTGATTCGTTCCCCCCGCCTGACGAACTGAAAGACCTTACCGTTATAGGAGACGAAGATAAATAGAGCTACGCAAATTAATATGCAAGATAAGATTAACTTCTTTGCGGAAATTTTTAGCTTTTTCATCTTTTAAGAGTATAGTCTCTTTTTACGAATATACTCTTCTACCGATCGGGGCAGTAGATATCCGATAGGCCTGCCAGTTTTTACTCTCCGGCGGATGTCGGAAGCAGAAATCTCCAAAGTAGGAACTTGTAGCATCATAACTTGGGAAGCTATTCTCTTATCCAACTTCTTTGACTCATAACCCGGCCTGCTAACGACTACGAATTTGCAAAGTTGGAGCAACTTCTTCGGCTCTTTCCAGGTGGAAATTTTCAGCATTTCGTCCAACCCAACGATGAAATATATTCTTGCTTTCTTACCATAAATCTTCAAAAATTCTCTTATTGTTTCCAGCGTGAAAGTGGGACGGCTCGCCAGCTTGCTCTTTTCTATCTCTATGGGAGAAACTGCGAACGCAGAATTACCTTTTATCGCCAGAGAAACCATCTGATACCGCTCCTCGGGAGTAGCCTTCTTGACCTTCTTATGCGGTGCTCTTCCTGCGGGAACAAAGATAACCTTATCCAAATTGAGCCTATCCTTAACCTCACTGGCGATAACCAAATGCCCATAGTGGATGGGGTTAAACGTCCCTCCCAAAATCCCGATTCTCATTCCTCCCCCCATTTTCGAACCATAATATCTACGCTGTAGCAGCAAAGCGTAAGCTTTGCTTATTCTGTCATTTCAGCAGAGCTATCGCTCTGCAGCTACAACATTCAAAATATGGTTTGTGAACAGCTTTTGGCGTCAAAAAATTCCTTGGGGATGAACAAGCCATATTTTGAATTCACTTCCTTATCTGCCCATCTCCATATATTACAAACTTCGTACTGGTCAACTCCCTCACTCCCATGGGACCCCGGGCATGGAGTTTCTGGTTGGAAATGCCAATTTCCGCTCCCATTCCAAACTCTCCCCCGTCAGTAAACCTGGTAGAAGCATTCCAGAAAACCGAAGAGGCATCCACTTCCTGCAAGAATCTTTCCGCAGCATCCTTATCCCGGGTTACAATTGCCTCCGAATGCATCGATCCATACTTGTTAATATGGTCTATGGCTTCCGAGAGCGAATCGACGACTCTTACCGAGAGAATCAAATCCAGATATTCAGTACTCCAATCCTCTTCTCCGGCGCTTTTGATATGGGGAAGTATACTCTTGGTCTTCTCATCTCCGCGAATTTCCACTTTCGCTTCCTCGAATTTCTTGATCATCCCCGGCAAGAACTCACCGGCAATATCCTTATGGACTAAAAGAGTCTCCATAGCGTTACACACGCCGGGCCTTTGCACTTTGGCATTGAAACATATCTTTTCTGCCATTCCCCGGTCAGCATTCTTATCTACGTAAATGTGGCATAGTCCCTTGCCATGGCCGATCACGGGAACGGTAGCGCTGGCCTTTATATTCTTTATCATCTCTTCACTACCCCGGGGAATTATTACGTCAACAAATTCATCCATCTTTACGAGCTGGAATACTGCTTTTCTGTCCGTGGTTTCTACCAATTGTATCGCGCCCTCGGGAATCCCTGATGAATAAGCAGCCTGTTGCAGCACACTGGCGATAATCATATTAGAATTTATTGCCTCCGAACCACCGCGTAAAATGACCGCATTTCCTGCTTTAAGACATAACCCCGCTGCATCAGCGGTTACGTTGGGGCGGGACTCATAGATTATGACTATGACACCCAGCGGGACCCTGACTTTTTCGATTCTTAAGCCGTTGGGCCTTAGCTTCTTTTCCATAACTTCGCCAACCGGATCGGGCAGTTCGGCTATTTCCCGCAAGCCCTTACACATATTGCTAATTCTCTTGTCATTCAAAGTTAGCCTATCAATTAACGCGGGACTCAGGCCCTGTTCTTTAGCCTTTTTCAGGTCAATTGTATTTTTGGCTTTTATATTTTCAGCTTTATCCTCGATAGCTTTAGCCATTGCCACCAGTGCTTTTTTCTTCAATGAAGGGCTCAGATTAGCCATTGCCCTCGCCGCCACTTTTGCCCTTCCTGCCATCTTATCTATCTCTTCCATACTATCCATAACTCCTTCTCCTCAAAGAAATAGTTACAGTCATAAAATATGCGAAATTTATTCTAACATAATTCTCCAACTAATGCAATAGGGAAAGGGTATTTCTTGGTGTGTTTTTCGACTAACCGGCCTTGCGGAATTCAGCTACCCGTTGGTACAGCCCGTTTTTCAGGAGAGAGATACGCCGAATAATGATGGGGATTCCCACATAGAGAGGAAGGGTGATCAAATAGATAGGCTCACCAAAATACCACGCCAGAAAAGGACAAATAACATATATAACCAGACAGCTGCTCTCTATAGGTGGGGCTTTCCGACACCAGGCAGGAAAACGTAACCAGGTCCAACCTACTCCCATCCCCACCAAAGAGAGAAGAAAGGCCTCGCGAGGCATCAGGGGAAGAATCACTCCTCCTAAAGTGGCCAGGCCAGAACCCCCACGAAACTGCAGAAAAATTGGCCAATTGTGCCCGGAAATCGCAGCAACAGCCGTGAGAGTAACGGTATGAGGGGGCATTTCGAGAGCCTTGGCAAAAAGTATAGGAACCGCCCCTTTTAGTATATCGAAAATAGCTACTCCGATCCCCAGGGAGGCTCCCACCGTTAACATCACATTCCTGGCTCCGGCGTTACCCGAACCCAATTCTCGTATATCGGCTCCCTTCTTCCATTTTGTAACATAGTATGCCGAAGATACCGAGCCCAAAAGATATGCGCCAACTATTAAACCAATTTGTATTAAAATTCCTGTTTCCATGTGTTGAATTTTATAAAATATCCTTTTTTCTGTCAAGTATTTTTAAGCTATATTACGTATTTTGCCTGCGTTTTTTCAGGTTGACAATTGCCGATTTCTGTGATATACTTAGGTTAGAAGTATAGGAATAATGGGTATTCGATAAAGGCAAACTCCGAGAAATTGGGGGACGCAAAGCCACGGGGCTAAAGACCGGTTAGGTCTATGCTGGCTGGTTGCCGAAGATACCGATCTATGCGAGCCGGGTTGCCGAAAAGCTCTGAAAAAAGAGTAGGCAAGCCGGTTTTTCTATTTGAGGGGAAACAATGAAAAAGGTACTTATCCCTGTTCTAATTGGCTGTTTGCTGATAACGGGTTTATCTATTATTACTACTTTTGCCCGGGCAGACACAGTTGTAGTGCTGGGAGAGCCCTCGGATGACCCCGTAGACGACGAACCTCCCCAGGACGACCCTACACCTCCCCCTCCACCGCCACCTGAGCCCATACTAGCAACCGTGCACATAACCCCGAAAACGATAAACCTTAAGAGTAGGGGCCATTTTATTACTGCATCCATCGGATTGCCGAACGGGTTCAACGTAGACCAGATTGACGGAAATACCGTACAAATTTCGGCAGTTGACGAATATTCCATAGAGCCAATACTTGCAAATAAAACGATGGTTTCCGGGATAGAAAGTGACAGTTGTTTACTGGCAAAGTTTGCAAGAAAAGATTTGATAAATGTTCTCAGTCCCCAGGACGAAGTTAAGATAACCGTTGCCGGATCGCTCACCAGCGGAGAAGAGTTCACCGGGGACGATACCGTAAGAGTTATCGAACCGGGAAAATGTTTCCCTGCAAACGTTAGAGGAAAAGGGTTTATCTTCCGTTTGGATAAACACCTGTCTTCGGATGCCCAGATTTTGAAAGCCCTGTTGTGGATAAATTATCGAAAGAGAGGTTGGAGTATTAAATTATGGCTGAGGAAATTTTTGCATCGCAATTGGTCGAGACTTCTCGAGCATAGACCCGGCAAACATTATTTCTTGCCTGTTACTGAAGGCGAAGGTTACGAATGGGACTTTACCGAGACAGTAAGAGAAAACTGGAACAAGGGAATTTATTACGTTACCATTTCCTTAGATTACGATACGCAAATCGCTAATGGTTCCCCCGCGCTCATCGTCACCTATCAGGGCTCAAACACCCTTCAGGAAACCGCTATTAAGAAACAAAGATTCAAGCCAATTGCTCCCAGATTTATCTTCCCCGGAAAAAGAGAGTTGGTGAAACTTTTCTTCAGCGATGGAGATATTCAGGGAATCGATACGGGAGATATCGTAATCTGCGGATGGAATGAAGCAACGTCCCGGTGGGAAATTATCCCGGATTCCACGTTAGACCCGGTAGAACAGAGCGTCACTACAGGAAGCACGGGGTATACTCTGTATCAGATTATGTCCGTTTCACCTTCTTCTTCGGGAGGGACCGACCCCGGTGATACGGAAGATACGCCCGGGTCGGTAAAAAATTCTTTGGGCCAGAATTATCCCAATCCGTTCAATCCTTCAACGACGATAAACTACGCTATTTCTCAAGATTGCCACGTTACCTTGAAACTGTATAACATTTGCGGACAGCTGGTAGCCACTATCGTGGATGAGTATCAGCAGGCGGGAACTTATTCAAAACATTTCGATGCCGGTGATAGACTTTCCCGCGGTATCTATTATTACCAGTTAAAGGCCGGTGATTTCGTAGATACCAAAAGAATGGCTATCCTTAGATGATATATGTTACCTCTCGGTACCTACAAGCCTGACATATAATATCTTATACTGAGAGGTTTTATTATTTATGAGCCCTGTGGAAAACGCTCCGATAGGTTGGTAATTCCGATTCAGGAAAATGTTCAAATTAACTCTTAAAATTCTATTTCTGCTTCTCCTCTTTTGTGCATTGGCAAAGAATGCATATCCCGCCGATATCCATTCTACCTACGTTGATTTTCTTAAGTTTGGCATAGGAGCCAGACCTTCGGCAATGGGAGAGGCTTCTGTCTCCCTCCATTCTGACGTGACTGCTGCCTATTGGAATCCCGCGGGGTTGGCAAAAATAAGAAGAATACAATGCGCGGCAATGTACAGCGAGGCAGTAAAGGACGCTTTCCTCAGCTTTTTTGGTTTAGCTGTCCCGGTAAAGGGCTGGGGAACCTATGAGGTAAGCGGGGTGGTATTGTTTATTGACCCTCTTCCGGTAACAGACGGCAGCGGTAACACTTTGGGGAATCTAAGATGGACAGATTGGGCATTTGCATTATCGTATGGGAAAGAATTTGCAGGAAACCTTTCTTTGGGTCTTGCATTTAAGGTCATTCAACGCATAGAAAGTGACCCTATTTTTGGAACCACTAAAGGCACAGCCTATTCGGGAGATTTTGGCTTCATTTATGAATTTCCTTTTGCCCGGGGATTAAATCTGGGATTCTCTTTTCTAAATGTAGGAAACAAGCTTCAGATGGAAGGAGAAGTCAAAAAGGATGATCTACCAAGAACACTGAAATTAGGTCTTTCTTACAATAGAGGTCCCTGGATTATTGCCGGCGATATTAACAAGATTCTCAATGACCGATGGCGCGTACACATTGGAGGAGAACACAAATTAAAAGATACCATTTTCCTCAGATTCGGTTACTATGAAAAGGATGGCAATGTCAGGGGAGCAACTTACGGAATGGGGATTAAACTTAAGAATTATCAATTTGACTGGGCTAACGTGCCCGCAGGTGAAATGATAGGTTATACCCGGGATAACAAGATTTCAGTAATCGTCCATTTTTAGAATATTCTGTAATCAAAAGATCGTAATGTAGCCCTTTATGGGTATAATCCTTACGGGCATAAAGCCCTACACTACCTATGTGCCTCCGTTACGTGCTTTTCGGCAAAGTAAAATAGAATGTACTTCCTTCTCCTAACTTGCTTTCCACCCAGATTTTCCCACCATGAGCTTCCACCAGTCGTCTTGCCAGCGGGAGTCCTAATCCGATTCCTTCTACCTTGCCCGTAAAATATTCTTCTATCTGATAGAACTTTTGAAATATTTTTTCCTGTTCTTCGGAAGGAACACCTGGCCCGTTATCGGCTATTTCCATTTGAATAAACTTAGCGTCCACAGAATGTCCAGTAATCCTTACCTTTTTCTTCTTTTTATCATTGAACTTTATTGCATTTTCTACCAGGTTTTCAATGACATTCTGGACTTTCAATTTATCCACATAAATCTGGCCAATATCATCCAGCTTACCATCAACCTCTACTTCTGCCTGATTAACCTTAACCAGACTGTCTATCATTTCCAATACGGTGTTTACCAGCGATTTTACATTGACTTTTTCTCTATCCATTTCCAGATATTCGCGCTCCAGCAAGGTAAACATAAGCAGTTTATCTACGTGACTGGAAAGAACCAGTCCTTCCCTTTCTATCACTCCCAGGACCTCTTTTTCCGACTTACCCAATGCTTTCATTTTTTCCTGAAGAAAAGGAAGGTAACCTAGAATGGTCGTCAGGGGATTTCTCAGTTTGTGGGAAATAAGATTAAGGAAATTTCTCTTTACCACCTCCTCTCTTTTTTCTTCGGTAATATCGCGAAAAACCATAATCTGGCCCAATAGTTTACCTTCTCCGTTCCTGATTCTGCTTGCCACGACAGAAAGAAAAAGCGCCTTCCCGCCTTTTCTTACCAGGTCAAAGTTGACCACTTTTTCCTCTTTCCTTTCCAGTTCTTTCCAGGGAATTGAAGGTTGAAAATCAGAAATGAATCCCAGAAGGTTATTTCCCAGACACTCTTCTCTTTTCATATTTAACAGTCTCTCTGTCGATGAATTAAGCATAACGATATTCAGTTGAGCATCGGTAATAACGGCCCCGTCTTCCATTCCCCTGAAAACAGCCTCAATCTTTTCTTTCTCTTGTTGTAAAGTACTGAAAAGATACGCATTATCAATGGCAATTGCCGACTGGGCGGCAAAGATAGATAAGAGATCGACGTCCTGTTTGGTAAATGCGTCCTTTTTTTCCGTTCTGTGGACATTGATTATGCCGAACAATCTATCCTTTCTCACTAAGGGAATGGTTATTCCCGAGTGTATTCCGTCAAACTGCTCAAGATTACGGAATCGCGGGTCATCCTTCAAATTTCCATCGATCTTAACAATCTCACTCTTCTGGGCCGCATACCCCGCTACCCTTTCCCCGATATCGAGTTTCTTGCCCATAACCATATCTTCTCTTCTCCCCGAGGCTGCCTTTACCGTCAGTTTTCCCGTCTCTTTATCAAATAACATTATAGACCCGCCATCGGCGCCTAAGGTATCGGTGGCCAATTTTATGATGCGGGAGAGCAACTGGTCCAAATCCATAAGGGAACTTATTGCTTTACTTACTTCATAAAGGTTTACTACTTCTTTTAATTCATCGACCTCCCGGGCAAGCCTTTGCTTTTCCAGGCACCTATTAACCAACAAGCCCAGTTCGTCAATCTTAAACGGCTTGGTAATATAATCGTAAGCCCCCAGTTTCATTGCCTCCACTGCATTTTCGATGGTCCCGTAGGCGGTCATTATGATTACATCGGACCGGGGGTATTCCTTTTTTACCGCTTTTAGCACTCCGATTCCATCTATGCCCGGCATCATTAAATCCGTAAGGATAATCTGGTAATAATCCTTTTTGAGCAGTTGCAAACACTCTTCTCCATTTTTGCTTTCATCCACACTGAATTTATTCATTCGCAAGTATTCCACGCAGGCTTCTCTGATATTAGGATCATCATCGACAACTAAAATTCTTTCACCAGCCATAATATCCCTTTCTTAGCATGTTAAAGTCTCCCTTACGGAAAAGCTATTATACTATTGTCTGTTTGGGCAGGGTAAAATAGAAAGTCGAACCTTTGTCCAGTTCTGATTCTACCCAGATTTTTCCTCCCTGAGCCTCAACAAGGGATTTCACAATTGCCAAACCTAAACCAGTTCCTCTCGGCCCCTTTACTCTTTCTCTTACTTCTTTTACCTGTTCAAACTTATCGAAAATCTTACTTATCTTCTCTGGTGGAATACCCATTCCTGTGTCGCTAAGACTGACCTCAAGATACTTCTTATCATCCCGGATCTTGATCGATATCTTTCCTTTTTCCGGGGTAAACTTTATGGAATTACTGAGAAGATTGGTGATGACCTGTCGCGTCCTGTCCCCGTCAATAAAAACCAAAGGCAAGTCGTTCGGTATATTCGTTACTATTTCAATATTTTTTTCGTCAGCCTGAGGCTTCATAAGTTCTACCGTTTCCGAAACTATGGGAAAAATCCCCAGGGACTCTTTTTTTATTTCCATCTTCCCTCGCTCAATCTTTGCCATATCTAATAGGTCATCAATAAACCGGGCAAGGCGATTGCTGTTCCTTTCCATGATTCTTAAGAACTTTTTTGCTTTGTCGTTTAACTTACCTGTTGCTCCCGTCAAGAAAAGGTCGATGTACATAATCAGTGAAGTTAACGGCGATTTTAGCTCGTGGGTAACGCTGGCGAGGAAGTCACTCTTCATCTGGTCAATTTCTTTTAATTGGCCGGACATCTTGTTAAGGTCCCTGGCCAAGCTTCCCAGTTCATCCTTGCTTTCGACCACAATTTTCGTATCCAGTTTTCCCTGACCGATTAATCCCGCTCCTTTTGCCATCCGTTTGATTGGTCTGGTCATCATCTGGGCAAGAATTATGGCGCCGATAAAACCGATGAATAACATCACCACTGCCACGCCAAAAATTCTTTTACGCGTTTCCCTCAAGGTTTCCTCTACTATTTCGTGTAGACTATCCTGAGAAAACCCGATGCGAGCAATCCCCGCTTTCTCCTCGTTAACAAAGATAGGTAAAGCAAAATCTAATACTTTTTGATTTTCTTTATCTACATATGATTGAGTAACAAGTTTATTTGATGAACGGGCTTTTATTGCCGTAGTATCATTGGCAACCATTCCCAAGAAGCTCACGTCAGTATGAGCGAGAACTTTACCTTCGGGGTCGGTCACCACCGCGTACATTACGCCTCTGGTTCTCCTTATCAGGTTTACATAGTTTATGAGCAGTATTTCGTCATTGGTGATTAGAGATTCCTTGCCCACCTCGGCCAATCCCTTAATAATGTTCGTTTGGTTCTCTTCTATTTCTTGAATCAGGAGCCGCTTCTCGGCGATAAAAAGAAAGACGCTTACTCCCAGAATGACAGCAATGATTAGAAAACTGTTCAAGACAGAAAACTTAGTTTTTAATTTCATTTGTTCATTTCCTTTTGGGCTCTTTCCAAGTTCTTCCGCGCTGTCTCCAGGTCAGGATAGAGACGAAGGGCATTTTCCCAGGCCTCTATCGCTGCCTGCAAATTCCCCCTGGTATACTCAACCAGCCCCTTTCGATTGTACTCTTCTGCCTTTTCTTTGCGCTCCTCATCAATTCGCGAAATCCGCTCCTGTGCCTCTTCATGTCCCGGATATAACCGGAGCACATTGTTGAACATACGCAGCGCTTCCAGCAATTTGCCTTCTTTATGCAAGGTGAGTCCTTGTGCATAGTAACAGATAACAATATGCTCTGATGCTATTTTATGGCCGGGAGCAAGAGCCAGTACTTCATTAAATGAGTTAATCGCTCTTGCCCACTCTTTTCTTTTGTAATAATTCAATCCTCTTTTGAGGCAGGTGGAGATTTTTCTCCTCTTTCTTTTTTCTTCCTGTTTCCTCTTTAATTCCAGTTTGATTCTCTCCTGCTCTCTCAGTTTACTCTCACTCAGAGTAACATATTCCTTTGCTTTCTCATGGTCTGGATTAAGGGTTAACACTTTTTTCATCTCATCAAGCGCCTTAACGTAATTCGTTTGTTCATAATACGAGACTCCTCTGGCAAAAATGGAATCCACGACTTCTTCGAACCTTTGCTCAATCGTATTGATGTAATCCCTGGCTTCCTGATGGTCGGGATTAAGGGCAACAATCTCCTCGAACATTGCGCGCGCGGAAATTAAATCGCCTTTCTCGTAAAACTTTTCTCCCTGCTCGAAGAAATTGGCAATATCCTTTGCAACCTCCACTTCCTCCACGCTGACTTCGATACGGCTTATGAAATCACGCGCGCCTTTATGCCCGGGACTAACCAGAAGTATGGTTTTGAACTCCCTGTGGGCTTTAAGTAGTTGTCCGTTGTCAAAGTATTTCTTCCCCAGCTCAAAATGTTTTCTAATATCTCTTTCAATCATACTTTCCTCATACTTTCTGCCGAAACGGAGGGTAGCACTTATGCGGTGACTATTATCAAAATCTCCCCGGGATAGCCAGGAATAGTCAACCACCAAATTCCTCCCCCCGATCCCTATCCCCAAACGGAGCCCGCTGGACAAATCATCTTTTGACTTGAATCCGGCGCGCAAAGCGATTAAATCGTATATCTTGCATTCCACTCCCCCGTTTACAAAAACACTGTAGTCAACCGGTATATTAACATCCAATGCGACAATTGACTCGGCGCCAAAGAATTTAAATTCATAAGCGCACCCGAGTTTACCATTTAAAGGAAGGGGTGACCTCTCCTGGATAAACTTAACTCCTCCTCCCAGGTTCTGCATATTGAATCCCAATCGCAAACCGGAAACAGGCGTCCTCCACAATCCTCCTATGTCCAGCGCAAAGGTGGAAGTGCTCTCATCAGCCAGTCTCTCCGCAATAAATTTGAAATTGACTCCTGTGGAGACGGAAGGAACAATTCCTAAACCGTAACACAGACTAATTCCTAAATCGTACGCGCTTAACTTTTTGGTTCTTATTCCCCCGGGGCTGTATCCCTGAATTTCGCCCACACTTAAATAGGATATGCTCCCCCCTAATCCTCCCCCCAGTTTTCTTACCGGCTGGCTATAAGCTAAGAATTGATAGCGTATATCTTCACCCATTTCATTATGCATCAGGGTCACTTCTTTGCGCTCTGTTTCGGCAATTCCTGCCGGGTTCCACCAAATAGCATTGACGTCATCGGCAACGGCAACAAAGGCGCCCCCCATTCCCAGGGGTCTCGCTCCCACGGCTATCTTCAGGAAATTTGCTCCCGTAGTTCCCCGACCCCCGGCAAAACAAGCGGGAAGTGACAGGCAGATGGACAATATAGTAAATATGGTTAATCTATATAAATATCTTGTCATAATTTTATCGAATGACTATTAACTTTCCTTTCTTTTTGCTTCCCTTACTATCGATTAAATAAAGGTAGACTCCGCTTCCCAGCTTGTCTCCTTTACCATTGGTGACGTCCCAGGAATAACTGGTCTTGCCGCTTGTATGGTTAATAGTTCTAACAAGCTCGCCATTAAGGGTATATATCTTAATCGTGCATATAGGAGAAATGTTCGTAAACGTAATATCGTCATCTCCCCGGCTCGGTTTGAACGGAACGGGATAAGCGTAGGCATCGCTCAAATCGGTTGTACCCTCACCGTGAAGGCTGAAGACACTAAAGTGAAACGTGTCCGCCGAGACGAGGTTAGAATCAGTATATACTTTTGAGCCCGATAATTTTACCCACAGGCTATGCGACTCGTCGAGCCAGTATGCTTTTAGCGTCTTTTCTCTTAACGCGGGCGATGTTCCGTCAACAATCCCATCTTCGGGGCTGCTGTCTTCGTAAGACAAAGTTATGGTTGCCGGAATCTCAAAGGTGTCGGTAATCGGGTCTCCGTTGGCGGCAAAAGCTTCTATCTCTACCACAGTGGGCTCCAGAGTAAAGGAAAACGGATCATCATCCTCGTCAAGTTTATTATTGGCGTCAATTATATTGGTTCTTTTGGGAGAGTCCTCAAGAGGAGAGGTGCTCACCTGCACAAAGAAATCCTCTTTCGCCGTTCCCTTATTCAAGACTATTTTCATTTTGCCATCGCCTGAAACGAACGTATTTGACTCCTGATAATTGGCAATGGTGGTAAAGTCAAAACCAAAGCCGCTAAAATTCTTACCCGTGGTATCTGTTGCGGTTGTAGCCACTATAACCTGGTAAGTAAAATTATTCTTTAGAGGAGGCGTGGGTTGAAAAAGGAATTCGTGCCGGCCGGCAGTTTCGTTGTAAGAGGAAGAGAAGTCTCCTGAAATTGGCTCAGGACTTATAGTTTCCCCGTCTTTATTTACGATCGCTTCCACCTTGATCGCCCCAGTCGTGGTGGCGACATTCATCTGTTCGGCAAAAACAATCTTAATTGAGGCATCAATGGGGATACCCAGGGCACCGCCCTGGGGGAAGGAAAGAAGAGAACTGATTGCCGGGGATGTTCCATCGGTCTCCGTTATGTCCGCCTCACCAATATCGAGCAAAGGATTACTATTATCCAGGTCGGTCAGTTTGCCGGTAGTGCTACTGTAAGTAATTTCGGGAAGGGTGCCCGTATCCGGGACTCCGCTTTCCGTAAAGCATAGGTAAATATCATCGTCGTCTAACACATCGGGATGACTTGCCAGAGTGGTGAGTACCCCGATGATACTATGACCGGCAACGGCAAAACCTTCCGGATCGAATAGAGGAGCGGAATCTTCCACCGCCTCATTGAAAACAATATGATAAGCATCTATACAGCCATCCAGGTCGGCATCGATTGTTTCCGCGCTGGTAACGCAGGGAAAATCTACGGCAATTGTGGCATAAGCTTTGTTATTGGTTGTATCCTGTTCAACAATGTAATTATCTCTATCCACATGGGCATAAATATTATGGTATCCGGCAGAAGTAGAAGTAGAAATAGATGCAATTACGTTTCCGCTGGCCGGAATGGGAGATATTTCGTCTGTGCCAATCAAAGTGCCTGCCGCATCCGGGTCGCCATCATAAAAACTGACTATAGTTGTCGTGGAGCGATACGCTTTGAACAGTAAATCGCGGCCATTCGTCCATTCATCCCACGTGCTTCCCTGGTCGTCCGACCAAAGCTCTGTGCCGTCAGTGTAAAAGTTATCGGTTGTATGTACTACCGAATATCCTGAGCTGTCGTAAACAGCGTAATTGTGAGCTACTATCCAGTACGTGGTATTTGCAGACAAAGGAGCCAATTCTTGAAACACAAAATCCTTCCAGAACCACCAGCCGCCACTACTGTTTACCGTAGCGGAGGCACTGGCCACAACCAAATTTCCACTGGGCGCGTTGGAAAGATTCGTCTCAATCGTAACGGTCAAAGAGTCATCGCAGTCAGCCTCAGCAATATCTCTTATATAAAGACCCACACCAGTTAACTTGACATCCTCTGCACATTGAAAAGATTGAGCTACCCATAAGCCATTATACAATTTAACCTGCCACAGTTCCGGCTCTGTCTCTTCGGTATTCTTGGCAAAGACCCGTTCGGAATAACCGGTGGGGCCAATGTTACGGACAGTTGCCGAAATAGTGAACACTTCATTTGAGTCGGGATAATCGTTACTAAAACTGATGTCGGATTGAGAGATATTTAAATCGGGAAGGGCCCAGCAACAGGGGACAATAATGGCGGGAAGCAAGAATAATGATAGATAATATTTTACTTTTCTCATTTTTTAGATAACAGATAATATATACCTAATTACACCAGGCTTTCCGGAAAAGCCTATTCCTAAAATTACCACAAATTCCGCAAAAACGCAAGGGGAAAATATATATACCGGGAAAAACGGCGGTTTTTGCCTTGACCGAGCCTCTGTTCTTTGATATACTTTAGTCAAAGTAGCGGGATCAGAGACTATGAGAATGAAACTAATTATAAATCCTTTCTCCGGTGGGAAGAAAATAGAAACTTACCTGCCTATAATCAAGGAGATTCTGGGAAGGGATAATTCCCTCAGTTTGGCAATGACCGAAAAGAAAAATAGCGCCTTTCGCGAGACCGAGAAAGCAAGCGCCAAAGATTATGACCTGATTGTGGTCTGTGGAGGCGACGGGACTATGAACGAGGTCATCAACGGGGCAGTATCTTCCCGCAGTTCCCTTCCCATAGGATTCGTTCCCTGCGGCACGAGCAATATCTATGCGCTTTCTGCAGGGATTCCCTTTGACCCTGTACGGGCCTGTGAAATTATCCTTGAAGGATTTGTGAAGAGAATCGACCTGGGGAAAGTAGGGACTGGTAGTTTGCTACGCTATTTCATTTCTATGGCGGGAATAGGATACGAGGCGTCGTTAATTAAAGCACTGAAGCCCGGCCTGGTAAGAACCCTGGGCGTTGTCCCTGCTCATTTGATAGCAGGAGTTGGCGAGTTGATTA